>JALOBP010000011.1 GCA_023228295.1 Methanoregula sp.
CTGACCGAGGTGGGCAGGATTTTGATGAGAATGAGATCTCAAATGAGGGCGATTTTTTATCGAATCATTAATCCCAAATTGGGAGAAGAGCCAAAAAAAGAAATTGATTCCGTTACTGGATTGTCAATCCCTGCATGATGGCAGATTCCGGAACATCAAACTGTCGGCTCGTCCCAACAATCTGGTATTTGCCGGTGGTCTTTACATCATAGGGATTTCCGGTGGTTGAGTAAGGGACGATAAACTCGCCATTGATACTCTCCTGCCGGTATGTAAAGTTCCTTCCCGTGTTGGATATGATCGGGACTTCAATGATTCCCTCTCCTTTGATATGAGCGCCCTTGACGTATTCGAATGTTTTGACATATTTAATGTCAATCTTGGTGGAATCGAAGACATTTGTGGGCGATTCATGGACAAGACGATAGTGTCTGAGAGCGGGAACGGTATCCAGGGGAGCGATTATTGAAGGGCTCATGATCGCTGCATGGTATCCTGCAGGCGCATCAAGATTGAATGCTTCAACGTTTTGAGATGCTGCGGTTATATTCATTGCAACAGCTGCGGTCATTACCGGCAATGACATCCCGCTTATCTGTGGATCAGCATATTCGACATAATAAACTGTTGATGTGTCCGTCATTGAACCATCGAAATTATGAAGCCGTGAAACGGTCGTCAGGTAGTAATCCTTGATGTTGAGTTGTGTAGTTCGATAATTTGTCTGGCTCTCATCCACCGGTACCAATAATGTCATCTGATAGGGTGTAGTTGCCGCTGTTGAATTATACCATGTTGACATTGCCCAGAATTTTCCGCTGTCCATCTCGATATCCGTTATTACATATCTGGTACCTTGTTTGTCTAGGATCGTGTTTGCGATGTTCTCTGATGTAGACATGAAGTATGCTGCGGCACCGGTTGAACCGGCGACTCCCTGCTGGAACGGGTTGGCATTAGGGATTCTCTTAGATATATACGTGATCATATGGCCATAGTCCCACCAGGACATAATCCCGTAGGAGTCTTTCGGCGCGATGTAGGTTTCAGGATCATAGGTTTTTAGGTAATCCACGCCCGTATCCGGTGTACTGTTCGCAACCCATGTTAGAGATTCGCGCCAGTCCTGGTTCATTTGTATCCCATTGGAATTAGCGCTGGAAAAACTGTACATGAATGAAGCATGGATAAACAATAACGCCAGAATGGCAGTAATGATGGTAAGTAAGATAAATACAATCTGATAGTCCTTTGGTGCAGAAGTTTTTTTCTGGTGTTTTTTTGACTTTTTTCCTTTCTGATCATCATCTGTGGATTTTTCATGTGTGTTATCGGTTTGTGAAGCAGCTCCTGAAGGAGAGATCAATCTGTACATGAGCGGGGCGCCCCTTTCGGCGCAAAATGAAATACAGACCGCAGAAAGCAATGCGATATTAATCGCGAGATAATATTCGTACCTGATATGCTGCCATGTCGAGAGAAGCATCACAAGTGACCAGACCAGGGCAAATATCTGGTGGGGGTGCTCATCACGTAGGTTGTTGTATATCATGACAAGGGTCCCCCCTATCATAAGCAGGAGCCCGTAATTGAATGTGGTCCAGGCATTATCCATCGTCCATCCGCGGGCCTCCTGTACGGTATCGGTAACTGGAACTTGTCCAAAGAATGCGAAGAGATTTGTGATGAGCAACGTGTATACCTGCGGGCTTGTGATATACAGTATCGCGGCAAGGATGACACCACATCCCAAAAGAGCTGCGGGATACAGGATTTTTTCCTTGCCCTTCAGGTAGACCTGGATGAAATAGAGCAATCCGGTTCCCGCTATCATGCCGATATATGCATAGATATGCCCAGCGGTATACGCAGAGAGATCCATTCCGGCATTCTTAAGGCCGAATGACAGCAGGCCTATGATGGCGATGATAAAGATAGTCGCGTTTATGAGAAGGATGTATTCACTGGTCCGGCCTTTGTAAACGTCAATGACGAACTGGATCACGGTAAATATCCCGGCGATCATTGCAAAGAGGATCATCGTGGGCATTACAAAGAGGCCAAGCAGATATGCAAAACCAGCAAGGCAGGAGAACAGAAGCGTCTTTCTGTATGTGGTGAAAACAGTGAGATCGATCTTATGGTCTTTTTCAGAAAGGAGTGCATACATATAAAAAAGACAGAATATCGTGGAAAACAGAACCTCTGCGATATGATGGTCGATATATCCGTATATTGACCGGTAAAAAAACTGGCCGGATATTATTGCAGTAAACCCTGCGGCAAGAAGCCCGGTCTTCCAGTCCCCGCATGTTTTTCCTACGTAATACATCACAACGACCGTTGCGGCCCCCATCAGGGGTGGAATGAGAAGAGCAATTCCAATGATTTCAGGGCGGGTGGATGCTCCGGTGATAATACAACAACCTGCGATGATCAACGGGAACAACGGACCCCAATAAATGCCTGCTCCTCCGGGATACAGGGTCATCGGATCGAACCATGCATACTCCAGATTATTGGCAAGCAGCTGCTCAACCTGTCTGAGGTTATAGAGCGGATCATCACTTGCCACCATTGACATGATGTCCGTACTCCCCATGTTGAACATTGGCAGGAGCCGGAGCCATAGTGCAAAAATGGTGAAAAATGCAACCAGCCCGACAATCAGAACGGACCGGTATTTTTTAAAACTCACAGATTCCATGAAATCAACCTTTCTTGGGTACTAGGTTTCGGTTAAACTCATTAATAAATATGGATAAAAACCAAAAAAAAAATGTACTATTTCGAGTTCGAAATGGCGTGATTTCACGTCGCCGCAGGATTTTTCGTGGGTAATAACTTTCTGCAGGTAATTTATTGTACCGCTCAGGTACCCTGTTTATGTGGAAAATGATCTTTACTGAATCCCCAATGTTATTCGTACTCGATCATAAACCCTTCACATAATATGAGATTGTCTATTCGGGAAATTCGAGCATTACCGGCTCGAAGATTTGTGCATTTTGTTCAATAATGTTCCTGCCATATTCGTTCATTCAACCGTTACACTCTTTGCAAGATTCCTTGGTTTGTCGATGTCACAGCCGAGCGAGACTGCCGTGTGGTACGCGAGGAGCTGGAGAACTACGAGTGTAGTGAGCACCTGAACGAACATTGGGGTCTTTGGTAATCCGATGAAGATATCCACGATGTCTGAAAGCTCGGTATCTGTCCTGCATCCAATCGCAATAACCGGTGCCCCTCTCGCTTTCATCTCTTTGATATTAGAGACCATCACCCCATATGTCTCTCCTGGCATACAGAGGGCAATGACCGGAGTTTCCTGGGAGAGGAGTGCAAATGGCCCGTGTTTCAGCTCGCCGGCAGCGTACCCTTCTGCATGAATATAAGAGATCTCTTTCATCTTCAGCGCGCCTTCGAGACACAGGGGATAAAACGGTCCTCGACCAACATAAAAAATATCTGATGCCCCTTTGCAGAGATTCACTGCATCAGTAAGATCCATGAGGAGGACTTCCTCGATTGCCTGATGGGCATGCTGGAGGATATCATCACATTTCCTCCCACAAAGGCAGTTAATAACCTGCATCAATACTGCGAGTTGCGCCACAAAAGATTTTGTTGCAGCTACACTAATCTCTGGGCCTGCCCGCATGAAGATTGTATTATCCACGGTCCTGCATATCGTGCTTCCAAGAACATTCGTGATGGCAAGTGTCCTGCAGTTGTGTGTTTTCGCCTGCCGGAGAGCCGCAAGGGTGTCGGCCGTCTCGCCAGACTGGGTAATCCCGATGACGAGGTCCTCCACAGGTGGCGGGAAATATTTGAATTCTGATGCATACTCCATCCGGGCCGGGATCCCGCAGGCTCCCTCCAGGAGATACTTGAAGATAAGACCTGCATGGAAGGAAGATCCGCAAGCAACGACCGTTACCGATTGTGGATTCCGGAGAATCTTTGGCAGGTTGTCCATATCGACTGAGCGGATCGTGTTATAGAGTGCCTGAGGCTGTTCGTAAATCTCCTTGAGCATAAAATGCGGGTAACCTCCTTTTTTTACATCCTCCTGTGACCAGTCGATCAATTCTACCGGACGGCTTACTGGATTGTTCTTATTGAAAATTTCAATTTTTCCTCGGGTGATGGAGGCAATATCCCCGTCTTCGAGGAAAACCGCCCGTTCAGTATGTTCAATGATGGGGGTCATATCGGAAGCGGCAAAATTCTCCCCATCCCCGATCCCGATGACCAGTGGGCTTGCATTTCGTGCCGCTATTAAGCGTTCTTCCGTGAGCGATATGACCAGAATAGCATATGATCCTTCAAGTAATGGCAAAACTTCCTGAACTGCATCAAGAAGATTGCGTTTCCGGCCGTAGGCCTCCTCGATAAGATGAACGATCACTTCCGTGTCCGTTTCAGATTTAAATAAATGTCCCCGGGAGAGCAGTTGACGCCTGAGCTCAGTAAAATTCTCGATGATACCATTATGGACAAGAGCAATTTTGCCCGTACAATCTATATGGGGATGGGCATTGGCATCATTGGGAATTCCATGGGTTGCCCACCGGGTATGGCCGACACCTATTTTACCTTTCAGGAGACTGGCAACCTGCGGATTTTCTGAAATTCGGCCTTTGTGTTTGTCAAGATGAAGGGTGTTATCAAGAGTGGCGATTCCAAATGAGTCGTAGCCACGATACTCCAGTTTTTTCAGCCCTTCTACGATAATCGGTGCTGCTTCCCGCCGCCCGATATATCCGACAATGCCACACACCTTATATCACCGAGGATCCGTCCGGGATAATCCGCGAGGTGATACGATCCTGCCCCTCTACGGTCACATTATTGCCAAGTATTGAATTCCTGTAAGTTGAAAACGGGCCGCTTACTACGGTGTCTCCGAGTATCGCCCCGAATTCTGACAGTATTGCGGTTCCCTCGATCTCCATCAGGCCGGATGCGGTGGATGCAGAGGTGTGATCGGCAAGGCTGCACCGCTCACCAATGATGGTGTCCATAATCCTCGAATGTGATCCGATTGATGTATCGTCCATGATGAGGGCATCCCCGATCATGGTGAATGGCTCGATGGTTACCCGCGAGCCGATACTGGTATTGGGCAGGATACAGCAGTTCGGCCCGATCGAACAGTCATTACCAATTACCACTGGCCCGGTAATCACGGTATTAGGCCCGATGGTAGTTCCTTTTCCGATCCGTACAGGTCCATTGATGATGGTCTGCCGGCTTGCGATCCCTTCACGTGCCGGTGGGAGATTGTGTAACAGGCGTCGGTTCATTTTCAGAAGGTCCCATGCAAAGATCGCATCCTGCCAGTCATCAGCGGGAACCCCCTGTACCCGGATCCCGTCCTGGATCATTGCTGCAATCGCATCGGTGAGATCATTACCCCGTATATATGAGAAGATCTCCTTTTTTAATGAGTAGATACCGGTACTGACCATCAGACTCTGGGCATGCTCCGGCTTTTCAACGATATTCGCGACATACCCGTCCTGTAACATTACCACGCCGAAATTGGAGGGATTCGGGTGCTCCCGTATCAGCATGGCATTTGAAATACCCACAATCCGTGCAATGGAATGGGGATCGATATAATTATCCCCGGGAAGAACAAGAAAATCTCCTTTTATCTTCGGCTCTGCACACTGGAGGGCATGAGCGGTGCCGAGTTGTTTTGGCTGAATTACAACTTCAACCGGAACATCAAGCTGGTTTAAGAACCGGGTGACCTGTTCCTTCCTGTAACCTACGACAACTATGATATCACGGATGCCGTTTTTGAGGAGGGCATCAATGACATATTCAATAATCGGACGGTTTGCTACCGGGATCAGTGCTTTTGGCCTGCTCCTGGTCAACGGGCGCACCCGTTTTCCCTCTCCTGCTGCTAGAATAACTGCCTGCATGTTTCTCCTCTACCGGATTATTGCCTTGTCTCCAATGCACCCTTCAATGCAGGAATTCGGCCCGAACATAGCGTTACTTCCGATCAATGTACCGACGTTGACCGAACAGTTGATCCCAAACTGGACATCATCTCCGATAATGGCCCCGAATTTTTTCCTGCGGGTGTCTTTCCCGCAGACCCTGACCGATGCGTGATCGTGTCGGAGATTTGCGATTTTTGTTCCCGCTCCAAAGTTGCATCCTGAGCCAATGACTGAATCCCCGACATAATTAAAATGCGGGATTTTTGTCCCGCTCATGATAATGGAATTTTTCAGTTCAGAACAATGCCCGATATGGCAATCATCCCCAATGCTGGTTGTACCCCGGATATACGCATGCGGTCCGATGCGACAGTTTTTACCGATGATGCAGGGACCTTCAATATACGTGCCGGATTTGATTACGCTCCCTTCACCCACGATGACCAATCCGTTGATGGATACACCTTCCTCTATTGTACCCTTATTGTATGGTGTCTGGGACTCCACCAGTGTGGTATTGGCATCGAGCATGTCCCACGGATGCCCCACATCCATCCAGTATGACAGGGTGTAGGAATGGAGTTTCCTGTCAGCAATTAATAGTGCCAGGGCGTCAGTGAGCTCAAGTTCTCCTCTGGGAGAAGGCAATACATGGTCGATAAGATCGAAGATATCTGATGAGAACAGGTATGCCCCTGCATTGATGAGGTTGGATCGGGGGTTTGGGGATTTTTCCTCAAGGGATGTGATGAGTCCGTCTTGTTCGAGTACAACCCCGAAATCTTTCGGATGATCAGTTGTACTGATACTCATGCATGGCGAGTGTTTGCGGGATAGGGCAGCGATATCCTCAGATTTGAGGATCATATCCCCGTTGAGGACAAGGAACTTGTCCATCACGAGTTCGCGGGCTGCCCGGACTGCATCCGCTGTCCCGCTCTGGTGACGCTGTGGTGCATACTCAATATGGATGCCCCATTCCGAACCATCATTAAAGTGTTTTCGTATCTCCCTCTCACCGTACCCTACGACAAAAACAAAGTCGGAGATCCCGGCATCGCGGGCGGCGAGGACAAGGTGCTCCATCATCGGCCGGTTAGCAAGCGGGAGCATCACTTTCGGGCGTTTCGCTGTGAGAGGACGCATCCGCGTCCCCTCCCCCGCCGCGAGAACGACACACTCCATACGTACAGCTATTCCTACAACATTTAAGCAGTTTTCCCCTGCTTTATTCTATCTTTTGCCTTTGCCAGCATCTCCTTGGCTTTTTGCAGGGTTTTTCCTTCTGCGGTGATACGAATCTTCGGTTCTGTACCGCTTGCCCGGATCAGATACCACCCGTCATCGTCGGAAACCCGAATGCCCTCCGTAGGGCTCGTTGCACCCAGCGCTGTTACTGTTTCCCATACAGTTAGGCTTGCGAATGATTCCCTGAGGACGGGGTAGGCTGGCATTGCATCGATCTTTTCTGCCACATTCCATTGGGATGCGATTTCACAGAAGAGTGCTGCGGCGTAAGGGCCATCAGGACACAGTGAAATTTTCGGGAAGATCCATGCACCCGATGGTTCGCCACCGAAGTCACCCCACGAGAGAAGTTCTTCAGATACATATGCATCTCCAACCGGGGTACGCCTGACTTCTGCTATCTCATCGATGATCATCGATGCGTCGCTTGTCGTGACCACGCGTTTTGCACCCAGATACTCTGCAAAGAGCATCAGGAGATGGTCCCCCTCAATATACCTCCCTTTGTTGTCAAAGGCCATCATACGATCTGCATCCCCATCGTGAACTACGGCACAGTCCGCGCCATTTTTCCTGATCATTTTACTGATGTATCCAAGATTCTCTTTCAATGGTTCAGATGGACGAGCGAAATGTCCAGAAGGGTCCGCATTCACGGCGACTACCCTAATGCCGGCATCGGTGAGAAGCGAGGGGCTGATCGTGCATCCGGCACCGTTCCCGCAGTCAAGGATTGCAGTAATCGGTTTCTGAATATGTGTCAGTTTCAGGATCGCTTCCTTATGCGGGGTCAGGGCATCCGTTCCCAGTTCATGACCCCGATGCCTCCAGTCAGTCCAGTGAGCAGTCTTGAGCAGTTCTTCCATCTCTGCCTGTTGTGGCCGGGTGAATGATGATCCATCCGGGTTGAAGAGTTTGAGGCCATTGTATTCTTCCGGATTGTGGGAGGCAGTAATCATGCAGCCTGCGTTTACATTACGGGTATTGTATGCAACTGTTGGCGTGGGAACTATCCCGCAGAGATGTGCGATTCCGCCGCTACCAAGAATGCCGGAGACGACCAGGTGTGCCAGCAGGGGACTGGTTGTGCGAGTGTCCATCCCGACAAGTACATCCTTTGATTGGTATGCAAGTGCCGAACCGACCCTGAGTGCTGTATCGATCAGGACCTGATCGTACTTTCTTCGTATCCCCGAGGACCCGAAAAGCATAGGGTGGTATTGGATTGCTCACCAAAATATATTACCGCTTTTCAAGGCCAGGGACTGCTGCAAAAGAGTGGTGTCAGCTCATTCCGTACGGGCACCAGTGTTCGAGTTCGTTCAGTCGTGCAATACCTGCTGTTGACGGACCGATACAGAGGATCCTTGTTTTTTTTGTATATTGCTCGATGATATCTCCGGCACTCTGCTCAATAAGCCCCTCTCCACCAATCAGGATTACATCTGCGGCGGAGGGATTTGTCGTGATACACATGCCTGTCAATGATTCGAGAGAGTGTATGGTGCCCACTATGAAGACCTGCTTTCCAACTAACCCGGCTGCCAGATCCTTTCCGCAGGCGTCGTGTGAAGACCCGGCGCATGGGTTGAGGGTACGTGCAAAGCAGAAGAATCCGGCAGCGACATTGACAATCGCACTGGCTGCCCCTCTTACCTGCTGGGTATCAAGCGGTGCTCCGAACATGAAGGAAATTTTTGTGCAGGCCCGGATCGGGTCGAACGTGGTGAACACACCCCGTTTTTCCCCGAACTCTGCGATCATACAGGCACCCCTTTCATATCGGCAGTTTACCGTATCCGGGTCGACATCCAGCCGAACTCCGCTGTCAGAACAGCCGGAATGTTCGAGTAACGTTTCAAGTTTTTTTACCGATTCAATTACAATGTCCATTTATTCACATCCGCGGTTGTTTTTGAGAATTACCCGTGCCGGGCTCCCGTCAAGATCCTTGAACCGCAGGGGGAGAGCGATCATTTCGTAAATCCCCTCTGGCACTCCGGTAAGGTCAAGGAGTTCGATAATGATGCAGTTGTTCTTCAGCAGGTAACGATGGACATTACCATCACAATTATAGGATTCTATCGAAGGCGAATCAATACCAACACACCTGACCCCGCAGGAGATGAGACACTCCGCAGCCTCGAGGCTTAATGAGGGATAGCTCTCGGAAAAAACAGTTTTCCCGGAGAACGAAGTCTTGAGCAGGATGCGTTTCTCCCCTTCGATCCTGCCCTCAATCTGGTCCCGGGAAATAAGGTTGCCGGTTTCACAGACTTCGAGTACCCTGCACGTCCCGATAATACTCTCAAACGAGAGTGTATCTATGGTTTCTCCGGTTTTAAGATAGTGGGATGGCGCATCGATGTGTGTTCCGGTATGGGAACTCATGGAGAGACTGCTGATGAGGTATTTTCCTGCGTCCTCCTGATGAAATACAGGTCGGATATCCCCGGGATAAACGAGCATACCGTTGGTCAGGGGACGTGTAACGTCATACCATTTCATGCATTGCCCCCTTCCCAGCCATACCTTCCTATAAGAGGTACGAAACGGACGCCCCCGTGATGCGTTTCCATGAGCCGGCCTTCCTGTTTTACAATTCTTATCAGTTCCTGAATATCACGGTCTCCAACCGGTGCTACAAGTCTGCCGCCTTCTTCAAGTTGATCGACAAGATGTTTAGGGATCTGCGGTGTTGCCGCAGTAATGATGATCCCACCATACGGGGCAGCAGCGGGATACCCCAGTGTTCCATCCCCGACAATCAGTTCCGCATTGGTGATTCCCAGTTTTTCGAGGTTTGATCGTGCAAGATCCGCGACTTCCGGTATTCGTTCGATAGTAATCACGCGTTTTGCCAGAACTGCGAGGATTGCTGCCTGGTATCCGCTGCCCCCACCGATCTCAAGAATCCTGTCTGTTGGCCCGGGATCCAGCAGTTCGGTCATCAGGGCAACAATATATGGCTGGGAGATAGTCTGGCCACTACCGATTGGCAGGGGATTATCATGATATGCTGATCTGTCGTGAGGCGGGGGAATAAAAACGTGGCGGGGGATCTTCCGCATTGCGGCAAGGACACGGGGATTTTTTATCCCGCGGGCAGCGATCTGGCACTCCACCATCCTGACGCGTTCATCTGCACGGGGATCATCACTCATAAAAACTCGTTAAAATCCTGATTTTTCTGCAACATCAATCGAAGCATCGATCTGCTTCTGCAATGACTCGGGAAGGCCGGAGATCTTCACATCCAGGAAACCACGGATAATCGTTGCAGTGGCTTCAACCTCGTTAAGCCCGCGGGACATCAGGTACTCAATCTCGTCCTTTGCCAGCTTGCCAACTGCCGCTTCGTGCGAGAGCTCCGTTCCAACAACCGAACCCTCGATCTCCGGAATTGCATAGATCACGCCATCTTTCAGGATCAGGCCCTTACATTCGAGATGACCCCGTGTCCCGGCAACTTTACCACTGATGTGCCCGCGGGAAATGATCGTCCCTCCCTTGGTGATGGCACGGGTGACCAGTTCGGCACTTGCGCCGGGAGCTTCAAGAATTGCACGGGAACCAAGATCCATGTGTGAGCCCGGGGTCGAGACAACGATGCTGCTGAACCGGGCAACCGAATTGGCGCCTTTGAGCGTGGCAGTGGGGTACATCTGGATCTTCTTGACCGGCTGCATACAAACATAGTTGGACAGAAACACCCCGTTCTCCTCGACAATCGATGCACTCCTTGGATATACTTCGATATCTTCACTCCAGTTGTGGATCATCGTGAAACTGATCTTGGCATTCTTCTTTACGTAGAATTCTGAAATGCCATAATGTGCTCCGCCTTTCCCGGCATGGGATCCGCTGGCACAGCCGGAGATAATATGCAGATCGGCTCCCTCTTCAGCAATAATAATATTATGGACATGCTGGATCTTGTCATTACCCAGGTAGAGACATGCCTGTACCGGTATCATGTTGTTTGAGCCCTTATGGGCGATGATGACATACCCCTTTGGATCTTTCTGTGCTGCAACGTATCTGGTTATGTCATCTTTTTCCGGTGAGACTACCTTCCATGTATAATCCTTGAGCCAGTCGTACTTCTCCATCGCCTTTTTGTAGGATAGAACCTCGATTCCGGACTCCCCGCATTCGGCCTGTACAATATCCTGGTCCATCTGGAGGTAGGTCCCGCACCGGTTCTTCATGGAAAGATCGATTCCCACTTGGGCGAGACGTTCCTTGTCTACGGCAGAGAGTTCCGAGACATTTACGGGTGACGACATTCGAGACACTCCTTGTATCCGCGTTGTTTGATATCCTTTAAGATCTCGCGGGGATTCCCGTGACACCGGATCTGTCCGTCGCACATAACATGACCCTTATCTGCATCGATGTAATCGAGGATATACCCGGTGTGGGTAATGACGAGGCCGCTCTTCCTTCTCTTGATAAGGTGCTTATCTTTCTCAAGGAGGGCCCCGATGGTGGTCCCAATCAGGGAGATGTTCTCAAGGTCAACCCCGCTCTCCGGCTCATCGAGCATGACAAAGTCCGGGTTCTGGAGCATCAGCTGCAATACTTCGCTGCGTTTGATCTCTCCCCCGGAGAATCCCTTGTTGATGTCCCGCTCGAGGAACTTATCCATGTGGACCGATTTCGCAAGTTCAGGGATGTTTACATCCTTGGTCTTTGAGATGGCAGTCAGCATCTTCCCCAGTTTCAGGCCGGAAATGGTTGGAGGTCGCTGGAAGAGCATACCAATTCCCCGTTGTGCCCGTTCATGGGCATGCATTGCGGTTACATCTTCACCTTTGAACAGGATCTTCCCTTTAGTGATGGTATAATTGGAAAAACCCATTATGGTCATGAGGAGCGTTGTCTTACCGGAGCCGTTTGGGCCCAGGAGCACGTGTGTCTCCCCCTCCCCTATTGAGAGGTTGATATCGTGCAACACCTCCTTGTCGCCGACATTAACAGACAAGTTCTTGATTTGCAGCATAGAACATTCACACACACTATGTTTATTGCCCCAATTAACGCTTTTGACGTGAACATGCCCTGTTGAAAACGACATCCTTTAACAGGTACATGGGAATAGTACAGGTCAGGACAGTAATTTTATGCGGCCCGAAAAAGTAGAGAACAAGGAGGGCAAGGCAAAGATCCGGAAAGGGACCCGCGATGCCAACAGGAGCCATGCCACCCCCGAATCCCCGGATCTCGAACCCTATATTAACCGGATCATCTGTGGCGATTCACAGAAAGTTCTCTCCCGCATACCGGACCATAGTATTGATCTCATCATTACGTCTCCCCCTTATAATTTCGGGCATTCCTATGCGCAGGATCCGCATGATGACACCCATGAATGGAATGAATATTTCGATACCCTTCTTGCGGTCTGGGGGCAATGCGAGAGGGTCTTAAAACCCGGTGGCAGGATTGCTGTGAATATCCAGCCGCTCTTCTCGGATTATGTCCCCACCCATCATATCATCTCACGGCAGCTGGCATCCCTCGGGCTTCTCTGGAAAGCGGAATTGCTCTGGGAGAAGAATAATTACAATGCCAAATTCACTGCGTGGGGGAGCTGGAAATCCCCATCGATGCCGTATATCAAATATACGTGGGAGTTCATCGAGGTCTTTGACAAGATTACCCATAAAAAGACCGGGAACCGCGAGAATATCGATATAACAGCCGATGAATTCAAGGAATGGGTTATGGGAAAATGGTCGTTTCCGCCAGAAACAAGGATGAAAGATTATAACCATCCTGCAATGTTCCCAGAGGAACTGCCCCGGCGGATCATGAAACTCTTCTCATACAAAGATGACATCATCCTGGACCCGTTTAACGGGGCTGGTACCACCTCGCTTGTCGCGTTTAAGCATGGGCGCCGGTTTATCGGGATTGATAATTCATGCCAGTACTGCGAAACAGCGTTCGACCGGCTGGAGAAATGTGCCGGTCACGTGAAACCAGACAAGCAACACCCGGAACCCTCGTTGCTTTTATTTGACCGTTAAAAACGAAACCGGTGGAACTCACACCGGCATGTTTGACTTTGTATACTGGAATACTCCTTTGCGATTGAATTCGTGGTCGATGATATAGTTGTGGACCATGGCATATTTTTCATATCTGGCAAACATCTGCTGGTAAGATTGCAGGGAATCATTAAAGGCAGAAACGCGTGCATTGTGGGATGTGACCAGCGCATTATAATCCCGCACATTACCTGCGCTCCTTAAGTGCACCATCCGACTTTCCATTTCAAGAATCTCCTGTTGTTCCTTATTGAGGTCTGCCAGCATAATTTGTAACCGGGGCTCCAGTTCCTTTGCATTCTGTTCGGACTGTACCAACATGTCATGGATATACCGGGTTTCAGCGCAACGGGTGTATGTGGTTGCCCCATCACCGATGGGGATAATAATGGGTGCCGAGTGAAGGGATACATTGTTTCTTAGTTTTTCAGTAACTACCCCGACATACGAGACATTGGTGGTCTCAAGGAACGTATAATTCGAGTTCTGGTACTGGCAATCGTCAGAACCAATCCCTAACGCCATATGGTTTTCCGGACCAAAGGAGAGGAGGGCCACAGAGTACCCTTCCCGGGAAAGGAGTCCTGCGAGAAGGAGGCTTTTGTCATCGCAGTCACCGGCACGATCGACTACCGTCTCGACCGGGAATTTTGCCGGGTTTTCTTCCAGGGTCTCGTACTGCAGGGACTGCACATATACTGATATCAGTTCGAGGTATTCGTCAGAGTCAAGATCCTGCTCTGCTTTGATTTTCCGGAACCCGGTAAGAAGATCTTGGTAGAGTGGTTCCTGTGCCGGATCATCCGCCATCGCCCGGTAACTGTCAGTAATCCAGACGTTCTCGGAAATGTTTCCGATAATTGTGACTGATTTATCGGCCTTCTTTGCCGCTTCATAGATCGAACCGTTTACTGAAACGGAGATGGTTATCGCTGTGTCCTGGAATGGGTATGAACTGGTTATGGAAATTGCGGGCTGGCCGGAAACGACCGGATCGATCCGGGGTGTGACTACTCGTTTTTCCTGGAAAAAAACCCCTGCGAGAAAAACAGCTGCAATGATCAGGACTGCGATAACAAGGGTTGTTGTAACTATTGAGAGTACCTTGCCGGTCACGTGACTCTCTCCCAGTGGTTATGGTGTGCCGCATCCACGATGTTTCCGATCTCTGCTATTGAGTCTATGGTCAGGTCAGGACGGATTGTAGATTTTTTCACGAGATCCTCGCGGAATTTCCCGGTCCTCACAAGGATGCCCCGCAATCCTGCACCATGAGCCCCCCCAACATCCGTATGGATATCATCCCCGATCATGACGGCCTGATCCGGTCGGAGACCCATGTCCTTAAGTGCCAGGTCAAAGAATTCCTGTGATGGTTTACCCATAAGAATGGCGTTTTTCCCGGTTGCGAATTCAAGTGCGGCTACAAAAGGTCCGGCAGAAAGGGAAAGCCCGTGAGTTGCCATCCAGTAGCGATCTCTCTCAAGTGCAATCAAATCCGCCCCGTCCATCAGATCGCGGAATGCTGAGTTCAGGCTCGCGTACGTGATCTCATCTCCTGCGTCACCAAGTATGACCAAATCTGAACCCTTGTCCTGGCTTTCATGGTGCTCCTTGGGAAAATCCTCGATTACATCTCCTGTGACCAGTAAACGGAAGTTGCGTTTCCCGGTTTTTTTCATGTACGCGACAGCAGCAATTGGAGGAGTAAAAATATGTGTTTCCGGGATCTCAAGTCCCATCTTTAACAATCGTTCTGCTATCGTATGCCGGCATTTGCGGGTGGTGTTTGAGACAAACCGAAACGAAAACCCGTTTTCCTTCAGGAAGTTGATAGCCTCATCAGCACCAAGTACCGGAGTATCCCCGGTATACATGACCCCGTCAAGATCAATGAGGAATCCCTTAATCCCGCTCAAATAATCACGCACCGAAAAAAATTGTCAATCAGGATATCACAGCGCTGCAGGATCATTGCATATGGGGTTCTGACTTCGGTAACATTTCTTTTTTCTGTTCAGTCTTGAGCTCACTGGCCGGTCCGTTATCTCCGTGCTGGAAAAGCATTAGTTGCAATATACCCGGCCAACCTATTTTGGCATGGGATTTCCCGTTACTTTCACTCTGCACGGCCAGGGATTTAATTATACTGGCTCTGGATTCTTCTGCAGATAATGTCTGCAATAAATTCCCCTCAACGGACCGGATTGCTCTGGCAACAGCGAGTTCAGAGCATGAGGGAATACGAAGTAATCCGTGACGGGAATGTCTTCAGTACGAGTTTTTCCCCGTCCTTTGTCTTTTCCTCCGAGTACGAAGAAACCCGTCGGTACTTAAAGTCCCTGCTTGCCCGGTATCAGGGCATTTCATTCAACTCCGTCTTCCATGGCATGGAAGAGATGAATGAAGGAGGTACCTGTTTTGTGCAAAAGAGCCGGCACGCCCTGTCCTATCGTGCTGTTGATTACGGGCGTTTCAGAGATGAAATTTCACGTGACCTCACGCTAGTCCATGGGATTGGACTGGCCACCCAGAAGAAGCTGAATAACCTGGGGTACGAGACCCTTAACGATCTTCTCGATCACCCGCGATACCGGGTAGATGCGGGAGATGTACTATCCCGCCTGTCCGATGGAAATACTACGGAGATCATGAACCTAATCGGAGGGCGGCATTCGAGATCGCACCCCTGTATTCTGGGGACTGCCGGAATGCACGAACCGGAAGATTTTGTTTTCTTCGATATCGAGACACTCGGACTGTTCAGCCGCCCCATTATTCTGTTTGGTGTTGGCTCTCTGGAAAACGGGCAACTTTCCGTTAACCAGTACCTTTTAAGGGATATTGAAGAGGAGCAGGCTGCGCTGCTGGCAACGGTCGAACATTTATCCGGGGATCATCCTGCACTGGTTACCTTCAATGGCAAGTCATTCGATCTTCCTTATCTCGCAGATCGTCTGGCCTACTATGGTCTTGGATCTCCGGCAGATATCCCTCATTTCGATATGCTCCATTTCAGCAGGAGACGGTGGAAAGGTGAACTCCCGTCCGTCCGCTTGACCGCGCTCGAAAAGGAGATTCTTGGAATCCGGCGGAGTGATGATATTCCCGGCCAGATGGTGCCGGAATTTTACGAAACCTACCAGCGGAGCGGGAATTGTGGTCCCCTCGTTCCGATTCTCGAACATAATTGTCAGGATGTCGTATCGCTCGCTATGCTCTTTTTCCATCTTGTGGGGGAATCCTATGGCTGTACCTGACATCCTTCACCTCCTTGATTCCGTCCCCGTTTACCGGGACCGGGTGGCCCACATTGAAACCACTGGGCCGGTTCCCGCACATTACGGGAATCTCAACCGGCAGTTATCTCCTTCTCTCGAAGCATACCTTGGACAGAATTATATCCGCCTTTACTCTCACCAGTGTGAAGCAATCGATGCAGCCCGGGCAGGAAAGAACGTCGTCCTCACAACTCCAACGGCAAGCGGCAAGACCCTTGCCTTCAACATACCGGTCTTTGAGATGCTGGAGATGAATGAGGAGGCGAGAGCATTGTATCTCTATCCCTCAAAAGCGCTTGCCAATGACCAGTTACTCCCCCTTGAACAAATGAGCCGGTTCACTGGGATTCAGGCCCGTGCCGCAATCTATGATGGTGATACCCCGCAGTCAAAACGGGCTGCGATCCGGGAAAAATCCCGGATTATCCTGTCCAATCCCCATGAACTGCACCAGATACTCTGCTGGCATGCCAAGTGGCGTTCATTCCTGTCCAATCTCGATTACATCATTATCGACGAAGCACATCGCTACCGTGGCGTCTTTGGCTCGCATATTGCCTGTGTCATCCGCCGTCTTCTCCGTCTCTGTCGGCACTATGGCTCGGAACCACGGTTCATTCTCTCAACCGCTACCCTTGCAAATCCGCAGGGGTTTGCCTGCAATCTTACAGGACAGGATTTCATCAGTATCGATGAAGACGGATCTCCTCACGGAAGGAAACATTTTGTCCTGTACAATCCGTTCTTCAACGGAATCAGCGAGAAGTCCGCGCACCAGGAAACAAAAGATCTTCTTGTTTCCTGCGTTAAAGAAAATCTCCAGACCCTTTGTTTCACGGGATCGCGGAAGATGGCCGAACTGGTCACGCTCTGGGCCCGCGAGGATGCACGGTTCTCATCTGCCCGCCTCGCTGACTCGATCTCTGTATACCGGGCGGGTTTTTTGCCAGAAGAACGCAGGGTTATTGAGCGGCAGCTCAAGGATGGGTCGATGAGAGGGGTGATATCGACCAATGCGCTTGAACTCGGGATTAATATTGGGAGCCTTGATGCGGTTATTATTTCCGGGTATCCGGGAACCATGATGTCAACCCGCCAGCAGGCTGGACGGGCGGGGAGAAAAGGTGCAGATGCCATTGCCATACTGGTTGCGCAGGGAAATCCCCTTGATCAGTATTTCATGCATCATCCCGGTCTGTTTTTCAACCGGACTCATGAACATGCCATCATTGATCCGAAAAATCCGTATATTCTATCAGGCCATCTTCTCTGCGCTGCAGCAGAACTCCCTCTTAATGAGGAGACCGACCCGGACTATTTCGGGAATACAATGGCTGATTACCTGCACGATCTCCAGTCCAATGACCTGCTCCGGAAAACATCACGCGGGTGGGTGTATTCGGGGCGGGGTCGTGCTGCCGATGCAGTCCGGCTTGATGGTATGCCCGGAGAGACATTCAGGATCCTGTGTCATGGGAAACTTCTCGAAACGATGGACCGGGGCCAGGCATACCGGGAAGCTCATACTGGCGCTATCATGCTCCACCAGGCTGAGACCTACGTTGTTAATGCGATGGATCTGGAAACACATACGATCCGTGTCACTGAAACCGATGTGGATTATTACACCCAGCCGTTAAAAGAAGTGAATCTCGCAATTCTGAGGACGCTGGAAACAAAAGACCTCCACGGTATGAAGTGTGCATTCGGGGATGTGGAAGTAACCGAGCACTTCACCGGTTACAAGATCAAACGAAAGGATACGATTATCGGGATTGAACCCCTCACGCTCCCGCCCCTCACGTTCAGGACGCGTGCATTCTGGTTTGTTCCCCCCCCGCATGTCGAGCAGAGCGTGAATGCTGTCGGTCTTGATCTTGCCGGGGGTCTCCACGGGGCAGAACATGCGGTTATTGCCCTCATGCCGCTCCATGTGATGTGCGATCGCTGGGATATCGGGGGTTTATCATCCCCAGCATTTGGTGAGATCGGCGAACCTGCGATCTTTGTCTATGATGCGTTTGAAGGGGGTATCGGGCTTGCGGAAAAAGCGTATGATCTCCTCCCCGCGCTTCTTGCAAGTGCTCATGAACTGGTCCGGGACTGCAGATGTGAAGAAGGCTGCCCCTCCTGCATCCACTCACCGAAATGTGGGAATGACAATCAGCCTCTCGATAAAGAAGCAACGGTCCTCATTCTAGGGGAATTATGTAGTGAGCCTGAAAAGAATAGCTCCAGTCATACCTGCACCACAAGCGGAGTAATTACTGCTCTGTAATCTGATTGCTGTTTAGTCCATCAGCACGATCCGGCTCTGTGGCGTCTCCGGCTCGTCATCAAAGATAAACAGTTCATCGATGGTAATATTCAGTGTTTTTGCCACGTCGTGGGCAAGTTTGAGCGATGGGTTGTATTTGCCCTGTTCCAGGAACACAATCGTTTCACGGCGCACGCCAACGATTTTTGCGAGATCGTCCTGTGTCAGCGAAAGCCGGGTGCGGCATTCCTTCATTCGTGTCTGCATGGGATCCCCGGAATCTGTATTCCCATATTGATTGTTTTCATTGAACCTTTCTACGATTAAGGGACAATGCCCTGTCACTCAACATCTCCTTTCCGGAAGAGCCATGTCTGGTAGACAACCGCTGATAGTGCCAGGACGACAACCGACAGGGCAAGGGCATTCTGGGTGCCGAGCCGGAGAACGCCGAAGTAATCCAGCCAGAAAAGGCCAACCATAAAGAAGAGGCCGGTCAACCACGCATAGGTGATACCATAAGCACCGATCTTCTTCGATCGCTCGTCAGATTCTGGCTCATCGCCATACTTGCGGTGACGGGAGATACCAATTATAAGGAAAGCAAATCCTGCAGCCAGGAGCATTGTGCCAATAATTGCCTCCCCCGCGGTGAGCAGGATGGAAACGATACCACTCGTGATCATCAATACTCCGATAATGATCCGATAAAAATTTCTTGGTTTCATTGTTATCACTTCTGTATGTTATCTATTTCTAACATTACTGTATAATAATGTTATCTATCTCTAACAAAATTGGACAAACCAAAATTTATCCGGAGGAAAATCTAAAAAAAAGAAATTATTCCTTAATAGTTGAGCGGACTGAAAGGAAGACCGGTCCCCTTACATCGACCTTCTTTTTATTGTCCGTGATGAACCGCATCGCGTATTCATCGATCTTCAGGTTGATGTCGCTGGGGAGTTTTGCCATCTTAACCTGAACGGTCGTACCTTTACCACATCGTGCAGCTTCCTCAATCCGTGCTGCTGCAAGTGCCGAAACTGCGGAAAGATAGGAAATCCCCGTAGGCGCACCCTCTGTCCGTACCTGCTTCCACTTCTCGGCATCTGGAACGCCAAGCACGGAGCCTTCATGGACAAAGATCTCATTGGCACATGCAGGACCGCAGAGTTTTGCATTCGATTCCGTCTCCTCGATAACAACCTTCACGTCAGCCCCGCCAAGGGTGCCTTCCCAAGCATCAAATATACAGGGGCCCATTGCCATACCGTTCGCTGCAGCGACTTTTACGATTGCTCCAGCGAGTATCTTCCCTTGAAGCAAAACCGGCTCCTCGCGCAGATGCACTGCCCGGGCGATTTCCCGGTTGGAAAGTGAACGGGGGAAGAACTGCGGGTAGCAGAGCTGCCGAACATCGTTGGAATTGTATGCGATCATTGCAAGTCGTTCCACGCCAAGGCCGAGATTCATGACCGGGACGCCGACCCCATATTCGGCAAGTGCTGAAGGTGAATACATACCGAAGGTTGCCACCTCAACCCATCCGTGGACCGGGTGCCGGGCATATACCTCCGTCTGCGAATCCGGCATGTAATACTTTGAGCGTTTCTCATCCGGCTGGAAGCGGAAGTCAGTATAGCCGAAAGCGGATAGGAGCGCTTCGCTGACTGCCTTACCCTCGTCGATCGTCACGTCCTCGCCAGCAACTATACAGGATGCGGAGTGATAGGTCATAAGACGGGTCGGCCCTTCTGCCTGCTCGCGCCGGAAACAGCGATCCACCGAGAAGAGGTGAAGCGGCATTGGACTCTTATCCCAGATAGAGCCAAGCGTCATAAACCAGCCGCTCGTCATGTGGCTGCGCAGGGTGGAACGTGACGATTCCGGAGCGAGTTCCCGGAACTCAGGAAAGACGGCGTCGAGAATATGGACAATGATCCCGTCGTCGGTTTCAAGTACTTTTGAGAGCTCGAACGTAAGCTCGTCACCATCGATCTCGGACTTCTTGTAGGAATGAAGTGTCTCGCGGAGTTTCTCCTCGGTGGGAGTGTTCATGGTCTTGCCAAGGATCGCATTGATCTTATCAAGCCTGTCGCGGGCGATCCCGACATTCGGTCGTGGGAGTCCACCAAGATAGAATACACGGTCGAGCACGGCCATCGCCTCGGGGCCAAACTGGCGGTAGATGTCCTTCTCATCGATGATGACCGGGACCTCCGCCTCGTCAAAGCCCATCGAGAGGTAGGTCTCGCGCAGCCGGTTGATGGTGGCAAAGACCGGGTGGGCCTGTGCCCGCTTGTACACCCGGCACGGATAAGTCTCCGCATGCGATGCAGGTGTCAAGACCAATGGGCCCTCGTGCCACGTACCTTCAAAGTTCTCGTGTGATTTCTGTTTCCAGTCCTCGGGGTTGAATCTCATATCATATGCTCCAGCACTATCACTCTGCTTAGTATATTCTCATCTTTGATCCTGTAATCGCATGCAGCTGCGACCTTATCCGCAAAAGCCCGCACTTCCGCGTGCTCCGGCATATTCTCTCTTGCCAACCGGTTTCTACTGTATCCCAGATACATATATCCCTTTATTTCCACAAAGGTTGCGCCTGATTCCTGTAGGATCGCGGCATATTGCTCAGGATTAAAATCGTTGAGTCCTTTGACAAGGGTGATCCGGATTGCTGATCTGCGGGAACCGAGCTGCTGTAGGCTCTCCTGTACCCGCGCCCAATAATCCCCCTTGGGGCGGCAGACTTTCATGTAGGTTTCACGGTCAGGTGCATCAAGGGAGACGTACATCTGGAACGGGTGACACTTCGCGAGCATCTCCGGATTCGTTCCATTACTGACCAGGAACGTCGTGTAACCTTTGCTGTTGAAGAGGTCGATGAGTTCCGGAAGTTTTGAGTAGAACGTTGGTTCCCCGGAGAGCGAGATCGCGACATGTTTCGGGTCGAGCGCTTCCTTCCACCTGTTATCAGTTACTGTATTGTCTAATACTGCATTGTAGCCGGCAAGTGCCTTCTTCTGGTATTTGTGAATGCCGGAGAGGATTGTCTCTGGCAGGCATTCCACCTCTTCCTTTGGCTCGTGCTCAAAGGATCGCCAGCAGAAGAGGCAGCGCTGGTTGCACCGGAGCGTTGGTGTCATCTTGACACACCGATGGCTGTCGATGCCGTAGAACTGATGTTTGTAGCACATCTCTCCTCCCTGCAGGGCGCGTTTGCACCACATGCAGGGCTTCAGTGCTGCTGTTGAAGATGAAGAAAAAAACTGGTATCCCTGCTTTCGCAGGGGATCACATGGTGCGGATGGCATCGATCCCGAGTGTCTCAAGTGATTCTTTCAAAGTATTCTGTGCCGCTTTCACGAGCGTAAGGCGGCGATCCCGTACCTTCCCCTCGCTCTTGAGCACCGGCTCATCATGGTAGAAACAGTTGAAGGTGTCCGCAAGCTCCCTGGCGTAGATGGCGAGGATGTGCGGGCGGAGCTCGGAAACCACATTGTCGATTGCCATTGGGAACTGGGCGATTTTCTTTGCGAGCGCGATCTCCTGCTTGGTCTCGAGATCGAAGCATTCGGAGAATGTCCCTGCCTTTCCCAGAATACTGCAGGCCCGGGCATGGGAGTACTGGATGTAGGGGCCACTCTGCCGCTCAAAGTCGAGCGCTTCCTTCCAGTCAAAAACCGTGCTCTTCTCCGGAGAGACCTTCACGATATCATAGCGGATGGCGGCAAGCCCTACTGATTGTGCAATCGATCTCCGGGTCTCCTCGTCCAGTTCCGGCCTCCGGGCGGTCACTTCATCAAAGGCACGCTTCCGGATCTCGGTTATGAGGTCGTCAGCAGAGACGAATTTCCCGGCACGGGTGCTCATCGAGCCCTCCGGAAGGGAAACGAACTCGAAGTGAACAATTTCCGGAACTTTTTCGCCCATGAGTTTCATCGTGCACTGGAGCTGGGCCCCGATAAGCTTGTGATCCGCACCGAGCACATCGATAACGCGATCGAAGTTTGCTCCTTTCCATGCATGGAATGCGAGGTCGCGGGCTGCATAGACCGAGGTGCCATCACTCCTGCGAAGGACGTACTTGTTCTCGAATCCGGACTCCGAGAGGTCCAGTGCGAGCGTCTCCTCATCCCGTGCCTGCGGGAGCCGTTTCAGCTTGTTGATGATCCGTTCGGTGTTCCCATTCCGGATGAAGTCACTCTCCCAGACAAAACGGTCATGAGCTACGTTAAGGTTCTTCATCGTGACCTTGAACCCGTCAAGGCAACGGGAGACCTCACGGCGGAACTTCTTCACGGTTGCAGGATCGCCGTTCTCGATGAGCTGCATGAGCGTATTGACCTGCTGGGTGATGCTCTCGTCCTTCTGGATCTCCTGGTTAGCAGCGATGTAGATCCGGGCGATGTGGGCATCCTCCTTCTCGTTTTCGAGCTGTTTGCTGTCGAGGTTGTCAAATCCCCAGGCTACGATAGCGATCTGCCGGCCCATATCATTGACATAGTACTGGACTTCAAGCGGGTAACCCGCCTTACGGAATGCCCGGGCAAGGGTGTCGCCGATGATCGAGTTTCGGATGTGGCCTACATGAAGAGGACCATTCGGGTTGGCACTTGTATGTTCGAGTACGACACGTGTCGGTTTCCCGGGAAGGTTGCCGTAACCGGGCTTTACGGCTTCCTTTATCGCCTCGCTCACGTATGCATTGCCGAAAATAAAGTTGATGTACGGGCCTTTTGCCTCAACCGTGATTCCCGTAAGTGCAGGAAGTCTGGACAGTTCCACTGCCAGATCCTGCGCGATCATTACCGGCGCCTGTTTTTTCTGCTTGGCGAGTGCAAACGCAATGGTCGTAGCAAGATCGGCATGCTCGCCACCATCTGTAAGGAGGGCATCTGGGACGCCGGTCGTCTCTTTTATTGCGGTTTCAATGGTTTTGTACATGTCGTGCAACATCAATATCCCGTCCTGTAGCGGAGGATTGCGGCGATCCCGCCAAATGCCGAGAAGAGGATCGATCCCTCCTCGAAATCATCCGAGATGATCTCAACCTTGGAATTACTCTGGTCGGCAAGTTTTGTCAGTTCGTCGATGATATCGATCTCTTCATCGAGAACGAGCGGTGCAGTACATTTTGGGCAGTTCCCGAGCGGGATGTCCCCTATGGTCTTGCCCGGCTCAACATTTACGGTCTTCTCGCTCGTGTAATCACAGCTCTGGCACTTGATCTTCAGCCGGGATTTACGGAGGGTTGCTGAGAGGAGGAGCATATCAACAGCACCGATCTCGAGGTTGTGCCGGATACTATCTTCCCCATATGCGGCAACCCCGTTGTCCTTTACCAGTTCTTTCAGGAACCGGTCCATGAACGCCTTCTCCTTGATGACGGTCATCCCTTTGAGTGCATCCTTTGCTGCATCCACCAGTTCCGAGAGTCCGTCCTCGTTGGTGTATGCAACATCGAACAACCCGATGATCCGTTTCTGGACCTCGTGATGAAGGTATGCTCCCTTCTCAAACTCCTCTTTTGTCGGGCTTGGTCCTCCGATCAGCACACCTTTGAACCGCTCGAAGAAATCCTTCTCGGCGAGATAGATGGCGCTCGACCGCTCCCCAATCTTGGTGTAAAATTCATCAATGGCGATCTCCCGCAGCCGCCCGAAACGGGCTGCCGACTGGCCGCCTTTCCGCTGTTTACCCGGGACCGTTGAGTTTGCCCCCCCCATCGGTTCGATACGGTTGCCGCGTAAAAATCCCCAATATGCTTCACGCTTGTCGAGGACGAGCAGGCCATACACATATTTCTCCTCAAGCATCAGTTTCAGGGGCTCAAGTTCGAAGTTTGAGCTGCAGCGGTACATATAGAGGTTGAGGGGCTCCGGCGGCTCGATGATGGTGCACTGGAGATCGGTACGATCCCCGAATGTCTTGACTGTGCCGCAGAAAACCGCAAGGCCCTTGTCTGGTGGGCGCTTGTATGCCTTGAGACGCGAGAGGATGGATGAGATAGCACTCTGGACGTTGGTCTTGGTCTGCTTACTCTTGATGTTGGCACACTGCCCGAACTCGTCCTTGAGCTGGTTGGTCACATCATAGATCTGCTTGTCAGGCGGGATGTAGAGCGTGATAAGTTCCGTGCCGTCTCCCTGCTGGGACTGGAGTCTTTCCAGGACTTTTTTGAACTCATAACGCTTACGCGCATCGTCCATCTCCACTTCTTCTGCCATTGCCGGATTCAAACCTCTCTATAAGCTTATATCTATTCAATCGCGTGGGGCATAAATTTGCGCCCATTGCCAAATGATCTTCTCATCAACATCGGTGTTGATGCCGTGGTCCCCGTCAAACTCGATGAAATACTTTGGCTCTTTTGCCAGTTCAAATAATCGTACTCCGTTCTCAAAGGGAATAATCGGGTCTGCTGTCGCATGGAATATCCAGACGGGGCGGGGGGAGATCCTTCCAATATACGTACCCGGTTCAACAGAGGTTGCGAATCGCACGGGATCTCCGGTATATCCCTGCTCGACTACTGAATCGCGGAGTCCCCAGTCCGAAGTGGAGATCCCAGCATAGCCGGCAAAGTCTGGATCCACACCTGCTGCAACAGCAGCATACCGGCCCCCGTTACTTGATCCCATTGCATATACCGGTACATTATATTTCCCGGTCAGCATCTTCCGCGCTGATACCAGATCACAGATACTCAGATAATACTGCGGCATCCCACCCTTCTCGAATGTTGTATAATCCTTCTGGATCATCTGCTGGCCAAACAGAACGCCGGCAGTCTCCCCGCCATTGCCACGGCTGTCAACAAAGAGGAACGCATAGCCTGCTGAAGTAAACCTGACCATACGTTCCTCGTGCCCTGCCAGTCTCTCCCCGGCACCGGGAGCATATACAACAACCGCCCGTGGTTTTTCCGGGGCAGCAAGATACGTGACGACATCGCCGTTTTCTGTGTGCAGTACAATCCGCGATTTCGTGTAGGTGTCGTTGCTGAAGAGCACCTCCTCGCGTGTGGTCACCGGAGCACATTCCAGGGTAAGAATCCCGCGTTGGTCCACGGTATAGGTGGATGCCGCAGGAGTAGTGCTATCGGTGCATCCTGCAGCAGCAAGACAGGTAAGGATCAGGATTGACAGGATGATTGGGGTGCGCATGGTCAGCACCCAAGACAGCGATAAATAAGGCAGATTGTCTTGGCATCTACTATGGAGCCATCACGGATCATCGCGTTCAGGTTATTTACCGGGATATCCACCACTTCGATCACCTCATCTTCATCTTTTACGAACTCCTGTGAAGGTGACAACTCTCTCGCTTCGTAAAGAAAGATTTTCTCGTCTGTATATCCCGGGGTAGTGATAATAAATCCTCGTGGTTCAATCACCCGCGCAGCAAATCCTGTCTCCTCAATGAGTTCCCGGCCTGCTGCTTTCAGCGGGTCTTCACCCGTTTCCATGGCTCCAGCCGGAGCTTCGAGGATATAATCATCGATGGCATAACGGTACTGCCGGATGAATTTGCAATGATCATCTTCTATGGGCAGGATTACTACCGCATCGCTTGGATGGACGATCAGTTTCTGCCGCACAAGCCCGTTAGGGAGGCTGACATCCCGCTGCTCAATCCAGAGTCTCCGCCCGCGAAATATTTCCATTTACACCACGTATTCTATCGGGTCTTTCTTCCCGATTGCCGCGAATGCTTCCTGACGGAAGTGGCACGACCCGCAGGTACCGCAGGCCCTCCCCTCGTTCCGGTAGCAGGACCACGTGTGTTCGTAGGGGACACCCAGTTCAAGCCCTGTACGCAGGATATCGGTCTTGGTCATATGAATGAATGGAGTGAAGAGCGTGATCTTTGTTGTTTCTTTTGTCCCGAGATCGATCACCTTCTGGAATGCATCGATAAACGCCGGGCGACAATCGGGATAGCCGCTGTAATCGAGGGACTGGACCCCGATGAAGATAGCATCGGCGCCCCGCGACTCAGCAAAGCTTGTGGCAATTGCAAGTAGGTTGGCATTCCGGAACGGCACGTAGGTGTTGGGTATATGTGCACGCGCCGGGTTAAATTCATCGACAGCGATCTCCACATCAGTAAGACTGCTTGCCCCGAACTTCGTGAAGTAATCGAGATTGATCTCGACAAAGGCCTCTGCACGGAGGAGGGCCGCGATCTTCTTTGCGCAGGCAAGTTCCTTCCCTTCCGTACGCTGGCCATAGTTTAGGTGCAGGGCAAGGATATCGTAGCCTTTGCTCTTTGCAAGGAACGCGAGGGTGGATGAGTCCATGCCCCCTGATAGCAGACATATCGCTTTCATTATTGAACCCCAAGAATTTTGTGTAACTGGATCTGGAACCGTACCGGCAGGTTATTGGTCAGGACGAATTTTACTATCGGTTTATAATCTGTACCAAATACCGGGGAGAAAAAAACCTCGCCTTTAACGGGGTGCGTCTTCATGATATCCAGCGCATACCGGCAGTCCTCTTCGTCATTTACGACAAACTTTACGCTGTCCTCCGGCCGGATCTTTGCCAGGAAACCGGGATAACTGACCTCCCCCGATGATGGGCACTTGACATCCATGCAGATTGAGGCATGCGGCTGGAACCGGGTGAAATCAATCGTACCATTCGTCTCGATATCGATTGCAGTTCCCCGCTTGTGGAGCGATGCAAGAAGTGGTTCGAGTTCATCCGCCTGGAGCAGTGGTTCGCCACCTGTTATGCAGACATATGGAGGATTCGTGCGCCAGACCTGCTCCAAAACAGCGTCAAGACTCATCTCCATTCCACCGGTCAGCGATGCAGGGGTGTCGCACCAGTGGCAACGGAGATTGCAGCCCGCAAGACGGATAAAAAGGCAGGGTTTGCCCTGGTTCTTTCCCTCCCCCTGGAGGCTCCGGAAAATTTCTGCGATCTTCATTCTCTGAGCTCAGCGCATGATGTCGGGGATTCCCAGACACGGATCTTTGTAACTGTTGCCTTGATCCCGTGATCCCGGCAGGTTGCATAGAGATCATCGCGGATAATTGATGCAATCAGCTCGCTGGTCGGATCGCCTGGTGTCGTAATGACCGGGTGGAACTCCTGGATGCGGGGAACCATCGGGTCATCGCGATTCAGGATGATCTGGTGATCGTACTTGTTGATGACCTGCTTGATGAGGCTGTAATCGATCAGGATTTGCGTTGCCGGGTCTGGCTCCCCCTCCATCCAGACCTCAACCTTCCACCGGTGCCCGTGGAGATTGGCGCACTTCCCATTGTAATAGAGCAAGCGGTGGCTCGTATCAATCTGCACCTCTTTATAGATCCCGACTTTCATTGCTCATCATTGACTTCATGAGGATATAATGTTATTATGGCTGAGGATCAATAGTATAAGACAGGCAGGTGGAGTGCCACAATTTATAAATCGATCACCCGCGTTAGTACATATCCCAATGTGGGTTATCGATAACCACAAAAACAACTTAAATGAGGCTATTTAATGGGACAGGGTAAATTTGCAGCCAGAAAAATGGTTCGGGACTCTAATAAGTTCCGGTGGGCAGACAAGAACTACGCCCGCCGCGAGCTCAATCTCGATGTGAAGTCAGACCCGTGTGAGGGAGCTCCGCAAGCGAGAGGTATCGTGCTTGAGAAGATCGGTGTCGAGGCAAAACAGCCCAACTCCGCAATCCGGAAGTGCGTGCGCGTCCAGCTGATCAAGAACGGACGGCAGGTCAGTGCATTCGCAGTCGGTGATGGTGCCATCAACTTTATCGACGAACACGATGAAGTTGAAATCGAGGGCATCGGCGGTCGTCTGGGTCGTTCCATGGGTGATATCCCTGGTGTCCGGTACGTGGTTACCAAGGTGAACAATGTCTGCCTCCACGAGATGGTCATTGGCAGGAAAGAGAAACCGCGCAGGTGATCGAGATGTCAGAAGAAGCCGGAAAGAAACTCCTATTCAACCAGTGGGATGCCTCCGAAGTCAAGGTCAACGACCCCAGCCTCATGCGCTACGTCACCCTCACCTCCCAGATCATCCCCCACACCTGCGGTAAATTTTCCCGCCAGGAATTTGGAAAGAGCAACATGATGATCG
The DNA here is from genome assembly GCA_023228295.1 of Methanoregula sp. Classification (GTDB taxonomy): domain Archaea; phylum Halobacteriota; class Methanomicrobia; order Methanomicrobiales; family Methanospirillaceae; genus Methanoregula. Next base: position 28,927 of record JALOBP010000011.1, read on the forward strand.
TCGAGCGGTTGATCAACCGCCTGATGCAGACCGAGAATAATACCGGAAAGAAGCAGCTGGCTATCCGGATCGTGCGGGATGCATTCGAGATCATCAACAAGAAGACCAAGCGCAACCCGATCGAGGTGCTGGTCGAGGCAATCGGCAATTCAGGTCCCCGGGAAGAGACCGTCCGCCTGAAGTATGGTGGTATCAACGTCCCGAAATCGGTCGACACCGCACCCATGCGCCGGGTCGACACGGCAATCCACTTCATTGCCGAAGCAACCCTGAAGGGTTCCAGCACCAGCAAAAAGAGCGCAAGTGCAGTTCTCGCCGATGAAATCATTGCAGCCTCCAAGGGCGACATGAAGTGCTACTCGGTAGGGAAAAAGGAAGAACGCGAGCGCATTGCAAAATCCGCCCGTTAAATTATCTTTTTTTGAGGTTATTTCATGTCCCGCGGCAAAAAATCTATTGAGCGCGCAACTGAGCTCATGAAGGATCCGAAACACATTCGGAACATCGGTATTGTTGCACACATCGACCATGGCAAGACGACTCTTTCTGACAACCTGCTTTCAGGTGCAGGCATCATCTCTGAGGAGCTCGCAGGAAAGCAGCTCTTCATGGACTCAGATCCGGAAGAGCAGGCCCGTGGTATCACTATCGACGCATCTAACGTCTCGATGGTGCATGAGTACGAAGGCCAGGACTATTTAATCAACATGATCGATACGCCCGGTCACGTTGACTTCGGTGGTGACGTCACCCGTGCGATGCGTGCCGTTGACGGGGCCGTCGTTCTCGTCGACGCAGTTGAGGGCACCATGCCCCAGACCGAGACCGTGCTCCGGCAGGCCCTCAAGGAAGGTGTCCGGCCTGTTCTCTTCATCAACAAGGTCGACCGGCTCGTCAATGAGCTGAAAGTCGATGAGATGGAGATGCAGATCCGTCTCGGAAAAGTAATCGACAAGGTCAACAAGCTCATCAAGGGCATGAACGAGGAAGCCTACAACAGCGGCTGGAAACTTGACGCAGGTGCAGGCACCGTTGCCTTCGGTTCCGCGCTCTATAACTGGGCAGTTTCGGTCCCCTTCATGAAGAAGAGCGGGATCTCCTTCAAGATTGTTTTCGATAAGTGCCGTGCCGGTGATATGAAATATCTGGCAAAGAACAGTCCGCTCTCGGACGTTCTTCTGGATATTGTGGTCAACAAGCTGCCAAACCCGCTTGACGCACAGAAGCGCCGTATCCCCGTCATCTGGCATGGCGATAAGGAGACCAAGGAAGGAAAGGCAATGATTGACTGCGACCCGAATGGTCCGGTTGCAATGATGGTCACCGATATCTCCTTCGATCCCCATGCGGGGGAAGTTGCTACCGGGCGTCTCTTCTCCGGCAGCCTCAAACGCGGCGACACGCTCTATGTTATGGGGTCGTCGATGAAGGAGAATCGCCTCCAGCAGGTCGGTATCTTCATGGGACCCAAGCGTGTTGAAGTCGATGCGATTGTCGGTGGCAACATTGCCGCGGTCACCGGTCTTCGGGATGCGATGGTCGGTTCCACCGTTACAAACCTTCTCGAAATCACACCGTTTGAATCCCTTAAACACTATTCGGAACCGGTCATGACCGTTGCTGTCGAGGCAAAGAACATGAAGGATCTGCCCAAGCTCGTTGAAGTGCTCCGGCAGGTAGCCAAGGAAGACCCGACGCTGGTCATCACCATCAACGAAGAGACAGGTGAGCATCTCATCTCCGGCATGGGAGAATTGCACCTTGAGATCATCACGGGGAGAATCAAGCGCGACAAGGGTGTCGAGATCGTTACCTCCGAACCGATCGTAGTGTACCGTGAGACCGTCACCGGCAAGGTAGAAGATGTCGAAGGGAAATCCCCCAACCGCCACAACCGCTTTTACTTCACCCTCGAGCCCTTACCCGATGAGATCGTCGACCTGATCAAGAAAGGCGAGGTCTCGATGAACCAGCAGGCAATCGAGCGCCGTGATGCGCTCCTCAATGCCGGCTTTGACAAAGACGATGCCAAGAGCGTCAAGATGATCAAGGGCACCAACATGCTCATCGACAGGACCAAGGGTATACAGTACCTCAACGAGACCATGGAACTGGTCATCGAGGGTATAGGAGAGGCACTTGCGGGCGGTCCGCTCGCTGACGAGCCGGTCCAGAACCTCAAGATGACCCTTACCGATGTCAAGCTCCACGAGGATGCAATCCACCGTGGTCCCGCACAGGTCATCCCCGCAGTCCGCGGCGCCATCAAGGGCGGCATGCTTATTGCCGGCGACTCGCTTCTCGAGCCTGTCCAGAAGATCCAGATCACCGTCCCGATGGACCAGATGGGTGCAGCAACCTCCCAGATCCAGGGCCGGCGCGGTCAGGTCTTCGATATGCAGAGCGAGGGCGACACCATCACGGTTGCCGGCAAGGCACCCGTGGCCGAACTCTTCGGGTTTGCCGGTGACATACGGTCAGCAACCGAAGGTCGTGCTATGTGGAACACCGAGTTTGCAGGGTTCGAACTCGTCCCCAACAACATGGTCAAGGAAGTCGTTGTTGCCATCAGGAAGCGCAAAGGCTTGAAAGAGCAGATGCCCACTCCGAACGACTACCTTGCAGTATAAGCATAGTCCCAACACCCCAATACCCAAAGCCCCATTTTTAAATCCTTTTTTCGTCGTGATTCCACATATCATTTGACCGAAACGGTAAACAATCCCCCACCCTAAATATCTATCAATGGCAGATGAAACAAAACTGAAAATTGTTGTTTTTGGGGCATTCGGGGCGGGAAAATCCACCCTTGTCAAGACGCTCGATCCCCTGTCGAAACATATCGAGGCGAACTGTGCCGGGGGTACTACCACGGTTGCGCTCGACTTTGGGCGCATCGAGAATAACGGATGCCACATCCATCTTTACGGTACGCCCGGGCAGGATCGATTCGAATTCGCCCGGGAAATAATTGCAAAGGGTATGGATGGGGCAGTCCTGCTGGTGGACGTAACCACTCCCATGGACGAGTTCACCCGCCACCTGTCCGACACTTTGCATGCAGCGAAGGTACCATTTGTGGTATTTCTGAACAAGTGCGATGGTGCCGGAGCAAACCCGGATGCATTTACCTGCCAGTTTGGTACATCGGAAGTCCGGAAGATCTCGGCCAAGGATCCGCGGCAGTGCAAGGAGATGCTCCTGCAGTTTGCCGGAACCCTGATACCGCGCCCGAACGGGCACAATCACGGATAATCACACTCCCCGGCACCACTTTTTTGCCCGGCAATGCACCAAGCCCCATCTGACCCTACGATGTGGTAAATGTGATCTGTGTGCACCCAACATTTATCGAAAAAATGGCAGGGGTCCACCCCCGCGTAAAAATTTTCATCGACCCCCCCAAACCCTGCCCAAAATTTTTTTGGCAGGGTCTGATTGATCGAGCAGAACGCTCACGTCTGGAAAAAACTATTTTTGTAGGTTGTACAACCGATTGTAGGTTAATTAACCTACAATCGGCAGTGTAACTTACACCCTTTGATCGCGATTGAAAAATTTTAGCCGCGTTCCGGGATCGTTCTGAACCTGAATATTGATAGCGTTTGAGAAAATTCCGGTTATACATCTTGTTTTCGTTTGCACCAGTATTTCCTGAACCTGAATCATGAGTGCACCAAAGAGCAATCTCCGTTTAATCCTTATACTTCCCGTGGGAAATGCCACTTTGCCAGATAGTAGATCCCTGCAAGGATCATCGCGGCGCTGATAGTTGCAATAACATATCCCCCGGTTTCCATGCTGCAGGTCTGCCGCCCCGCGGTCTCGGCTGCGAGGCGTGCACAGTTTGTCGGGAAATCGATTAACAAAAACCAGATGATATAACCATTCGCGAGAATCTCCCCGATGACCGCGATGGTGGGGATGGTCATGGACTGGAGCCCTAAGGTCTCTGGATCAGTTTGTGTACCGGTACTCATAGATCAATATTTGACTGGTATTGTTAAAAAGAGTGAAGAGATGTTCAATGCTCTGAACCCGTAGGCGAACGACAATTTCCTGTACTCCCGCCATACCATTTTTCCCTGAGCCAGAGCGAGACATTGACGAGGGCTATAAGCACCGGCACCTCGACAAGCGGCCCGATGACCGTTGCAAATGCTGCCGGTGATGCAATGCCGAACACTGCAATAGCAACTGCAATCGCGAGCTCGAAATTGTTGGACGCAGCGGTAAACGAGAGCGATGCCGACTTCTGGTAATCGACCCCAAGACGCCAAGACATCCAGAAACTCGCAAAGAACATGATAACGAAGTAGAAGAGCAAGGGAATTGCGATTCTCACAATATCGAACGGAACGTTGACGATATACTCTCCCTTGAGGGAGAACATCACAATGATCGTGAAGAGCAGGGCGATGAGGGTGATCGGTGATATTTTCGGGATGAAAACCTGCTCGTACCAAGCCTTTGATTTCATGCGGAGAAGGGCATACCTCGTGACCATGCCGGCAATGAACGGGATGCCGAGATAGATGAGGACACTCTCAGCAATCTGGAGGATCGTGATGGAAACTGCAGACCCTGCCCCGATGCCGAGCAGGGGCGGCAGGTACGTGATGAAGAACCAGGCATAAACCGAGTAGAAGAAGACCTGAAAGACCGAGTTCAGGCCAACGATAGTTGCACAATACTCACAATCGCCCTCGGCAAGGTCGTTCCAGACAATAACCATCGCAATGCACCGGGCGATCCCGACGAGGATCAGGCCGTACATAAAGAGCGGCTGGTCGCGGAGGAAGATGACGGCGAGAGCGAACATCAGCACCGGGCCGACGATCCAGTTCTGGACAATGGAAAGGCCGAGGACTTTTGTGTCCCGGAATACATTCCGGAGTTCCTCGTACCTGACCTTTGCAAGCGGCGGGTACATCATCAGGATGAGGCCGATGGCAATGGGGATGGAGGTTGTCCCGACCGAGAGGCCGGTGATTATTGCTGGTACTGCGGGTGAGAAGTACCCGATTGCTATCCCGACCGCCATCGCAAGGAAGATCCAGAGGGTCAGGTAACGGTCAAGGAAGGAGAGTTGTTTTTTTGCAGTCATTTTCGTATCAGTCCTCGTTTTTCAGGATCGTCTCAAGGAGGTCAGCTGCATCCCTTACAAGCAGGGGGCATTTGGTTGTAAAGAGTCCGGCGTCCCGTGCCTGTGCATACTCCTCCGGGTTACTGAGGTTAAATCCCAACAATTCCGTACAGTTTGTTGATCCGTTCTTTTTGGTAAATTCAGTGAGGAACCTGCGGGTCAGATAGCGGGTCTTTTCGGTTGCGGTATCATCGCCCTCTTCTGTTTTCCCATACGCAAGGCCGATCACCATGATCGCACCTGACACGGCACCGCAGATGTTGCCGGTATGGGATATCCCGCCGCCAAAGCCGCAGGCGATCCTCTTTGCGGTGTCAGGATCCAAACCCAGTTCTTCAGAAAATGCGGAAAAAACTGCTGCTGAACAGGTAAACCTCTTGAGGAAGGACCGGTGAGCATCATCGGCTTTTGTCATAAAAACAACCACATTATTACCATATTTGCCCGGCTTATGGAATTACTCTGCATCCATGATCGCCCGGACAACTCTCTCGATCTCATCGTACTGTACCTCGCCCATTCCTTTTTTCTCGATGCCGAGTTCGGTGGCGATGATATGGACGTCCGGTACAAGGCCTGCTGCAGTAAGTTTCTTTGTGGCACAACAGTCCGAACACCCGTCGAGCACGATGAGACGTTCTGCGTTGCCCGCGTCCATTTTGAGGGATTCTGCGGACTGTTTGCAGTTCATGCACAGGAACCTGCCGGGCTTTCGCTGCATCAGGAGCATCCCTGCCTGTGTAGTAAGCTTGCCGGTATTTGAGATGCCAGAGCAGGTAACAACAGCGAAGGTCATGGTATCTTCTCTCGTTTTTTTAGCAGGTCCCGCCGCACCCACAGCCGCAACCAGTGTCTTTCCCGCCGGCTTTCTTATCCGTGGGGGCAGCCTTTTTGGTCCGGCCTTCACCTTTCCAGCATGCTGCAACAATCTTATCGATGTCATCATTCGTGTAGGACTTCGACGGCCCCTTGGTGATGCCGAGCTCGGTCACGATAATATGCTGTCCTGCCGCAATCCCTTGTGCGCCGGCAATCTTCTTTGCACAGAGCATCGGGCAGCCATCAAGGATGACGACCTCATCGGCTTTCAATGCATTCGCGACCAGGCTTTCAGCACCGATAGCGAGAAGCGAGGCGCATGCGATATTGCCATAACCTTCATCGGTCAGCTGGATTGCCGCAAGGTTGGTCAGTTGTCCGACATTTGCCTGCCCGGCACAGGGAAAGATGATCCGTTTTGGTTCGTTTGCCCCGCACGAGCATTGGGGTGTTTCTGCCATGTATCTCACTCCGCCAGCATCGCTTTGATCTCGTCAACGGGAGGGACGCGCCCCTCCGCTACGATCTCACCGTTGATGAAGAGAGCCGGTGTCATCATGACCCCGCTTTCAACGATTGCATCCAGGTCTTCGACCTTGACTACTTCAGCGGTGATGCCGAGGTCTTTGACTGCCTGTTCAACATTTGCATAGAGGCGTGCGCATTTTGCGCAGCCGGTTCCAAGTATTTCGATCTTTGTCATGGTCTCTCCGTTCGTTATTTGTTTTTCCTGTACTCTTCCATCAGGGCCACCATGTACGCTTCTTCTACACCATTCGGGATGTAATTGTAGATCCTGATCTTTTTCATCAGCGCTTCACGGATTACTGCATCACTTCCAGGATTTTGTCCTTTGACATCGGCTATGCTTTCGTCGAGCATCGTGATGCCCGTCATGATGCCATTGACCGGGATCTGCCGGATGCGGCGGAGGGCATCGGCAGCGCAGCAGGGAATCTTGTCGTTGTTCATGGTTACCATCCTATATTCCCGAAGATGAAGCCGGCCATTGTCGAGAAGACAATCACCAGGCCGGCATAGACAAGTGTCTTTTTCCCGCCGATGATCCGGTAGATGACGAGCAGGCTCGGAAGGCTGATGCTCGGTCCGGTGAGGAGAAGGGCAAGTGCCGGGCCTTTTGCCATGGACCCCGAAAGGTACCCGAGTGTCGTCCCGATAACCGGCACCTCAAGGAGTGTCGGCATGTAGAGGATTGTCCCGACAATTGCTGCAAGGAAGTTTGCCTGCAGTGAGTTGTCGCCAAAGAAGGGTTTGAACGTTTCCGGGGGGAGGAAGAAGGCAAGGACGCCCAGTGCAAAAGTACCGATGACAAGGATGGGGAAGATCTTCTTGGTGAGGTCCCAGATCTCGTATCCCCACTCTGTAACCTCGTCCCGCGTATAGTAATAGATCAGCAGGAAGGCGACCGCCATCGAGAGGAAGTACACGATCAGGAGCCGCAAGAAGACATCAAGTGCTGAAGTCCCGACAAGAAGGATGGCAACCAGGAAGACAAAGAAGAGAGGGGTTACCCATTTCGGTTTGTCATCTGTCTTTGCCATGACCGCCCGGCGGGCTGCGGCATGGGTCTTTGTTGTCTCCTCATCATGGGCGGGAAAGAGTGTCATCATAATAAGCCCGATAACGATCGAGAGCACGATTGCTGCAACCGCCCGGGCAATGCCGAGATCGAACCCGAGAACCTTGGCCGTGTACACGATTGCAAGGATATTGATCGCCGGGCCTGCGTACAGGAATGTGATCGCCGGACCAAGACCGCTGCCTTTCTTGAGGATCCCGGCAAACATCGGGAGGATTGTACAGCTGCATACCGCAAGCACTGTGCCCGAGATGGATGCGATCCCGTAGGAGGTGGTCTTCTTTGTTTCCGGGCTGAAGTATTTCAGGATAACATCCTTTTTTATGAACGCGGCAATGGCCCCGGCAATAAAGAATGCCGGGATTAGGCAGGTGACAACGTGCTGCGAGAGGTACTCTAAGAGCGTTGTCCAGCCAAGCAGGAGCGAACCGGTTATTGGATCTGTCATAGGATTCCCTCACACCAGCGGGGGCGAGAAAGTTGCCAGCAGGAGAATTCCATTGTCTCCGGCTTCGACGCGGTGCACCTGATCGGCCGGCATGACGCCGACAACGCCCGGGGTATAGGATATTGCTGATCCCTCAAGCGTACAGGTCCCTTCACCGGTAAGCACATCATGGATCTCCACCATGCCGGCATGGATGTGGTCGCCGATGGCACAGCCGGGATCGATCCGGACGTGGTGGAGGCTCACGAGCCCCACGGTATCTTTTCCCGTCACCAGATGCCGGAGCGATACACCGGCAAACTTCGGGTGCGGGTTCCAGGGCAGGGATTCAGGTTCTACTGTGCGGCCGGGAACGATCACCGTGCCGTGCCTGCCGGATGGTTGTGGTGTTTTCATGAAATACCCCAATTCAAATTTTGTTGAATCAATGTGAACGGGGCAAGATTATATATCTTTGTATTTCAGATTAATTTGAAATGAAACAGAAAATCTCATCCTGCTGCGTGACACCCTCACAAACTGGGGACCCGGCAACAGAACTCCCGGAGCAGATCCAGAAGGATCTCGATGCGATGGGTGGCCTGGATGCTCTTGCGGGCCGTATCCCATCACTCCATGAGCTTGAGAAGAGGAGCAGGATCTGCCATGTGCTCTCTGACCCGCTCCGTCTTACCATTCTGTATATCATCCGTGACCAACCACTCTGTGTCTGTGTCATCAACCGCTTCATGCGGCTATCCGGATCAAAACTCTCATACCACCTCAACATCCTCAAAGAACTGGATTTTATAACCGGTGAATCGCAGGGCAACTGGATTATTTACTCTATTACGGATCGCGGGCGTCGGCTGCTACAATGCACGGAGCACGCGGAAAGGTAACTGTTTCAGAAGGTGGAAGAAATAAATCCATTGCGTTTTCTTGTATCGGTAAGTTTTGTAATACTGTTTCTTGCCGCGTCGGGCTGCACGGACATCTCCTCTCACTCAGCTTCCACTTTTTCTGAACCGCAACACGCTTCCAATGCCAACAACACGGTTGAGCGCATCGAGGTTTTTCACTTTCACGGTAACTAGCAATGCACATCCTGCATTGCGGTCGGCGATCTCGCGGAGAAGACGGTGAATGCAAATTTCAACGCCGAACTAGCATCAGGGCGGGTCGTGTTTGCGCATGTCAACTATGATCTTGCTGAGAATTCCGCCCTCGCATTGAAATATGGTGTGACCGGCTCATCGCTCTGGATAGGAGTTACGATGCAAACGGCTTCCACAAAAAAGAGGATACCCGGGTCTGGTCCCTGATCAATAACAGGGGTACCTACTCAACCTACCTTTCGGCAATAATCTCAAAACGCCTGAACGGGGATCTCTCCTGACATGGATCTCATGCAATTCCTCGGGACAATGGGGGAGAGCCCGGTCCCGGTCATTGCCGCCTTCTTCATCGGACTTATGACTACTATCTGTCCCTGTCCGCTTGCAACCAATATCACCGCAATTGCTTATATCTCTAAGAAGATTGACAACAGCCGGCACACGCTTCTCACCGGATCCGTGTACACGCTTGGCAGGATGGCAGCGTACATCGCAGTCGCCTCAGTTATCGTTTTCTTCGGTATGAATGTCCAGTTTGTGGCGTTGGGACTTCAGCACTTTGGCGAACGTCTGCTCGGCCCATTTCTTCTCATCTGTGGGATCTACCTGCTCGATATCATTCACTTTGATCGGTGGCCCGGGGGAGACTGGTTCTCCGGGCACATGTCCGGTATTTCAGCAAGGCTGGCAGAGAAGGGATATCTGGGTGCATTCCTCCTCGGGTTTATCTTTGCCCTGAGCTTCTGCCCGTTCTCCGCTGTGCTCTTCTTTGCCATGCTCATCCCGCTCGCTCTTGGTGCCGGTGATCCTGTGTTCATCCCGGCAGTTTTTGCCCTTGCCACGGGATTGCCTGTTATTGTGATCTCCTATCTCCTCGTGAGTGGTGTGGGGAAATGCAAAGGGACTGTCCAGAAAATTGGGGCGGCGGAGTGTTGGATACGGAGAGCGGTGGCAGCGGTTTTCATCGTCGTCGGGGTTTACTATATCGTTATTATTTTCGGAACCGGGATAATCTGAAAAACGAATATCCTGACCACGATCCCCGTGAATACATCCAGTAATCCCGGCAGGATTCCGCCTCTTTTACTGGAACACCATGTATTCCAGCGCAACAGCAACAATAAAAATTCCGATACCCGCGAGGGCGATGGGCAGCGTATAATTCTTCACCACGGTTTTGACATCGTCTCCGGTTGTCCGCTGGACAAGCCAGAAGAACGGGTCGGTCACATAAGAAACAACACACGACCCGGCACAGATAAGGAGGATGAGCGGTATTGGGTGGATTGCTCCAACCACTGAAGAACCTGCGAGGACTTCAGCTGTTATTACTGCGGTTACCACCCGTGAGCCCTGCGCAGTTTCGATCAGGGCAGCAAGGATGAATGGGACAAGGATGATTGGGATCAGAAGGGTCAGCTGGCTAAGGGTAATTTGGGCAAAACCGCTTGTAACAATCACAAAACCCAATGCTCCTGCCCCGCAGATATCAAAGATGATCAGGCCTGCGTGTTTGGCACCCTGCGACAACCCTCGCGTCCGCTCTTTCGGTGATGCAAGGGCGATTGCGGTGACTGCACCGACAAGCATGATGAAGTTGATCATACTCGCATGCGACAGGTTCAGGAGCAGAAATGCGACCGGAATTGCGATAAGGATCGCGACAAACGGGGCCCATGCCCTCAAGTGAATCCCCGGTTGCAGGGCCGGAATTTCCACCCCGGAGTTTTCCTTGGGTATCGCTGGTAATTCAGTGTTTGTTGGGATAACTGCATCAGACCTGGCGAACCGGAAGTAAAGGAGGATTCCGCCCAGCACCAGAATGGAGAGCGGGATGGCTACCGCATCAAACAGGAGCGGGCTGACTCCCCCGGAGAAAGCGTCGTAGAGTGGGATGACAACCGGTGTGGGATAAATGAGTGCATACGAAATGATGCTCCCGACTGCCGCAAGATACAGGAGCACGTTGCGCCTCGTCCTGTCTTTTTCAATACTGTCGAGGATTGGGTTCAGCATGATATACGCGGTGATGCAGCAGGTGATCGGCACTGCCAGGAGATATCCGGACACACCTGCCATCACCGGCGGGTTTTTCACGTAGCGTCTGATATCGGTAACAATCTCCTCGATCTGATGCTGCTCCTGCAGGAGTCGTGCGATCACAGCCCCACAGAGGATGATGATACCAAAGGCGGAAAAAACCTTTCCGATACCGGCAATGATCCCCAGCATGGTCGCGTCGGGCGTTATCCCCGCGAGGAGCCCAAACAGTACTGCCCCGCCAATCAGGGTGAAGAACGGGGATATCCTGTACCACAGGCTGACGATTGTGATAAGAGCAAGAGTGATCACAAACGCGAGGAGGGGATCCATGTACATTATTCTATTCTGGTGACCGGTACAAAAAGACTTGGAAAACAGTATAGCCGTATCCCGCATCCGGATTCTGTGCTGCGTAAAGGAAACCTGAAGCCCATTGGGTTATGAGGGTGTACTCGTATTGGCACAGCTGTGGTTCGGGATCAGGTTATGGCATCACGGAGAAATTTCTTGAGAGCGGGTTCTTTTACTGGAATAATCCGGTAGATCCGGTGATTCGACCGGTAATACGAATCGATAATCCCGCCATCACGGAGCACTTTCAGGTTATATGATATAAGGTTCTGTGGCTCCTCAAAGACATAAAAGAATTCGCAGACACAGTGGTCGCGGTTGAGGAGCATCAGGATTATTTTAAGGCGAAGCGGGTGACTGAGCAGTTTCATGAGCTGGTTTAGTTCTTTAATACGGGGCTTAGAAAGCGAGGCTTTCTCCTTTGCAAGGTCGTCTTCCCAATCGCTCCGAAGTGCGCAGTCAGCGGGACAGCAGCGGGCAGTTGCCATGATACGGGATATGCATGAGAAATTAATAAGATGCTCGCCGGAGCTGCAGCGGGTATTTGAGAGGATCCATGGTTTTCAAATTTTCTTGAAATCCGGTTCCGGGATATATATCGCGTCGCGCTCAACGCATCATGCAGAAGGTGTGAAAAGATGGAATACGAAACTGCAAAGATTGTAAAAGTGACCGGGAAATGCCCGGCCTGTGAGGATTATGCCGGGAAGAACTCCACCACTCCGCCAAAGATCGCGGTGATGGCCTGCGAGGGCGCTTGTGCCCGGGGCGAAGTGGCGAGGAGGGCGGCAAACATGGTGGCCCACAGGCTCGCCCGGGACTCAACCGTCCGGATCTGCCTTGGGGGTGCTTTCACGAAAGACACCGGCCAGCGAAACCTTGTCCGCCGGGCGGAGAAGGTGATCGCCATCGAGGGCTGCTTCATCAACTGTTCCTCGCGGATGATGTGCGGGGTCATTCCGGAACTCCGGCCGGAGATTGTGCGGGCAGATTTGATTTATAATCTCGACCTTCCATTTGGGATCGATGATGTGCCGGACGAGATGTTTACAGTCTATGCTCATCTGGTAGCGGAACAGGTTGTAAAAAATCTTGGAAATCCGGCCCCCTGTCGCGGGGATCCCGGATCGCAGTCTCCGTGTCCATCGGCAGCGGGCCCGCCAGCACATTCTGCCGGATGCGGAAAGTAACTCTTTTTTGCATATTTGGTTTCACATGTCCTGCATTATGGGTACGATAATCTTTATTATGGTCATCAGCTAGATCGCTCCCCATGGCACTCAAGAAGCAGATCCTGGATGTGATCGGGGGCCCTCACGTGGCGGCTGTCGCCACGCTTGACGGGAAGCAACCTGCCGTGCGGTTCATGGTGCTTTCCGGGTTCCCTGACATGACGCTTGTTGGAGGAACGATGAAAGTCTCAAACAAGGTCGGGCAGCTGAAGAAGAATCCTGATACGGCACTTACTGTGTGGTCTGGTAAGGAGTTCTCTGACCCGTATGTCGAGATCAAGGCAAAAGGAGCAGTCCACGAAGATGTTGCCACCAAGAAGAAGTACTGGAACCCGATGTTTGAGCAGTACTTCAAATCGGCGGACAACCCGGACTTTGTGGTTCTTGTCTTTACCGCAGCCGAGATCACGTATCACGGGAAGAACATGTCCAGCATGGAAGTCTGGACGCGGTAAGGCAGGTCTCTACCTTTTTATTATCCGATCAGGTACGAAAAAAGAGGTTTTCAGGCCATCCCGGCCTTAACAATAACAACGTCCTTGACCGGGCGGTCGCCGGAACCGGTTTTGATCTTTGCAATCTTGTCAACAACGTCCATACCTTCAACTACCTTTCCAAATACCGGGTGCTTCCCGTCAAGGAAGTTGTTGTTGATAAGGTTGATGAAGAACTGGCTGCCGCCGGTGTTGGGGCCTGCGTTTGCCATTGAGATAGTTCCGCGGTCGTTTTTATTGCCAGGTGAAAACTCGTCCTTGATAGTATATCCCGGCCCACCGCATCCGGTGCCGGTGGGGTCGCCGCCCTGGATCATGAAGCCGTCGATAACGCGGTGAAAGATCACGCCGTTATAGTAGCCTTTCTGTACAAGCGTCTCGAAGTTGCCCGCGGTGATGGGCATGTCGGGGGCAAGGGCAATCTTGATCGTGCCCATATTCGTTTCGAGTATTACCGTTTTTTCTGAAGATGCTGTCATAGTATGCTGTAAGAGTTTGGGTTTTGCAGGTTCATCTGTTTTGCGAATATGGTATGGGAATGTTTATTTGAAAAAGGGGTGCCGTCAGATCATAACGGCGCGGATAATCGTGACATTTTCGAGCGGGCGATAATTGCCGGCTTTTCCAGTTGTTTCGACCTTGCTGATCGCATCAACAACCTCCATACCCTCAACGACCTTGCCAAAAACCGGGTGCTTGCGGTCAAGATTGTTATTGTTCACGAGATTGATAAAAAACTGTGAACCTCCGGTATTTGCCCCAGAGTTTGCCATCGATATGGTTCCCCGGTCATTCCGGTTGGTACTTAAAAATTCGTCCGGGATTGTGTAGCCTGGTCCCCCCCGGCCCGTGCCGGTTGGATCGCCGCCCTGGATCATGAATCCGTCCATGACGCGGTGGAAGATCACGCCGTCATAGTATCCTTTCTCAACAAGGCTCCTGAAATTCCCTGCAGTGACGGGCATGTCCGGATCGAGCGCGATAATGATGGTGCCCATGTTCGTTTCAAGCTGAACCCGCTCCCATAACTCCTGTGGAATGGCAGTTGCCGCGGGTGATGCACTGGTCGTTACAGGCTGTACGGATGCCGATGGCAACGGGCAGACTCCGCTCTCACCTGAATCACAGGTAACCGCAGGTGTCTGCTGGGTGCACCCGGCTGTCAGCATGAGGACGGATAGAAGGACCCCCATGAACAGGATATTTCTGATTGAAGACATCCCTTTCAGGTTTGTTCACGGGGAAAAAATAGGTTTTGGAAATTTGTGATTTTTTAGGGGCTGGTCACTTCTTCTCGTCCCTGCGCGACCCGCTGAAGTAAAAAATGGCGCCGATTGCGAGGATCATCGAGATGAACCCGGTCAGGATAATCATGCCGCCACGGGAAGTATAATCGGTATAGTCCTCGGCGGAAACATCGATAGCGAGAACCGCGTAGGTGTTTCCGGTGGAGTCCTGGATGGAGTCATCGATGGGAGCATATGCGGTCATGAATGACCCGTACCTGGTTGTGTAAGGCTGTTTTGATGTGGTCGGGCCGGAGAGGGCGAGCAGGATATCCATCTTATCGGGAGCGGTTGATACTTCACCAATCTTTACTGAACCCTGGGGGTCGTCGGGATAGAGATCGTCGACAAGGAATGTCACGGTCTGGTCTGAATTAACTTTAAGGATATACGCATTGAGGATGTTGTCATCCATACTGCGCATATTCTGCAGTTTCCGGGCAATTGCTGTATACTGTTCCGACTCCTCGTCACCAGGTTTGAGTCCGTCGAGGTCTTTTGGAGATATCTGGGTTGCCATTACGCTTGCGGTGGATTCCAGCCCCATCTTGACCGTATTCTGCAGGGCGTCGTTCTGGTTATTGTAAGCGACCAGGGTGAGAGATCCGATGATAAGGATCACAAGGATCGAACTGATAAGTACTTTTTTCGAGTTCACAAGTGAACAATTCATGAACGTAACCTCCTTGTTGCGATACCGATTGCAAGGATTGCCACACAACCTCCGATCAGGGTGAGGGGCGATGGAGCTGATGCCGGCGTCGGTGCGGGTGCAGGCTGCATGCTGATGGCAAGCGGAGTTGTCTGCCCGGCCGTCACTGATGCTGTGGTGGAGTAATCAACGTAATTGGTATATTTGAGCAGCACCTGGTGACTGCCCGAAGGAATCCCATCCAGAGTTGCCGGGGTGTATCCCTTGAACAGGTTGTCGATATACACTTCAGCACCTGATGGTGTCGAAACAATGTTGAATCCGCCAGTGGCAGGCACCGGTGTCGGACTGGGTCCTATTGGTGAGAGGATCGCATTGATCGGGTTGACTACATTTGGCTGGACATACACGGTGTTCATCCATTCATTGTATCCCGGTGCTGTGATCTTGAAGAGGCGGTTCCCGCTGGCGACATTGTAGAGTGTGAGCATACCTCCAGGAGGAATCGTCCCTTGTGCATTGCTGTCCATGAAGACGCTCGCGCCGGGTAGGGAAGTTATAGCAACTGTTCCAAATATTGCCGGGGCCATTACAGCGTTCAGGTTCTGGTTGGTGTTAGCATTTACATAGACCGTGGTGGTGAAGTCAGAATATCCCGGGAGGGAGAGCCTGAATGTATGGCTGCCCGGGTACAGGGTTACGGTCAGAGGGGCTTTTCCCTGGTATGAACCGTCGACATAGACCAATGCATTGTTAGGATTCGATGTGACCGAAACCGTACCGGTACTGCGGGGTGGTGGGGGCGACGGCTGGAGTGTCGGGTAATAGGTAGCAGTCTGCCCTGAGTATACGTTGATAAGCTGGGTGTCCGGCGTGTATCCGGAGAGGGATGCCTTCATTGAATATGTCCCTGGTGCGAGATTGGGGAGTGTTATCGGGGAATATCCCTGGAAGTTACCGTTCATGTAGATGGCGGCACCTGCCGGGCTCGACTGGGTGTAGATTGCCCCATTCTGGACCGGGGGAACCGTGGTCTGCGTCGGGACCGGGTTCAGGGTAGCATAAACCTCGATGTGCTCGCCATCCGCCGGCATGTGGGAGAGCGGGCCGGACCAAGGGTTATATCCTGCTTTAGTCACCGATACCGTACGGATGGGAGTGCCCGTTGGGGATACCGGAACCGTACAGATTCCCTGTGCGATTGTACACTGGTAACTCCCGTCAAATGCGACAGCGGCTCCTTCGACGTTACAGTGGGTATCAATGTACCCCTTTCCGCCCCCAACTGAAGTGGGTTCAACGGTCGGGATGGTGATGGTTATCGTCGGTTCCGTGGTCGGCACTGCTGTCTTTACGGTAGTGGGCACGGTTGTTGGTACCGTTGTTGCAGCGGTGGTTGGTTCTGGTGTGGGCTCCATTGTTGGAGCGGTTACCGGATTGATGATGCCGGTGGTTTCCGCAAGTGTGACCTCTTCGTCCCCGGCAACCGGTGTGATAACCGCGGCGAGAAGAATACATATGAGCAGTGTAATCAGCAGTTTTGGAATGATCTGTTTCACAGTATCGCGTCCTGCAAGTGTAATTCTGGCGAAACAATCTATAAAAAGAATAGTGTTTGTTTCAGGAGAACCCGGCAATAACCCGTGCGAGCCGGTGCATACCCTCGGTGATCTCCTCTTCGGAAGCCGATGAGAAATTGAGCCGGATGGTATCCATTCCGCCACCATCCGTGAAGAACGGCAGGCCCGGCAGGACAGCAACGTTCTGGCGTACCCCCTCTTCGAACACCCTGCGGGAGGATAAGCCCGGCGGAAGTGTGGCGAGAAGGAACATCCCCCCCTCAGGATGCGTATGGGAGACCTGCGGCAGGAGATCGTCGAACAGATTGCACATCATATGGCATTTCCTCTGGTATACCGCAACAATTTTCCGGATATGGGCATCAAGATCGTTCGTGGTGAGGTAACGGTGGAGGATCTTCTGGGATATGAAGTTAGAGTGTAGATCAGCTGCCTGTTTTACGATGTTGAACTGCGTGATGATCTCTTCTGGTGCATACATCCACCCGATCCTCATCCCCGGCGCTACGATTTTTGAGAATGATCCCGATATTACTGACTGATCCGGCAGGTATTTTTTCACTGGGAGTCGTGGCCGGGCATCGAAGAATAGTTCCCCAAATGCATCATCCTCGTAAAAGACGGTGTCGGTTCCGTTGAGGATCTCTGCAATGGCCTTCCGGTTCTCCTGCGAGTAGGTACGTCCTGACGGGTTCTGGGAATTAGGGATCCCGTAAAAAAATTTTAACGGGGTGTTTATTACCAGTGCCTGAAACGCCCCGAGATCCAGCCCAGCATCTTCGAGAGGGATGGTGTGGATAATTGGCTCGTAGAGCGAGAAGGCTTCTATTGCACCAAGGTAGCCAGGTCTCTCCATACCGACATGATCGCCGGCATCCAAAAAGATCTTGGCAAAAAGGTCAAGGCACTGCTGGGAGCCATTGACGATCTGGATCTCGTCTGCGGTTGCCGGCAGTCCCAGCCTCTCGCGATATCGTCCTGCAATATATTCCCTGAGTGGACGATATCCGTCTGTTGTCGTATACTGGAGGGCAGTGCAAGCATCCTCGTCCATGACCTCGCGGGTTGCCTGTGCAATCCCCTCGCAGTCAATCAGGGCTGATGAAGGGAGCCCCCCGGCAAATGAGATGATTGTGGAATCTGCCGATACCCGGAAGAGCTCTTTGAGAAATGAGGGTGGTGCCTGTGCCATCCGGCGGGAAAATTGGAATAACATAATGATTGATCTAGATCTGATACGACGGGAGATTATAAATAACAGGAGATCCGCCCAAAAAATTTCATGATTGCATGAGGGGGATGCGGCGCAAGCGTAGTCATGGTAGTCTGCACGTTTGGGATGAGCGATCAAACGTGGCTATATGATGAGCATCTGACACGACCCAAGAGCAAAAGACCCTGCATGTTCCGAAACCTGCATACTGAATCAAGGCACGGAAAAAATGAGAAATGTGAGGTTCGCCCGGAATTAACCGGGAGAATTTATGCGGAATCCGCTACTTCGATCTTGATGATCTCAGAATGCATCGATGCGATGAGCGAGTGGAGTTCCGCGTTCTGTGCCTTACGCACCTGCTCGATCTCTTCTTTGATCCGGGCAACAGCCTCATTCTGGGAGCTGCCATGACCACGAGCACCCGGGACCTCGATACAGCGTGCGGTGAAACCGCCGCGCTCGTGGGCCTCGGTTATGATGGTGTAGTGCATGATTGTACAAAAAAGCTGTAACGATTTACATAGTTTCTGGTCAGAATGGCTAAAAACGGGTAGTTTTCAGGTAGTTTCCTCATCATGCGGCGGTGCTTTCCGCGCTTCGTAATGCCGGACATGCTCTCTGACGCCATCCTCAAATTCCGTATGGTGGAGCCGGAACTCCTGGGATACGAGGAGCATTCGGGCAGCATCGCCGATGGCCTTGTGGGGCTTGATGATATACCGGAATTTTTCCGGGATTGGATACCTGAAGTTGGTCGAGGTGATCGCATCGGTCCGGAGGGAAAAACCAATGACGAGGGACATTCGGTCAAGGGATACATCTTCTGTTAAGGAGTACTCCTTGCGGATTTCGCTCTGGAGGTCCCGAATAACAAAGCCGCCGGTATTGACCCGGGCCCGCTGGAATGTCTCTAATTCGCGCTTGCGGGCAAAGAAGGCAATTGAATCGATGTTTTTGTAATTGAGCGCCTGCATGAACGCTCTGATATCTGCATGGACTGCATGAATGGCCTCCCGGGCGCAGCGTGTACCTTCTGCGTCCAGCCGGAATTTGCGGTCATCCGGTAGTGTCTCTCCGGGCCTGTTAAGGTTGAAGACCCTCCGGTGGCCGTCTATCCGCTTACCTATCTCGTCTGTGACATTCTTCCAGAGTTCGACCTCGACATCATGACTGAATGCCTTGCCGGCAAATGCGACCGTGTCTGAGACCGGGTCATGCAGGACAACGCCAATCTCGATAGGGATCTGCATGCCCTGCCGGGTGCCGCGGATACCGGCAAATTCCATGTCGATATAGGCAGTCATCGGGGATGTCATCATGTAACAACCTCACAAATCCCGTATCGGATTACCCGACGTCCTTATTTCTCCTGTTTGGATATGCGGGAGAGTGCAATTTTACAATACTCCTGATCGATCTCGATCCCAACTCCGTTACGGTTGTTCTGGAGTGCCGCGACAAGGGTGCTCCCGCTACCCATGAACGGGTCGAGCACGGTATCCCCTACAAAGGAAAAGAGCTTCATGCACCGGAGGGGTAGTTCCAAAGGAAATGGTGCGGGGTGCCCGATCCTCGATTTCTTCTCCCCGCCAAAGGTCCAGAGGCCATTGGTCCATTCCATGAACTGCTCCCGTGTGATATCCGATTCTTTCGATCCGCTGGTCTTTTTCCACGAGTCTTTATACAGGACAATGATGAGTTCTACCGGGGCGATGACATAGGGTGCTGAAGCGCTCGTCCATGAACCCCAAGCAGTCCTGCGGGAGATATTACCCTCGTTCCAAATGATGGTGGAGTGGTAGGAGAAACCAACCTTCTTTGCAATGGTTGTAAGGTCAGCCCCAACGCTCTGCTGGCCACCTTTATTCTTATCGAGCGGGACATTCAGGCAGAACCGCCCGTCATCCTTTATCCAGCGGTAACAGCGTTTCATCCATGCTTTAGAGAAGGCAAGGTAGTCCTGGTAGGTGCCCCGGTCATTATGAGAATTGTACTGGATATCCACGTTGTAGGGGGGTGAGGTGATTACAAGATCAACGCTCTTTTGTGGAACCGCACGAGTGGAAAAAATATCCTCATTAATGATCGTTGCCCGGTCACTCTGATAAAAAATCCCGCGATCCACGCCGTTATCCTCTCACTAGATCTTCTCCTGCTGGTGCTATAGTGTTTCGCCCCACTCCTGCCAGATAACAATGGTTTTCAGCCGGGAGTCCCAGCTACGGTCGAAGAGTGCCAGACTGAGCTCCGGATCGAGATGAAGCGGACTGCCATCATGGTCCTGAAATAGCGAGTTTTTCCTGTTTCCTGATTATTACGCCAGCGGGCGTTATCAAACTCATAGATTGGGGAAGAACAAATCCATTCAAGTCTTCCATTTTAATTCGGAAAATTAACAGAAGAGCCGACTTGAAAATTCCGTTGCAGGGATAAAAGATAAAAAAATTAGATGTATGGGTTGCGGAGAGCTTTGCCCACACCGAAAGTTGCGCGCTCTTCGAGAGTCTTCTTGTTCTTGGAGATCTTCTCGTTGGCGAGCTTGGTAACAAGCTCGAGGCCGGGCTTGACCTTTTCGATGGGCTGGGTCTCGAAGCATCCTGCTGCCATTGCTTTGCCCCAGACCGAATCTCCGATCTTGGACCTGACAAAGACGGTGCTCCATCCATCGGGGCTGCCGACGGATCCTGTGGAGATGTCACCGAGGTTTGCAACATAGTCAAGGCACACGTGGCAACCGGGCTGCTCGTACTTGTGGGTGACCTTGAGCGGTAGCTGGACGACCTGCCCGCGCTTGCCGTATACCCAGAACTTGCCCTTGCCGATTTCCATCTTCTTGACGGATTCCATCTTCATGGCTGCGTGGTCTTCCACGAGCTGAAGGATGCTCTGGTAGGGGAAGTTCTCCATGCAGAAGATACCGACTGCGAGTGCAATGCTTGCACCAACATCACGAAGACCGATCGGGTACAGCTGGGCTTTCCTTACAGACTGCATCTGGCAGGGGGTTCCAACGATACCTACCTTGTCGAGACCGAAGCTGCGGGTTGCTTCCTTGAGGAGTGCAACGTTCGGACTGATGTTGTACTTGGTACCGGCTGCTGCGATGAGCTCAGCCTTGGTGTTCACGATCGCCGGGATTGGTCTCCAGGGCTCGATCATATCAAAGTTCGTGCTGTCGAGAATGCACTTGGACGGGTTCTTTGCTGCGAACTCCTTGCTCGCTGCAACGATTGCGCCGTCAATGATTCCCTCTTCGAGGGCAAATGCAAACAGCGAGGTAACGATACCGCCATCCTGGGCGTGCTTGAGAAGCTCCTTGTCGGTGCTTCGGGCTGAGACGCATGATTTGTAATTTCCGAGTTCTGCTCCCATTTCAATCACCTTCACTGGAGTGCCGCCATAATGGCCTCGTTGATCGCCTCGTACTGGCTGATGACATCAGTGTTGAAGAAACTCCTCGGGCACTGCGAATAGCATGCGCCACACTTGATGCACAGGTCGCGCTCACCCTGGGGCTTTCCGTACTCCATGGTGATTGCATTGACC
>JALOBP010000167.1 GCA_023228295.1 Methanoregula sp.
TCGCCATAGATATTTGCCCGGTCCGACAGGGACCGGAAGATCGTCATCTGCTCGGCTCCACCACGCCGCATGGCATACATATAGGCAACGGCGTTGTGGAGGGTCAGGTTGATCTTGATTGCACGACTGCCTTTTTCAATGCCGGGCATCTTCAGTATCAGGATATAACCGGCATAGGTGCCGATCAAGAACGCAGCAATGACCACGAACACCTGAAGGTAGACTGTCGGGTAAATCGTATTCAGGACGACCGGCATCTGGACATTGAAGACATTCGTGATCCCGGCTTTTCCGGTCACAATCTGGAGGGAAATAAATGAGCTGGCAAAGTAGCCGACAACAGCAAGCAGGATTCCGGACAGGAACGCTACATAGATCGCGCGCCAGAGATACTGCTCCAGCGTCATCCCGCTCCGGGATGAGATCAGATCGGCATGCAGGCTGCGGAACCTGACAGGGTCGCTCGTGACCCACCGGTGGAGATAGTCCCGGACAATCATTGGATTACCTTACGCAGGTCAGCAATATTGGCAAGCACGTTCTTTGGACTGATGTTGTAGGCATGGAAGAGCGAAGCTACCGAAATATAGTCCTTGATATCCTGGGCCTGCATAGCAGTCAGGACAGACTTCCGCACCTTGATCTCCGCCTCAAGCTGGTCGCGGGTCCAGCCACGCTTCTCCGTGATGTCCATATAAACCTGCGACCTGCCGGTGTAGGTGAAGAGATCGTGAACCGGGTCATAGATAAAGACATTGTTCACCCGCAGGTTGCCGGTTGTGGGATCGATGCCGGCGATCTCCACTACTTCCTGGACCCGACGGACCCTCTCGGTCCCGTGGTAGATCAGGCCCTGGACGCTGAGAATGTTCAATGCCTGCATCATATTCCGGGGGACATTCAGGGGCTCGCTCTCGAGACGGTGAATCGCAGCGTCAACGCTGCCACCATGCATGGTCGAGAACGTGGTGTGTCCGGTGTTCATGGCCTGGAAAAGCGTCTGGGCTTCCGCACCCCTCACTTCCCCCACAAGGATGAACTCGGGGCGCTGCCGCATTGCCGCACGGAGGAGATCGAACATATTGATAGCATTGCCACCTTCGGTCATGGCTTCGCGGGTAACGCTTGCAATCCAGTTGTCGTGGTACAGGGTGATCTCGCGGGTATCCTCGATACTCACTACCTTGGCAACCGGGGGGATAAACAGGGAAACGGCATTGAGCGACGTGGTTTTACCGGAGGCGGTTCCACCGATGAAGAGCAGGCTCTTGTTATTCTCGATGGCAAGCCAGAAATAGACAAGGGAGTCGGCGTCAAACGTCCCGTTTTCCATCAGCTCGATCGGAGAGAACGGTTCTTCCCGGAATTTTCGTATGGTAAAGGAGGTCCCACGAGTGGTTACTTCCGTTCCGAGTGTCAGTTGCAGGCGGGACCCTTCCGGCAAGGTGGCATCGATCATGGGCGAGCCGGTCGAGATATGCTTACCGGACCGCTGGGCAAGGGTGATGGCAAGCGAGTAGAGGATATCGGACTCGAACATGATATTGGTCATGATGTTCCGGTACTGCCGGTGGTACAGGAAGAGGGGGATATTGTTCCCGTCACAGGAGATATCCTCAAGCATCGGGTCCTTCATGAGAGGATCGATCCGCGACCAGCCAATGAAGTTCCGGATGAGGAAATACTGGAGCTTGAACAGGGTCGTGGGTTCAAGGGAGAGACCATAGTCGTCGAGCAAACGCTGCATCTTCTCAAGGAGAATGCTTTTCTGGTCTTTTTTGATCTCGTCACTTGTCAGGATGAGGACATCGCGCAGGTCTTCATGCAGACGTTCGAGAAGATCGTATTCGAAATCCGAGAGAGAGGGCTCGAACAACAGGTACTCCTTCTGGTTGGTCCGCTTGTTATGTCCGATGATAATAAGCGATCGCCCTTTCTCTATCCAGTACTGGTCCAGCTGCTCGTACTGATCGGGAAGAGATGCTTCTACAAGGCTGCCATGGCGTTCGAAGTCATATTCCTCGATCGCGGCACGATCCTTTCTTCTCATGAGCCGTAAGTAGTGACGAAAGGTTGAATCCGGTTTCTTCAGTGCAGGCTGGCGGGCTCCCGACACGGATTCTGCAGGGGATTTTTCCAAAGAGGGGGGGCTGGGTTTATTCAGTACGGGTTCCAGATGTTCAGTTTTCAGCTCCCCATCGGGTGCTTCTTTCCTGATGGATTTGAAAAAATCCTTAATCTCCATATGCCACCTGCACACCCCGGGTATAACCGGGTATTCCCGGTTTATAATTCGGGCAACCATTCTATATAGGTATTGGTCACAACAGGAGGATACGTGCCCCGTTTGGCCATTCTATGGCAGTTTTCAATTTCCCTGCTTCGCAGGACAGATATCTTTATCAATCACACCATGCGAGTCTCATGTGCAAATGCCATAAAATCCATCCGCAGTGAGGCGTTCAGATGCAGGATACACAATTACAAAAAATGTCCACCGGGATCGCCTCCCTTGATCCCATTCTTGACGGGGGCATCCCGCAGGGTTCGGTGATATTACTGTTAGGGGATCTCGGGGCTGGCAACTACGAGTTTGTTTTCAGTTCGATCATCAATAACCTGGGTCTGATGACCACAAGTCCCCAAAAAAATGTTGTTGTTCCTACAGAGATCCGGTACATCACCTTCACCCGGATCAAAGAGGATGTGAGGCGGGAGATTGTCAGTTCCATTCACATCGATAACATGGAAAAACTTGTGGACATGATCCAGTTTGATGACCTGTCAGAGCTCTATTTTGACCGCAGCGTGGTCCCTGATGACTGGTACAGCCACAGTGATATCTTCACACGCCTCCAGAAGCGATCCGGCCACGAGAATATTTTT
>JALOBP010000168.1 GCA_023228295.1 Methanoregula sp.
AATGTTACCCTTACCGGAATAAATAGCAACATGCCACACCCATAAATCTAAATTGTTATTTTTTCTAACAGGAACATCTTTATCATTTTTATATGGAAGTAAGAAAAAGAGAATATCACCTTCTTTAAAATTATCTGTTATGAATTTTTTATCTTTGATATCTTCATTGTAAATAGTTTTTTCTTTACTTTGATCAAATTGTTTAAGCAATTTAGAAGGAATAACACTCCACTTTCTCCAACTTTCACCTGTAACTTTCTCAATTGATTTAAAGAGAAGACCTAAACAGTCAATTCCGGGTAATTGAGTGGTGTTTCTACCACCAAAAATATATTGTGTACCTAAGAATTCTTTCGCTTTCCTAACAATTTCCTTATTAATGTTTTTAACACCTATAACACGAATAATTTCTGGTTTATTTGAACTATGAGATTTATCAAATTCAATGGATTCAGATTTTATAGTTCCCGTAGTAATTACTGTTGTGAGAGCTAGACCTAAAAGCATTAATTTCTTGTTAGACATAAATTATATTATTCAATTCAGGATTTAAATACCTTTTTAAAAAAAAGGAAATATTAAAAAAGATTGATTGAGAGAGGAATGTATGGCAATTACCATTATTAAAAATGATATTATAAAAATGTCAAAACCGACAGAAAAGTCTTTATTACAAAATAATATAAATCCAGATGAATTAATTAATCATTATAATGGAACAAAAATATCTACTAATTTAGATGTGATTTTATATAGTAATATAATTGAAAAAAATAATAGAGTAAAAAATGGAACATTAACTTTAGATGGAAATACAATTAAAGAATTTCAATCTAAAAGAAAGTTTAAAGAAGTTAAATTAAATATTGGTAGTTTATCTGAAAACCAAATACTTGAAATTGTAAATAATTTCCATGAAGAACTACAAAAGGAAAATAAAAAAGATATATGTGCCACCTACGCAGTTATGATTGGGCAATGGTTAGGTTACGAACTTAAAAATAGTGAAAGTAAAGAGAGTATGGGTGTAGATGCTTGTGAACTACCCTATACTTTAAAAGAGGACGGGTATGTTAATGTAGGGAAAAAATTAAATGTAAATGAATTAAATGAATTGCCTGATGGTAGTATGATATTAATAAGAAATGAAAGAAGTAAACATTTAGATACATTTGAAAAAAAAGTCCGAAGACACGTTAAGACTATGAATGAGGAAGATAAAAAATTCCCAACACATGTTATAGTTAAAATAAATGGGGAATGGCATGAATCACGAGCAGGAAGGTTAGTAGAAAGCACTTCAGAACAATTGTTAAATGAAAGAAATTCAAATTCACACATTACACATGTAATGAAACCTGAAACCGCAATTAAACATAACACCATAAAAATTAAACAAACATATACCCCTTTAAGATCAGCGGGTGATGCGTTAGATCTTTCAAGGAAAAATGAAGGTTTTAGTGGTATCGCAGCGTTAAGAAACTATTATAATGCAGAAAATAAAGCTTTATCTAACATACAAAAAACGGGAGAACTTTTAGCTTTATTAGAAAGCATAGAAATGGAACGAAAAATGGCTTCAATCGTTGCTAACAAAAATGTTTAACTTTTTAAAATAGAAATATTAAAAAAGATTGATTGAGAGTGTATTGTTATGAATAATACCATCACTACAAAGAAAAAAGAAAACTATAAAGATTATTTTACTACTAATACAACCAAATGGTTAGAAGATAGGGGATTTGACCCTGAAAAAATTTACAAGGCATTAAATAAAGAAAATATTGATTTGAATAGTGCTGAAAATAAATTAGTAAATGATGTGTTAAAATTAAATTCAAAAACAGGTAAATGGTTTAAACCTGTTGGGGTTCAAGATGATTTAAGAAATATTAATAATACAAGAGAATCAATACCAATAAAAAAGATTTCAAATGGAACGAAATCTGTACCTACTATCACCACCGAAAATAAACAAATAGAAAGCAAAATACAGTTTGAGCCAATTAAAGATTCAATAGAAAAATATAGTAAAAAATATGGAATAGATGAGAAATTTATACCTATGATTATAATTACAGAATTTTCTGGGGATAATGATAAGAATAGAGCTTCAGAAGTAGCAAAAAATATTAATAACCCTAAAACTCTTAAAAAAATGATGAATACTAACGGAGAATATAATGAAACTTCATACGGATTAGGACAATTTACAAAACCAACACTTGAAGGTTTACTTGAAAAAGGAGATAGTTTTGAAAAGGTTATTAATGACCCTGATTTATCAGTTAAATATATGGCAAAATTTATCTCAAAATTAGTAAAAAATTATGATTGTAAAACAATTGAAGAAATTGCATTAGCATACAACGCCGGGCCAGGAACACTTAAAAAATTAAAAGAAAAGTATGGAAATGATTGGATGGCAGGAGCACAAAGTGAAATTGATGCATATGCAAAAAAAAGAGGGGAAGTTAATAAGAATGGAAGACTTTATATTGGATTAAATTATGTTAAAAAAGCACAAGAAGCATACGAACAAATTTCCCAACCTAATCTTTAGGCAAATACTTTTTTTTCCACATTTCTTTTGCTAATTGGCCAGTGTACATGTACTTGTTTATATCAACGGTTTTTACTTTTTCTTGGTGGACCTTTAAAAAGGAATTAATTTTATCAATTATTACTTTCTTTATTTCACCGCTCAACAAATCTCCCCTTTCGTATTCCCTTTTAATCTTCATTAACTCTTCATCATCAGGTTCAAAAAATATTTTTAACCATTGGTAAGGAACATCAACTTCAGTGTTTCCCCCTTTCTCTCTATGCTTTTCAAGAGTAACTTGCCCACCTGAGAAGGCATACTTATTAATTTTATTTTTT
>JALOBP010000169.1 GCA_023228295.1 Methanoregula sp.
TTCGGTACATGCCTGCTCCAGCTCATCGATGCTGCGGGTTTTTTCCTCAAGGGATGAACGCAGGGATGTAAGTTCAGATTCTAGGGATTGGACCTGCGCCTCGGCCTGCACGGTTACGGTTTTTTGTTCGGTGCATGCCTGCTCCAATTCGGTAACACGGCGGACCTTACCTTCGAGTTCTGCCGTGGCAGTGTCACAGGTTGAACGGAGATCGGAAAGGTCGCGACGCAGGTCATCGGCTGTTTTCTTAAGCCCGGATTCCACATCCTCCTTTTCTGCAGCAAGGTTTGCAAGCTGGGTTTCGAGCGTGCTGATCAGGTTCTTGTCCGTTACCAGGTCTTCCCGGAACGTGATGATCTCGGTTGCCTGCTGCCGGGCGGTATCCTTCAGCTCATCGATGATCCGGGTCAGATCCTGCTCGGACTGCGTCTTTGCCAGGACAAGCGACTTGTTCTCCTGTTCTGCAGCTGACGCCCGGTTCGTCTCGGCAGAACACGCTGACCTGAGCTGCTCACATTCCAAGATGAGGGCACGCAGAGATTTTTCCAGTTGCTCGTTTGCCGGTACTACTTTTGCAAGAGTTGCCTCGGCTTCGGCCCGCCAGGTGGTTTGCCCCTCGAGTGCCTCGCTGGTTGTCTTCAGGTCTGCCTGAACGGCCGTGAGTTCTTCGGACAGGGCTGCAATCCGCTTGCCCAGTTCGCCAGCCTCCATACTGTGGGATCGTTCCGCTTCTTCCTTCTCGCGGAGCAGAGTTCGGATCTGCTCTTCAGCGTCCCCGATATGGTTTTTGTCTGCTTCGCGTTCCTGTACGAGAGATTCCTTCTCCCGAATCAGTTCCCCGATCTGGGTTGACTTGTCCTCCAGTTCATCGTTGAGCGCGGAGAGGGACTGTTCCTGCTGCTGGAGCGTGCCATTCAGGGCCTCGATAACCCGGCCCTGCTCATGGGCAACATTGCCAGCCTTTGCTATGGCATCGCCAAGAGTAGTGTTCTCCAGAAGAGCACGGGACAATTCATTGGTTTTATTGACCGCGATCTCGAACGAGGAGAGAAGAAATTCGAGCAGCTTGCGTCGGTCTGCGGTTACCACGAAGAGGTGCTCATCGTGCTGGATCTTGAACTGCGTCTTGATCTGTTCCGGGGTCTGCCGTTCCACGGGAGTTATGAGCATCCCTTCAATGAGTGAGAGAAGATACTGGGGATCATACGGGTACGCGATGAAATTGTCCGCATTGCAATCAAGGACGTACAAGAGATCGCCAAGACAGGATGCACCGGTCATGATGAGGATCGGGATCATCCAGAGATCGTAATCAGCCTTGATTTCCCGGCAGACCTCAAATGCCTCCGGCCCCATGGACTGGGAATCACATACGAGAAGGTTGGGCTTGCCGAAACGAAGGGTTTCAAGAAGCTGGGTGCGGTCGGAAAAAAGGGTAACACGGTACCCCTTTTGTTCAAGATACTCCGTTCTCAGAGGTGTATCTGCTTCACTCTTGCAAAGAACGAAAATATCAATGACATTTTCGTTTTCATCGGACGGGGGGTTATTCATTACAATCTCTCACGTACGTAAACATTCAGCCGCAGTTATGCCTGATATATAATTTTATATACTGTATTATAGCATTTCTGGTCGAAATAGGCTTCCCGGGGCCGATGTTACAGGAAATCTGCTTGAAAAAAGGTGAAATGGAATATTCTACGAAATTTTTCTGCGCGTGGAAATGTCGATCGGGATCTGGAGTTCCGTGAGCAGTTCTTCGTCTGATACAAGATTCGGATCGTTGAGGTAAACTTCCCGGTGTGGGCCAGTAGCTGCGAACTCGCGCTCTTCCGCATACGTGCCGATGCGGGACCATGCGCCATGGAGGCCGGTATAGGGTCCTTTGTAGATCAGGGACAGGCACGTTCCACCGGGGAGTGTGTGGACATCGATGGCCGGGTCGCTTACCGCAACCTTTCCGGTTATCGGCACTACGCATTCAACGGTCGCGTCCTTTTCCCGGTACTCGCAGTCATGGTAGATGGACATGAACGGCCCGGTGACTTTTAGGCCGTTTCTCATGTTCTCATTAGTGAAGATTTGGCCGCAGAGATCGTTCATGAGGATCGTGATGATCTCACTATAACTGCCGACACCGCGCTTCCCAACAACACGCTGGGGAGCAATCTCTTTTACAACAGGTTCATTGAATGACATAAACATCGTCTCCAGTGAGGCGCCCGATTCTTCGAGCAGTGCCTCGATCTGCTGTAACCTTATGACTTCGGTCCGGATCGTTCCCCGGCGTTTTGTGAAGAGCTGCTGGATTGTCCCGCGATCTCCCGTCTCCTTTGCGGCAAGGATCGTCTCGATCTCGGCAAGCGGGAAACCAAGCCCGCAGAGCTCCTTGATCGAGACGCCCGTTGCAATCTGCTGACCCGTGTAATACCGGTAGCCGGTCGCGATGTCTGTTGTTGCCGGAACAAGGAGCCCGCGTTCATCATAAAGCCGGAGTGCCTTGGGGCTGAGCCTTGTGATGAGCGAGAAACGGCCGATGGGGATCTGGTCGAATGCCATTGTTACCGTACTGTATGATTCCGGAAACAATATAGGGTGTCGTTGTCTGCCCCGGGGGGAAGGTCCGGATACCATACAGACCGATGAATTGAATCGGTTTTTAAAAAAATGAACGCTGCAACCGGGGCCTTGGGGGGAACACCCAATAAGCGCTAACTTTAACAAAACCATTATCTATTGAGGGGGGGATAGGAATCATAAGGTAATGAGATGGCGCGGATAAAAACAGATGGTGACTGGAAATTTCTTTTA
>JALOBP010000088.1 GCA_023228295.1 Methanoregula sp.
GCAGAAACAATACGTCAGACGTTCTTGGTGGCTTCGGTTCCACCTCCGCCCCCGCCACTGTGGCATCTCCCAAATTGCGATAACGACGTATTTCCTGTTTCCGACCTCGTCCAATCATAATGCGTCCCGTCCCCCACGGGGGACTGGTGGCGCAAGAGGGGGGTGGTTTCAAAACTAGTGGCTTATAATGAGTAATCACCTTCCTTTAAGTTAACGAACGGTAGTCGTTGACGTAATTGTCATGACCGGAGTTCTTCCAGCATGACTGGTTTGAGGGTGTCTATGATCGGTACTACCATGAGCGACTGAATTGCCCCATCATATGCCTGCCCTTTTTGCAGGACCGGCATGCTGACAAACCAGTTCACGACCGCAATTATTACAATAGCGATGATCATCCCGTTTCCGCAGAACTTTTTACCGGGCCATAGATCTTTACCGCATGAGGTAAAGAATGCAATTTATTGCTAAATTTCAATGAATATGGTTGTGTTCTGTTCAATCTACAACAGCGTACAGGAATGAAATCCTTCAGGATGGTCAGAGGTTTCTATTGGATAAAAAAAGAAAAATAACTGAGTTTTTACTCTTCGCGAAGCATCCGGTCAATGGCATGGGCGGCAGTCTTTGCCGCGCCCATGGCAAGAATTACCGTTGCTGCCCCGGTGGCGACATCGCCGCCGGCAAAGACTTTGCGCATCGAAGTGTGACCGTTCTCATCGATAATGACATTGCCGCGTTTACCCCGCGTTAATTCGGGAATCTCTCCGATAAGGAGTGGGTTGGGGCCCTGGCCGATGGCAGCGATGAAAACATCTGCATCAATGGTAAAATTCTCCCCGTCGATCTCTTTTGGTTCCGGACGGCCTGACGCATCCAGTTCGCACATGCTCATCCGCGAGCACTCAACGCCCGTTATGGCCTGGTCGCCAAGGATCCGGACCGGGTTGGCACACATGACAAATTCGATTCCCTCTTCCTTTGCATGCTCCACTTCAGCGATACGTGCAGGGAGATCTTCTTCACGCCTGCGGTAAACCAGCGTGACTCTGCCTCCCAGCCTGCGGGCAACCCGTGCCGCATCCATGGCAACATTGCCGCCACCGGCAACCACGACACGACTGCCGCGCTTGACCGGAGTATCGTACACCGGGAAGCGATCGGCATGCATCAGGTTCACCCGGGTCAGGAACTCGTTGGCCGAGTATACGCCCGGCAGGTTCTCGCCCGGCAGTCCCATGAAGTACGGGAGGCCGGCACCTGTGCCGAGGAAGACTGCATCATAATTGAGCAGTTCATTTACGGTCACGCTCCTTCCCACGAGATGATTGAGTTTCAGGTCAACGCCAAGGGTAAGGACGGCATCGATCTCGGCTTTGACAATTTCCTTGGGAAGGCGGAAGGACGGGATGCCGTACATCAGTACGCCGCCAGCTGCATGGAGCGATTCGAAGAGGGTGACATGATAGCCCATCCGGGCAAGTTCGGCTGATGCTGTGAGACCTGCCGGCCCGGCTCCGACTACTGCAACCCTTCTTCCGGTTGACACCTTCTTCTGCGGCATCATCATGCCATGGGTTCGTTCCTCATCAGCGACAAACCGTTCGAGTTCCCCGATCGCGATGGGGTTTGCTTTCTTGCCGAGGATGCATACGCCCTCGCACTGTACTTCCTGCGGGCAGACCCGGCCGCAGATGGCTGGGAGCATATTCTGTTCTTTGATGATGGCAGCAGCCTTCCGGAAATCCCCGGCCGCCACTTCACGGATAAACGCCGGGATGTCGATGGTCACCGGGCACCCGGTGACACAGAGCGGTTTCTTGCACTGGAGGCAGCGCTCTGCTTCAGCTTTTGCATCAGTCGCAGTCATGCCGGTACTGACCTCGCTGAAATCCTGGATGCGCTGGTTCACGGTACGGTCATGCATGGTGCTCGCCTCCTTTGCAGGCGCATGCATGGGACTGGAATTTCTCTAATGATTCCTTCTCCTCCGGCTGGTACATCCGGATGCGCTGCATCAGGGTATTGAAGTCTACCTTATGAGCATCGAATTCAGGACCGTCAACACAGGCAAAACGGGTTTCACCATCGACAATGACACGGCAGGAGCCGCACATGCCAGTGCCGTCAACCATGATCGGGTTGAGACTGACATAGGTTTTTATCCCGGCCGTGCGGGTGGCCTCGGCGGTCACCTTCATCATGATGGCAGGTCCGATGATCCAGACGCAGTCCACCTTCTCGCGGGCCATGGTCTGCTTCAGGAGATCGGCAGCGAAACCGTGGAACCCCTTGCTGCCGTCGTCGGTTGAGATCTGGAGCTCGTCACAGGCGTCCCGCATCTCGTCTTCAAGGATCAGGAGGTCTGCGTTTCTCGCGCCGACAATACCGATGACGCGGTTACCTGCTGATTTTGCAGCACGGGCAATAATGGGGAGGCTTGCCGTTCCGACACCGCCTCCAACAAGGACGCAGGTACCGGACTTTACAATCTCACTGGGCTTTCCCAGGGGACCGGCAATATCCTGGATATGGTCGCCCGCGGACAACCGGGCAAGGTGGGTCGTGGTTTTGCCAATTGTCATAAAAATGACCCGTATCGAGTCCCCGTCAACCGCCGAGATGGTGAGGGGGATGCGTTCTCCTTTCTCGTCAATGCGGAAGATGACAAACTGGCCGGCCTGTGCATGGTGTGCAACGTGGGGTGCATTCACCCATAGCTGGTGGACCTTATCGGCAAGCGACTGGGATTTTTCTATCCTGTACAAGATTTTCACTCCATGTGTTGTAGAAATATTCTGGAAATGTGATTTGGTTCTGCCCTCAGAGTTTGGTTTCCAGTCTTTTTATTTTACGCACCCGGACTGCCACACCGCGCCGCGAGCGCCCCATCTCTTCTGACGGGAGCGCGGCACGGCCGGTTGCCATGGCCCGCGCACCGACAACGACTACCTCGTCCCCATCGCGGATACCGGGGTCTGCACGGGTCACACCGGGAACAAGGACGTCACCCTCCGGAATGAAATCATCGATATGGACCCGGTACCCCTCAGGGATCATTGCCCAGCCGTCAAAGGTCGGACGGAGCAGGCCGGTGGTGGTATCGATGGAGAAGATCTGGGTATTTCCCCTGCTGTAAAAAACCTCGGGGTAATGGCCCCGCAGCGTAGAACCTTTTGTTTCAACATCGGCACCGAACTGGTACGAGATCATCCCATGGAGCCGGTCGTCTTTTACCTTGCGTTCCCCGGCAAGAGCCGCATCAAGGGCATTGAGCGCAACATCGCCCGCCGGTTTCTCCGTGCAGGTATATTCCAGGGTAATCCCGCAGGCCTCGGCTGCCATGCGGGCGACTTTCAGGGCACCGCCTTCAAGATGGGCGATAACCCGCCGGTACTGGTTTTTCCGGAAGTACCGGGTGAGGACATCTGCTATGACGGCACACTCCTCCGCATCCCAGTAGCCGGTGACCGGCACATCGTAATGCATGGCCGGGTAAATCGTCTCCAGTTCCCGGGGTACGAGGCCCAGCGGGGAGGTGACGATCAGTTCGTGCGCTCTTCCGCCAACTGCCATCTGGAACCTGCGGTGGGTCTGGGACAGGGAATAGGGTTTCTTCGCAGAGCAGGGCAGGAGCACGGCAACGTCGGTTTTTGGCGGAACATACCGGGTAATGAGGCGTTCGGCAAACCGGCGCACTTCAGCACGCTGCATGGACTCCCCTGAATTGGCCCGCATTATTCCCGGCCGGCCTACCGGCTGGACCCGCTCCATGAACGGGTAGTGATTATCGAGATGGCGCAGAATGGCCACCTGGTTAGCATCCATCCGGCACCGGGATTCCACAAGCTCGCGGAGCTGCCCCATGCCGATCGTGCGGCGGACAAGTGCGATTTCCTGCCGGAGGGCATAACGGTTGTGCTCTTTGAGATCGTGCTGTTTGCAGCCCGGGCAGCTGCAGATCCCTTCCTCAAGCGCATCCTTCGTAAATTCTCCGGAGGATGTGCAAAAAATTCCCTGCGCGGATTTGATGTCTACGGCTTTGTAATCAAAGAGATCAAAGCCTGTATAGCAGAGAATGGCTGCTGTGAGGGGGAGCGCTGTGGCGGGTGCGTACCATGCGGTATCAGCCGGAGTTTTTTCTTTGAGCTGCACCAGCCAGTCAACATAATTCCGGGGATTGGCAAACGCGGTGTGCCAGCCGGTTACCATAACGCAGTCTCCGCTTGCTGCGGTATTTGCGAGCTGGGGGTGGATGGTGACCGGCTGCATGCCGGTTGCCGGGGGATAATCCTTCACGAGCACGGCCGGGGCACAGAGCGGAAGGTTTGCAGCGACCGGGCTTTTGGCAAGTGCGGGAAAGATCAATTCCGTGTCTTCAGCCCCGGGAAGAACGATCGGGGTCTTGTCGTCCGTCTCGAATATACCGGTCCGTGCAAGACCGTCCCGTTTCCGGATATTAAACCGTGTCATGGCGCACCTCGATATCACCCAGTACTTCGCGGATTATTGTATCCCACCGGGCCGGGCTGGAGATGGTAAACCGGCTCTCCGGGTGCCGCTCTTTGAGGATGCGGATACCTTCGCAGCCTTTCCGGACCATGGTATCATCCCATTCCGGGATCTCGCAGGGGCCGATGGGGAAGGTCTCTTTGAGTTCTTTCGGGTAGGGGCCGAACGGGGGCTTGAAGAAGAGCGTGGTCTCGAACTCATCGCGTTCTCCGCCATCGAACGCGACAAGGACTGTTTTCCCGGTCGCGATCTGCGGGAGGTTCTGCTGGTAACGGAGCACTTCCGTACGCTGGCAGCTCTCGTCCCCGCGATAGAAGAAACGGCGTTTCGAGACACGGTCGGTCTTTGCAAGTTCCGGGGCATGGCCCAGGAGCGCCCGGTAGCCCGCAAGGAGCTGCGGGTGCGCCCGGCACCGTTCATCCACCAGTTCCCAGAGCGTGCCGTCAAAGATTGCCTGCCGGATCCGGGCAATCTCGGCAAGGGTCACGTGCAGGTTATGAAGTGCGAGGAGGCGTTCGCGGTCGGGAGCGTCGCGGAGCTCTTCTGCTGTATGGCTCCGGCAGACAGCACAGGAGCAGGGGAGATCGATGAGTTCCCCGATACGGTAACTGCCGTGCGTGGTCATATATCGCCCGTCTTTGGCATACAGTGCATAAGCAGCGGAATCGAAGAGGTCACAGCCCATTGCCGTTGCAAGGGCAAACATGGAC
Source organism: Methanoregula sp. (assembly GCA_023228295.1). Taxonomy (GTDB): domain Archaea; phylum Halobacteriota; class Methanomicrobia; order Methanomicrobiales; family Methanospirillaceae; genus Methanoregula. Next base: position 5,223 of record JALOBP010000088.1, read on the forward strand.
GGGTGGCCGGCTCCGAAAAGGTGGATGCAGGCCGAGGAGGAGAGGGTGCGTTTTGCGGCCATAACTACGCTGACAAGGTCGCGGTAGCGGTAGTTTTCCATAAGCGGGACAACGGCACCTACCGGGCAGAACGAGAAGTTAAGATCGGCCACTTCTTTTCCGGCTCTCTCACGGAGATCTTCAAAAATACCGCCCTGTACCGGCCCGGCAAGCGGAGCATCCGGCCCGAAGACCTCTTTTGCCTCTTTGAGGCGCTGCATGGTAATGCCGAGTTCACGTTCGGTTGTCTCACGGTCGGATGCCGGTGAGGTGGGGATGTCGAGCGGGACCCAGATGTCGCTTTTAATATCCCGCTGGAATGCAAGGGTCTCCGTGTTGGTGATCGAGACCTGCCCGTATACGGAGAGCTGGAACGAGCCGGAGTCGGTCATGATCACGCCGTCGAAATCGAGCAGTTTGTGAAGCCCCTCCGACAAAGCACGTTCGCGGAACTGCCTGCTCTGGGAGAAGATGTAGGCATTGGTGATGATCGCCTCGACGCCCATCATTCTCATCTCTTTTGGGGAAACGAGCGGGAGGTGGGGGTTGATGACCGGGAGGAGCGCCGGGGTTTTGATAGTCTTCTTCCCAACGGTCAGCTTGCCGTTCCTTCCTGCAATATCGCTGTATAAACTCTCGAAAGCAATCGCCATGCCGCACCGTTATGTCCCTTTATATGTGCTGCGATCTGGTTAAACGATTGCCCTCAATCAGGGCTCGGAAAAATCTGGCCCTCGAATGTGAGGAGTTCCACGTTACGGTCCCGCCAGCAGGTAGCGGGAAGCCCGGCTTTTGAGCAGGTGTGGGTGAGAAATGTTTCAGAATCCCAGCCATATTCTGTTGCAACCTGCGGAAGGAGTAGCCCGCTTGTCCCCATGCCCCGGATAATAAGGCCGTGTTTACCGACAACGACTTGTCCCGGTCGTTTTTCCGGGGGACCTTCCACCGGGACAGCTATGGTAAGGATTGTTACTTCCAGATGAATCGAATCCAGTTCCTCTTTTTCTACCGGGGGAAAACGGGGATCTTCAAGCGCAGCGGCTCCGGCTGCGTGGACAATGGCGTCACCCAGCGGCATGACCGGGTACGGGAGTCCTATGCACCCCCGGAGCTGCCCGTTTTTTGTCAGGGTGACAAAAACCCCGCGTTTCTCGCTGAACACCGGAGTAAGTTTCAGCAACTCTTCTGGTTTCTTTGCTACAACATGCTCGATGGCGGCACGTGCAGAGCGGACCGCAAGTTTTCCTTCATCATCGGTGAGTAACTCCATGCTTTTCTCCTTGGTTGTGACTGTCTTTGTGCACGTTCTTTAAGATTCTATCGAACCTTCGGTTACAACCTTTGCCGGTTGCCCCGCCGCTGTGCTTATCAGTCCGGCCGGCCATTATTATGAGTGAGAGGGAGAGAGCGGCCGACGGTGACTTAAATGTCGCTGAGGAAAGTCCCCCCACCTACCGGGAACGCAGCCGTACACAAGTACGGGTGGCGAGAGTCACGGCAATGGCACAGAAACGACACGGCCTGTTATCAGTGATGATGCGGCTGAGCCGGCAACGGCGAGAAGCACGGTCATTCGTGCAAGTAACCCGCTGAGCGTTAACGAACAGGATACGATGAAACGGCGAATCCCTGCGGGTGCAAGCCAGAACAGGACGATGGAGCGCCCGGTCCCCGTCCGGGTTTGGCGCATAGCTGAATGCCGCTAAAACAAAAGGAGGCTTACTCCTCCCACTCATTCTTCTGAACAACTCTGGTTACCGATAACCGGAATTTCTCCATTGATTTATTTGCCTGTCTGCGTATAGGTCAGGTTCCAGCTCATCACATCGGAAAAATGCTCGATCCTTTCTATCCGTTTCCGGTTATAACCCTGCCAGAAATTGCAGTCAATTAGCTCTCGTGAACAAACAGGTTTTTCCCCTTATCCTGACTAACGTATCGTATCTGGAGTGTTTTTATGCCCATATCCTCTCTCTTCACCAGAATCCTGCACCTCCTGCTCATGAGTGTCATGATCATTGCCATTACCGGCCCGGTCATGGCATATGACCTCTCGTCCGGTTCCCCCGCTACGGGTACCGCATCGATCTCGAACGGTGACCCTGTCACACTTCACGGCATTGCTACCGGTCATCCCCGTGACGGCCTGCAGGTCTGGGTGATTAGCAAAAATTACCTGAAGATCAGCACGGTACAGGTCAATGATGACAATACCTTTGAATTCGAACTCCGGTCCTCCGATACTCAGGATCTTGCGTCGGGCCAGTACTTTGTAGTTATTCAGCACCCGATGATGAATTCGCAGTTTGATGTGTATTACGATGCATCAATCGGCACTGTCATCAACCGGCAACTGGGGTCCGGCGGACAATCGATCTTCACGATGTCCGGTAGCGGAAGCCTGCAGGGGCCGGCCAGTGCACAGGCCCTTGTCAATGCCATCAGCAGCCAGGACATTGACGATACCTTCACTACGTATACTTTCACCATTTCACCCCCTGCTGCACTTATTGATCCCATTAAAGATCACGCTGTCGGCGACCGGTTCACGATTACCGGTTCCACCAATCTCGCGGTAGGCGACCAGCTCATGGTTGACATAACTTCGTCCTCGTTCAAGCCTACCCGGAAAATAACCTCCAGCGAGTACTCCGGGACCAGCGGCATGGTGAAAGTTATCGCCGGATCGGGCGGTTACAACCGCTGGTCCTTTGATGTCGATGCCTCATCATTCAAGGCAGACGAATACATTGTAACTGTATCCGGGGTTACCGTAGATGTTTCCGGATCGACTACGTTCACTATCGTGGAACGATTCCCGCCAGTCACGACAATTCCGTCAACCGATCCGACACCGATGTCGTCAATTGGCACAACCCCCCCGGTACCTGTTGCAGAAACGACCACACCGGTCCAGTCACCTCTGCCTTTCGGGATCGCAACCGCTGCCCTTGCAGGTGCAATTCTGGTAAAAAAAGCAGTATTTTAAAATTACCATCCAAGGAAAAGGGTCTTTGTCCGGGAGTACTGGTCAACGGCATGGTGGCCGTTCTCCCGCCCGGTTCCACTCTCGTTTGTCCCGCCGAACGGGATCTCCGGCGGAACCGTGAGGTGCCTGTTCACCCAGACAATGCCGGCATGCACCTCATCAAAAACTTTTTTAGTTGTTATGAGATTTTTTGTCCAGATTGACGCCCCCAGGCCATAACGGGAATTGTTTGCTGCAATAATTGCAGATTCAAGATCCGGAACCGTCATCACCGGTAGTACTGGCCCGAAGACCTCCCCGGTCATGAGGCAGCTCTCCGATACAACGTCCGTCACCAGTGTCGGGTGATAGAAGAAACCGGGCTCGTATGCCCTGCCGCGCAGGGCCCCGCCTCCAGTAACAATTTTCCCGTCGCCGTTCTCCCGGGCCTGTTCAACGACGTTTGCGATCCGCTCCCGCTGGACTGCACTGTTCAGGGGGCCCATGTCCGTCTTCGGTCCAAGACCGTTGCCCACGTTCAGGGCACTGACACGTTCCTTCAGCTGCCGGGTAAATTCTTTTGAGATCTTGTCGTGGACAATGAGGCGCTTTACTGCAGTGCAGGTCTGTCCGGCATTGTAAAATCGCCCCCGCACGGCCCCCTCAACAGCCTTCCCTATATCGGCATCGTCCATGACAATCATCGGGTCGGAACCGCCCAGTTCAAGGATTAGTTCCTTGACCTGTGCTGACGCAAGCTCGCGCACCCGTGCGCCCGTTGCACAGTTCCCGGTAAAAGAGACTTTCTTTACCTCCGGATGGGAGACGAGCGCCTCCCCAACTTCCCCGCCGCACCCGGTCACCACGTTCAGGACGCCCGGGGGAAGGCCGGCCTCATCGAGGATCTTCGCGAGCCGGAGATTGGTTAACGGTGTGGTCGAGGCGGGCTTAAGAACCATCGTGTTTCCCGCGAGCAGGGCAGGTCCCACTTTCCATCCCATGATGAGCACGGGCATGTTCCACGGGATTATCGCCCCACAGACCCCTAGCGGCTCCCGGGTGACAAGACAGTCGCCTGCAGCCCCGAGCCTGACTGCCTCGCCGGATGCCTGCGCTGATATGCCGGCATAGAATTCGAGGATGTTTGCAAACCCGCGCACTTCATCAATCGATTCTTTGAGGGGCTTGCCCTGCTCCATAGTGAGGAGCCGCGCAAGATCCTTGTGCTGCTCCCGTACTGTTGCCGCTGCATGGAAGAAGATAATCCCCCGGTCCCGCATGGATTTCTTCTTCCACGTATCAGCCGCCGCTCCGGCTGCCTCAACAGCCCGGGAGAGATCATCTGCGGTTCCTGCCGGTACCCGGTTAATGATCTCACTCGTTGCCGGGTTACGGACCTCGATCCACCGCTCATCCGGTGAAATCGTCTCTTTACCCCCGATTCTCATCTCCATTGTCATGGCTCCAGAATGATCTGTTTCTGTATTACTGGTATATGATACCGGGTATTCAAGCATTCACAAAATACTGACTTGTTCCTTGAGGGATTTGGCCGGGTCTGTCAATCCTGACATACCGGTTCCGGGCCCGGATCTGTCCCGGGAACATACAGTTCTTTCTGCGTTTTCCTCTTATTCATCCCTTGCCCGTTTCTGCAAAATGCATACGCGATCTCGTCCCATGCCTTTTCCATGAGCCCGCGATAGTACGCGATATCAAAGGCTCCCGCTGACCATTCCGGGTCAACCTGGTACCGGTGTGCGTCCCTCACAATGTAGCGGATCTTCATGCCCGGTGCCACTTCCACACCGGCATCCCGGTATGCGTTCACGGCGGCCCCTTCAAGGCAGCGGTGGGCATAGCGGGTGCGGCTGATACGGCGGCTGACGGCAAGAGTACGGGGATCCGCGTGCGGGAGGTCCCGCAGGGCCGTACAGTAGATCTGCCGGACCCGGTCCCGGACCAGTGCAAGTTCACCGGCAGTTTTTGCCGTGCGCATCACTTCAAGCATCTCCTGCTGCATGGTGCGGATATAGTCCGGGGTATCATGCCTGCGGGCAGCAATGCCCCGGACTTTCACGCTTCCGTCCGAAAGCCTGCCGTAATACCGGTTATATGCCCCGAACCCGTCATTAAGCGGCAAAAAGACGATCCAGTTGAAATGTTCGACCTCGGCAATGAGCCCGGTCTCCGTGCCGATGCGCTCCTGCAAGGTTTCAACCGGTGCACCCTGTACCCAGAGGCAGTCAACGATCCCGTGCAGCACCACAAAGCCCATGGACTCGGCAAGGTCCTTGGTCTGGATCAGGATCTCGCGGGACCGGCCGGTGATTGCCTCGTGGACCTCGATCCTGCCGAATTTGGCATTCTTGTAACCGGTGTAGCCAAAACAGGTGACGAGCATCCACTTGAGCATCGTGTCGATACCGGCATACCGGGGATCCGCAATTTTCTTCTTCTTGGTCTCTTTGCGCAGGGAGATCACGGGTTCGAGCACAGCGGGGAGAAAACCCTCCTGAGCCGGGTTGTCAAGCGTCTCGGGCGAGAGGTTGAACTTGACGATGATGGAGGGGTACATGGAAGTGAAGTCGAGCTCGTCCACGTTCTCATACATCCCCGGTACCGGCTGGAACATCATCCCTCCGCGGTCAGCTGCCCGGAGATTTGCCAGTTTTCGCACGGTTTCCGGATCGGCCTTCCGGAACGGCACCACGATACCCCGCGTCACCGCTTCGTACACCTCGTAGCTGCTGATGAGCGTGCCCGGGGTGAACCGTGAGGCCATGTTTGGGGAGAGCCCGGAGAGCCGGGCTGCCATGAAAACCCCGGCAAGCCCGCCTTCCCGGTACACGAATGACTGGTCGGTGTCGATGAGTACCCGCCCGTCCGGGATGAGTGCTGCCTCCCTGTGCTCCATCCGGCCGTAACTCCAGTACGACCGCGAACCCATCGACCGGTACTTCCCGCTCCGGGAGAAGGGAAGGTCAAAGCCCTTATCCTGTGAAAATGCCTTGAGTTTCGGCAGCCATATATCGGCGTCCGACATCAGGATCACGTCCGGATCAGTGGATTCGACAAGCCCGAAGAAGTCCTCAATAACGGTGCCGCCTGGTCCCTGCAGCCGCTCAGTCCGGTCGCCGACCAGCTCTATATCGGTGCAGACCTGCGAGCGTGCCGGGTTGTCATGGATCCGGATCTCCATCTGGCGCAGGTCATAAGAAAAATCCGGCCTGAACCTTGAACCGGGGTCGTCGCCGCACGGGAAAATACCCTGCTCGGCCATGAACCGGTGGTCGCGCCGCACATCCACATTGAAGAACCGGGCCTCGAACTGTGTCTGCTGCTCGATCTGTTCCGCAATCCGGCGATCGCCATGCACGCTGAACCCTTCGAGTTCCCCAAAGATGGTCCGGAACGTGCAGGGCTCTGCCCGAAAGTGCTCCGCGAGCACGTCAATCATTTCATGGTGTGCGGCGGGATCGGGGAGGTGCAGGTAGAACGGCGGGTCATAGGCATGGTGCGTCCGGGTCACGGCTCCGCTCTTGTCCCTGCACCAGAGATCAACACCGTTACGGTATGCTGTGTCAAGGACCCACATCGTCATCCTTCTCTGCCTGGTTCCTGCGGATCTCAAGAAGTGCCGAGAAGATCATCGCTTCAAGCGGGTTGTCGCACCCGAAGAAGGCTGCACTGGAATGATTTTTGGCAAGGCCGGTCAGTTCTGCTGCGGGCTTTTGGTCTTCCCGGCCCAGTTTTTTTGCTACCCGTGCCCACCGTTCAGCAATGGAACGCACCCCGAGCCGGACGCTCACAAAACTCCTCCCCATGTCAGAGCCCCGCAAGCGTTGTCTGTGCCCGCTGATGGTCGGTGTCTTTCCGGCCGGGGCCGCGGGCCGCCGGGCGCTGCCGTGGGTCAGGCTCCCCCACATTCACGATCTCGATCAGCCGGTCCGCTTGCCGGGCCAGTGCGGAGAATGGCTTATCCATTACCGGAGAGTACAGGACCACGAGAGCTTCGCGCCCCGCCTCTTTGAGGGCTGATCCTACCGGGGCAATGAGCCGTTCCG
>JALOBP010000089.1 GCA_023228295.1 Methanoregula sp.
CCTTATCGCCAAGATAATCTTGGATTAAGTCATTGATTTCCATTGCTCTGGTCTCCTTATGTTGCATGATTAGAGATCAGGGCGTTTTTGATTTTACAGCAAATTGTTTACACTATCTTTTTTGAAAAATAGAGACAAGGTAAAACCAGAGTATCTGATTTCAATGCCAGCAGAATTTTTGTGGACATTTCTTGTATGGTTATTTTGTTTCGTAATTTTGTTATTGGCATCAAAATATGCAATAAACCATGTGTCAACATCGCGTGTTTGGGCTTATCTCTTTTTGATAATGTCGTTTGCTCAGGGATTGCTTTTCTCTCTGACTTTTACAATTCCTATGACTTTTTTTAATTATTTTCCATCGCTTTATACGCCAATTCCTGTCACGGCAATGTTTAGTATTTTCTATTTTATCTTATTCCTGGCGCTATTGAATATCTACAATGTCTATTCGAATAAACCGAATGAAAAAGGGGAAGATTTTGTTGATAATGAAACAAAGAACTATATCACCAAAATTTGGAATTTAAAGCCGGAACAAATCAATATCGTTGTCTATGATGACGGCAACTGTCCAAATGTTCAGAGGGAAATATCTAAAGGATGTCTCATTATTCATGTTGGAAAGAATTTCTTAAAACTCGTAAACAAATCTGAATTACTTTTTACATTATCTCATGAAGTTGCGCATTACAAAGGTCGTGATTATCGGATATTTTTCATTATTGTTATGATGGGATACCTAATTTTTTCATGTTTTGTGGGGGACTTAATATCGCCATTTATTGTAATGAATGCGGTTTACTTTGTAATTGCGACGTTTGTTCTCTATATTTTGGGATTAATGACCCTTCACTATCTTTGCTGGCATGAAGAATTTGCTGCCGACTATTACGGAGCTGAAAAAATTAAATCAATCCAATCGTTTAAATCATTTTTTCAAATTGAAGAGCTTGTTCAGCCAGATCGCGGATTAATATCTGATTTGATTTTTTGTGATCATCCATCATCTGAACGAAGATTACAGAATATCAAAAACATCATAGTGGAAAAGGTTAGATAATTTTTTCAATCTCAATCTGGAGAATGTGGATATTTTATTCAACCCCCTTCCACACAACTTTTCGACCCTATTCATTCAAAGTCCGATCGATCCGGATCAAAATTTCAATCGCGATCACGATCACACTTGAAAATTCAAAATCAAACTTTACTCAAAAATTTTCAATCAAACCTTGCTGAAAAAATTTCAATCAAGGTTCACCTGCGAAAAGTAAAGCTGATCCTCAGCAATTACAATTCAGGCATTACGACGAAGCAACCGATTCGGCAACCGGTTTTCATCAAACCTTGAAAAAAAAATTTCAATCAAAGTCTGCTGAAAATTTTTCAATCAAACCTTGATTGAAAAACAAAAATCAAAGTTCGATTGATCCGGATCAAAATTTCAATCGCGATCACGATCGCGATTGAACATTTCCGGGCAGGGTCCGATGCATTCCGGCATCCCCAGATCCGGCACCGGGCCCGTGCCTTCCCAACCCGGAAGTACCCCGTTTTGTCAAAACCGTTTGGCACCGAATGCGCACTCTATCTGGCTCCAATCCTCTGTAAACGGCTCCGTTTGACCTCAAAAAAATTTATTCAGCCAAGGATGTCAATAAGCCAGTCCCATGGTAATTGTCCAAGGGCGCCCAAGGACAACCAAGCGACAGAGGCCTGAATGGCTTTCGTCAGGATCAGGAAGGTCCGGAGGATCTTCCAAATATAGGAGTGAAAAAAACATGGCAGACTTTACAACGAAAAGCACAACCAAGAGTGCGGTCCGCAAGCTCGCGGAACCGCTCGCAGACGTGACTGCCTTCGACAACATCGTCCAGGGCGTCATTACGAACAACCCCTTCGGGTGCACGATCTACAACCAGGGCGGGGCAGACCACCCGCCGGTCGAGCGGAGCAAACAGGGATTCACATCCCGAATCGTCTACCAGGACGGGCTGGCAAAGACCGTGGCAATCGTCACGGTCCGGGCACCGACCATCGCGGCCTTCACGGCAGCGGCGAACCACGTCGTGGCCAACACGCAGCTGGCAACCGACCTCGGCGGGACACCGGCCCGGGATTTCGTAAACGAGAAGTTTGCGGCGACCCTGCGGTGCCACGACCCCAACGGCGAGATCTACTTCGTGAACTTCAGCCGGGACCTGGTGACCCTCACCTCGTTCTCGGACGACGCGATCCAGAGCAAGGTCGAGACGTGGGCGGACACCGTGGCGGCGCTGGCCTGAAAATAGTGTAAAGCAGTATGAACAAACGGGGCGGGGGGAGGTCCCCCGTCCCATCCCCTTTCACGGTTTTTCATTTCAAAATCGATTGCTGGTTTTCATTGTACGATCGATCCCCGGTTTCTTATTCCAAATCGATCAGCGATTTTTTGATCGCAATCGCACTCATGATCGCGATTAAAAAAAAATCCGGATCGATCGCGATCCGATTTTGGTACAGAAATCGATCAGCGATTTTGAGATCAAAATCGATCCCCGGTTTTAATTTTCAAATCGATCAGCGGTTTTTTGATCGCAATCGCACCAATGATCGCGATCAAAAAAAAAATCCGGATCGATCGCGATCCGATTTTGGTACAGAAATCGCTCAGCGTTTTTCAGATCAAAATTGATCCCTGGTTCCACTTTTTGGTTCGGAAAACCAGGTAATTGAAGGCGCCGCCGGGTATCCTCCGTGTCGGCCCTCGCCTGAAAATCGTGGAGAGCAGGATGAACAAACGGGGCGCGGAGGAATCCCCTGCCCTACCCTTTTGGATATCCCAGTTCCCCGTGCTCTCTGCCGACTATCAATACCCAATCTGTCAATCAGATCGACATGTCCCAAAAACGTGTCGAAAAATTCAGTAAAAATCGACATATCGCTACGGGTGCTCATGAAGATAAAAAGCCTCACCCCCCGCACCACTTCCCCCCCTGTCGAAGACCCTGTTTTCGACCCCATCCACGGCAGTTAAAAACCCGGCCCCGCAAAGAGCCCAACTGTACCAGTTTTGCCTCACCCCCGTTTCGGCACAGGCAATGTTTCCGGAAAATGCAGTATTTGTTCCGGAACAAATCGGGATTTTCCGGCAGGAATCATTGAGGCTGTATATAGCAACGTCACAATGGCATCCGGCCGGGCGAACGCGGCAATTGCAAAGCCCCGGGGGCCGGGAGGGGGTTCCGGCTTGGATCCGTGCCACTCTTTTTTCTTACCGTTCCCCGGTCTCATGCCGGCCTGCCGATGACCGTTCAATTTCCTTTAGAACGCGATTGCGTGCTTTCGGATACACCGGTATAAGAAGATCGGCGAGATCCTTTCCCTTGACCCTGTAAAGAGAAGGCCCGAGCCTCTTTATTGCCGCCGCTTCCAGTTCCGGTTTTGCATGCAGGTATATCGGGAACGTTTCCAGCAACTCCCCGGCCTCCCAGAACGTATCCATGCATTCGGAAAGAGGCGGGAGGTTTGTGCCTGACGGAACATCGGGAGGTGGATCCGGCCGCCGCACGGTCTCTGCCCCCGGTTCAGCCACGGCACCCCGCCGCTTCCGGAGGCCGTCGAGGATCGTCTCGCGGTCCCGGCCCCGGAGGGCAAAGATGAGGAACGGATCGCGGTCGAACTGCTCTGCAAGAATATAGTAGACCGCCGCGATGTGCTTGCAGGGATTTGCGGAATCGGGACAACTGCAATTCGTGATGATCTCTTTACGGCCAGCCGGCAGCAGCGAGAGCCGGTTTTCCGCAAACACCTTCTCGATCTCCTGCGGCATCTCGCCCCCGAGGAGTCCGGCAGCAAAGAGCGCCTGTGACGAGAGGGCATCGAGGATCTCCTCCCACTGCGTATCCGGGAACCGGGAGAATGCGATCGTCACCGAGTATGGCCGGGGGTTCGTGCCCTGCACCTGGGCATGGACAAATCCCCCCTCGATATTTATCGTAACGACCTGCCCGTTCCGGGCGTACGACTTTCCCCGCTGGAGGCGTGAACCAATACCAATCCTTTCGAGCGCTTCGATGAACCGCTTCGACCACCACGTCCCGCCGATCGCGCCTTTTTTGCTCCGGACCGCGATCCCGTTCTTCACCCGGATAGGTTTGGCAGGTGGATAATAATCTCCCCGGTAACTCATTCCGCCTCACCCCCGGTACCGGCTTTTCGCAGGCGCAGCAGCTCCCGCAGTTCTTCGGTCGGGAGGCCGGTGATCCAGTCCTCCCCGGTACCGATAATACTCCCGGCGAGCGCCCGTTTCTCCTCCAGAACGGAGTCGATCCTCTCTTCCAGCGTCCCGGCCGCGATCATCAGGTGCACCTCGACATTCTTTGTCTGGCCGATCCGGAAGGCCCGGTCGGTCGCCTGGTCCTCGACCGCCGGGTTCCACCAGCGGTCGATGTGAAACACGTGGTTTGCCGGTGTCAGGTTCAGTCCGGTCCCGCCAGCTTTTAAGGAGAGAATAAAGATCTTCGGCCCGTTGCGGTCGGAAAACCGCGCCACCATGGCATCCCGGTCTTCACGCTTTGTCTTCCCGTGAAGGAACAGGACTTCCGTGGAAAAGATCGATTCGAGGCAGGGCTTAAGCAGCTCGCCAAACGAGGCAAACTGGGTGAAGATGAGCGTCCGCTCGTTGTTTTCCAGGATCTCTTCGAGTACCTCGCAGAGCCGGCCGAGCTTACCGGATCGGCCTTCAAGCGGACTCCCGTCGTTTAAGAAGAGTGCCGGGTGGTTGCAAATCTGCTTGAGCCGCATCAGTGTAACGAGCACGGCGCCCCGCCGCGCAAGGCCCTCGAGCGAGCTGAGTCTCTCCAGCAGATCTTCAACTGCCGCCTCGTAGAGCGAGACCTGCTCCCTTGTCAGCAAACAGAACTCCCGTTTAACAATCTTCTCCGGCAGATCGGAGATGATCTTGCGGTCGGTCTTTGTCCGCCGGAGGAGGAACGGCCGGACGATCTTTTTTAACGAGAGTGCCTTTTGTGTATCGTGCTGGCGCTCGATCGGCGTTGCGAACAATTTCTGGAACGCAGTCGCATTCCCGAGATAGCCGGGGTTTAAGAAATCCATGATGGACCAGAGTTCTGAGAGCCTGTTCTCAACTGGCGTTCCGGTGAGGGCGATCCGTTCGGATGCAGGGATCTTCCTGACCGCCCGGGCCTGCCGGGTTGCGTGGTTCTTGATATTCTGGGCCTCGTCGAGAACAACGCAGTCCCAGGTGTGTGTTACGAGCAGGTCTTCATCCCGCTGGACGGTCTGGTATGACGTTATCACAATGTCGTTTCCATCCAGCATACGGCCGAATTCATCTCCGGAGCACCGGCCCTGGCCGTGATGGATGTGCACCCGGAGGGAGGGTGCGAACCGTGCAAACTCCCGGCTCCAGTTACCGATGATCGACATGGGGCAGACGAGAAGCGTCTTCTTTTCGGTACCGCTGTCGCGTTTTGTCGCAAGGTACGCGATGACCTGCACGGTCTTGCCAAGGCCCATGTCGTCGGCAAGGCATGCGCCCATCCCGGATCTTCCGAGCATCGAGAGCCACGAGAGCCCGGTCTCCTGGTATGGCCGGAGCGTCCCCGTAAACCGGGCCGGAAGGGCAACCGGCTCCGGAGCCTGCACAGATGCGAGCCTTTCGAAAAACTCTTTGAGTTTTTTATCCACAACCATTGCAGTCAGGGGGAGTTCTTCGTCGGCCGGGCCCCCAAGCGAGAGCGCGAGGGCATCGGCAAGGGACATCTCGCTTCCGGAATACTCCTTCCTGAACGCAGCTATAACGCGCTTCACTTCGTTTTGATCGAAGACCACCCACCGGCCCCGGACCTTCATGAGTGGAAGTTTCCGGGCCGCAAGCTCCCCGAACTCTTCTGCTGAGAGTTCCTCGTCACCGATGGCGATCTTCCAGTCGAACGAAACGATACTACCAAGAGATAATGCCCCGCTGCCCTTCCCTTTGCCTTTCCCGCTCTTCAGCTTCACCCGGATGGACGGGTGCTGCCTGCCATGCTGCCACCATGACGGCAGCAGGACAGAACATCCGATCTCCCGGAGGAGCGGTGCTGTTTCAGCAAGGAAACAGAAGACTTCCTCCGGAGGAAGCGCGATCTCGTCAGGCCTTGCTTTCTTCAGGGCTTCACGGAGCGGGGGGTAGAGTTTTGCGGCTGCCCCGAGATCGAAGAGTATCCGTTCCTGCAGGTTGGGACCGTCTGTGCCGGCAACGGTCCCGCCGGCTCCCGCCCGCCCGGACCAGACTTCGGCTGCGGGCACAAGAAGCGTCGGGTCTTTGAGGCTCTGCAGGAAAAACCCGATCGTCCAGTCCGGTACACCGTCATCGGGTTCCCTGATGGTAAAACACGTGGTCCAATAATCCTGTTGCCTAATTGCCGCCGGCCCGGCAAGCCAGGTTTTCAGGTCAGCAACCGTGGGAGAGCTGGCAGGAATTTCTGCAGGTATTCCTGTCAGGGAGCTGTACCACACCTCTTCATGAGCGGACCCGGACCAGATTCCATTCGCGCTTGCATGATAGGTCCGTAAGGCTTCCGGTACGAGGTGCCGGACAGCAGCTTTGATGAAGATTCGGACCGGTTCCGGGTGTAACCCTTTTTCTGCAAGGTGCGCACGGGTGACGGGCGGCATCAGGGATGCGAGTTCGTCGAGCCGTTTCCGGTCATCGTCCCGCAGCTTGGGAAACCACGCCCCGGTGACGGCCCCGGCAGACGTGTGCCCGGTTGGTTCAAAGCCCGGGAGAAACGAACCCCGCGCAACCAGCTCGGCAGCAAAGAGGGCAACGACCTGCCAGGCAGAAAGGGATCTTCCGGCCCGGAACATGCGGCCGCCCGGTTCCCCGGAAAAGAGGTACGGTAGTATGTCCTTAAGCGGCACCTGGACAACCGGTATCTTAAAGGGCGCCAGAACGGTTTTTTCCCCGGCGGGACCGGCACGCACGGGTCTTTTTTCAATCGAGGGATCCGGTGAACCGTCCGTAGTGGGGAGGTACAGCACCCTCTCATCCGCCCTCATTGAGGCGGATGACGTGAGCACTTCCCCGATGGCGGCTTTCAGGGTGTCGTGCGGGAGTGCGAACCGGTGGCGGGGAAATGATCCGGCAGCTGGCCTGCGCCCGCGTTTTTTCCCGTCGGGCACGGCTCCCTCTCCCCAGAAAAAGAAGGTGCCATCCAGGCCGACAGAGCCGTGGATCACGGGGAATTCTTCCGGTGGCGGGCATTCAGCTTTTTGGGGTTGAGCGCTTGCTTCAGTCACGGAATTGCACCCCGTTCTCTCCGGTTTTTCCGTATTCCTGAGGCCGGGGATTGGTGAGTGCCGGGCATTTCTCATCCCGATCCCGGCCCCGCAGTACGGAATGCCACTTCTGCAGCCTGCGCATCATCCTCCCTGCCCAGGTCCCGGTATGCCCGGATGAGAAGGGGATAGATTTTCGCATCCGGCAAGCCGCGCCGGAACATCTTTTCGCAGAAACCTTCAACCCTTTTTGGGAAACCCGAAGCAAGGAGAAACCGTGTGGAGAAGAGGAGGACATCATCCGCGGACATGCCCTCCCGGCCGGCACGTTCGATCAGAACAAGGCCCCCTTTTACGTCTTTTTTCTTCATGCGTTCCCACGCATCCAAAAGGTGCGTCCCTGCCGGAACCTTCCGTGATTCGAAGACGGGCCGGAGCGGCTGCAGTTCGTCCATGCGGCAGAGCGTGCAGGCAAGCTCGAAGAGGAGGGGATAGTACATGAGAAGCGTCCCCGTTTCCATGCGCCCGAGCAGGAACGAGTAAGCCTCGCCGTCGCCGCCGGTTTCCCGGCAGGCCTGCAACGCGAGGTATTCGGACGCCTCAGATTCCGGGGCCAGGAGCGCGTGCTGCCGGGCAAACGCAAGCGCCTCGCTGAACCGTGACTCGTCAATCATATGGCCCAGCTCCCGGTTGAGCGGATCGCGTTCGGCCGGCCCGGACATCGGCAGGAGCGACCTGATCTGCCGGTACTGCCCCGGGGGATAATCGGCGTCGAGTATGTCGAGGACCCTGCCGATCAGTTCGTCGTCATTTCCGGATTCTTCCCGCAGGGTGCTAAGGAGGATCTGTGCCGGTTTTTCCGGGTTAAAAGACCAGTACTTCAGGGTCTCAAGAACCTGCATCTCTCTTCCTGTTTTCCTGATCCCGTCAAGATCCGGCTGCACGGTTTTTTCAAGTTCCCCGCGGGTGACCGGATCGCAGGTATCCAGGATATCTTCGGTTGCTTTCACCATCCCGGATGAGATCGCGGCTATGACCCCAAAAGAGGGAAGGCTGTCTGTGAACCCATCCACGACGGCCTCTTCCATCATGGAGTCCGTGAGATCGCAGAGGTAATCGGAAAAGCCGCTGACAAGGGCGATGATCTCATTCTCCCTGCCCCGCGTGATACCGAGCCGGAAAAGGAGCCCGATTCCCTCGATTTGTTCACGGAAGGGAAGGTCTGCTAACAACGACACGCTGCCGGTACCCGCGCCAGGGTTATACTGCTCAAGCAGTTGTTTCCATGCTTTTGTGAATCCGTCCCGGTCGTTCCTCCGCCCGTGCGCGATCAGACTACATGCCTGCCGGACGAGTGACTCTTTGTTGCTGAGCCGGATAACCTCGTCCAGCACCGTGTCGGCTTCCTCCCGTTCTCCTGTCAATACAAGATGCCGGGCCTCCCGGAGGGCAAAGAGCGAACTGTCGGTCAGGGCCCGGTAGCACGCGTCTGTCACGATGGCATCGTCCCGTTCATCGAGCGCATCGTACAATGCATCCAGCGCGAGCACGGCATTGCGATCGTCAGGATATCCCTCAAGGTGCTCTTCTATCTCAACGGCGATATCCGCAATCTTAAGTTCGGGCAGCTGGCTGCCGATCAGATCGAAACCTGTCGCGAACATTCTGATGTGGTACGGATCGCTGAAATAGGAGGTCATCAGTACTTGTCGTGTCTTTCCGTTCAATAATCTGACGTTTTTTATCCGTCAGGTAAAACCGGAAATCGGTGGTGTTGTGTGAAATGGGCCGGAAGAATCCGCATCCAAATAATTCCCCTGCATTAGTATTCGGGTTATTATCCCCCCTCCGTCAGATGACTTTTATTGTACCCCCTCCCCCGCCGTATCAGAATCCGGCCCCGCATCGTGCCCTGTTACCTGAGTTTTGCCTCACCCCCATTCTGGCAGAGGCAATGAATCGGAAAAACGCGGTAATTGTTCCGGAATTGATCACCGTTTTACGACGGGAATTGGTGAGGCAATATGGAGCAACGTTACAGCGGCATCCGGCCGGGCGATCCCGGGAAGTGCAAAGCCCTGCGGCCCGGGAGGGGGGTTCTGGGCCAGGGGATCAGCTGCCGGCAGTAGTGTCCGGATGGGCAAAGAATACATCCGGGGAATTCCGGAGACCTGCCCGTGACAGGCAAACGAGCCCCGGCATGGATATCAGGATACCGGTGCAGGTTTTTGTGCAGGAACCCAAAGGCACAACAATCAAGCAGCGTGAGAACGAAAAATTCTGGAGTATATCTCACGGAACGACAGCCCGCAGGGATTTTCCCGGTCTGCCCGGGACTGGATGGCAAAAAGGGAACGCGATTCCGGGCAGGCGGGTCGATAAGTCCGGTTTGTCACCGGCTGTCATGAAGGCCCGCCCGAAGGAAGGCTCCTGCTCCAGACGCCCCTCCCGCAGCACGCTCGGAGGGGTCTTTTTCCACCCAATTGATGCTAATTAAACATTTCAGAATATCCGACGTTGAAAACCCCATCCGGCTGTTTTAAGGGCAGTAATCCGGGCTCATTGTACCGTTTTTGCCCCAATTCGATCTATTTTCGGAAGCCCGAAAAAAGGGACCCGGACAAAGTCTGCTATACGGGTTCCGTTTGCCCATACGGGCATTTTGCTGGGGGTCGATCCTTACAGTCCCTGACCCGTTCCAGAGGGGTTCTCTCAGACGGAGGATTCCACAGGGGGTGCCTGGACCGGGGGTATGACTCCCGCCCCCGTCTGGGCCTGATGAAACCGGGTTAGCGGTTGTGCCACAGGTGCCGGCCCGGATTTTTCCGGCATCACCAAGTTGTCACGGGAACGCTCGACAAGCCCGGTGTCATCAACGCGGAAGAACCGGAACGACCCGCGGGGTAGAAAAACCCTGGGGCTCGCGGGAGATCCCGGGGCCGGCCGCGATGGCCCGGAGGGGTTTGCGCCCGAGGGTCATGGCGGGCCCCCGGATGTTCCGGCCGGGATTTTCTCTAGCAGCCGGTGTTCATCTGCCAAACGGTTTCTGGTCTCTGTCGTGCCGGTTGGAACATAACAGCATCTCCGTACTTTTTTGTGAATGCGTCCAGCTGCGGGTCCGTTCGTGCTCGGACCAACCCCCTGTCGCTTAAAATGTAAGTTAAAATTATATGGGCTTTTTAGTATGAGTGGCTCTCAAGAGCCACGAATACGACAAGACCCCGCCAGCGTTCTTCGAGTTACCGCCAGTCATCGGATGTGAACCGTGCCGGGTTCTGCCTCCGGATCCACCATCGGCGTACGTACCAGCCGCCACCGATGAGCACAACGCACCCGGCACCGGCCATCGCGATGGCGGCAGGCGGGAAGCCGGCCCGTCCCGCGGGCACAGATATGGCTGCCGTAGTTTCTGCCGCGGCCGGCTGCGATGAAACAGTGCGGGCGGACGAGTACGTTACCGGCCCGGACGCTTTGACATTTTCACCGGTCGATTCGATCACATTGCTTGGCACGGTCTCCGCTGTACCAATGACTTCAGCCGTCTCCACGGAACCGGCCGCCCGGCCCGCGATGGCGAAGTACGAGAAGCCCGGTGTCTTTGCGCTGAAATAGTACACGCCGCCGGACGCGTAATCGTACGTAGTCTCCAGCTCCACCCAGGCACCGTCCACGTTGTGCATCAGCACGATATCTTCCGGCCCGAGGTGGTACTTCTCCAGCCACCCAGCATCGATTGCGAACGTTATGATCCCATAATCGATCTTCGAGGGGTTCACCCCGGGAACAACAATCGAGACAACACCGGCTGTTTTGCTGCCGTTAATTATGTCCGGGTCGGCCGTGTACGAATCCGTGACTATGACAAGGGTCTCGCCCATCTCCTCCTTTGGCACGAGCGTCACGGAGATGATCGCCCACGGTACCCGGTCCGTGAGCGATTCGCTGATGGCAAATGTCATCTGCCCGCCGGTCCCTGTGCCGGAAGACGTGGCAGTGTACGATGACGACCGGCCATCGTCATTGCTGTCCGTGTATGTAGTTGATGTTGTGGTGACCGGAACCGTAGTAGCCGTTGTCACCGGTGCGGCGGTTACGCTATATGCCGCCGTACCGGTTGCGGCAAGCACGGTCGTGGTGCCACAGCTGGACGCGATAATGTAGTAGGTGCCGGGAGTTTTGCCGGAAAGTTCGATGCCGTCGACCGTTGTCACTGAGGCAGCCGGAAGGGACGCGATGCCTGTCTTCACCGGTGTACCCGTGACAGCGGTCGCGCTTGTCCCGAGGTACAGGTCAATGTTCGTCAGGGTGAGGGTCGGATTAAGTGTCAGGCCGTTCACGGTAGTCCCTGTGGTTCCAGTGGTTGTGCCCCCGGCAGTCAGCGTAGCATACGGCGGCTTATAGAGATACGCGGCCCCGGCATCGACCCCGGCTATGCCGTTATGATAAGCCCCGACCAGCACCCGCGAACCGTCCGATGAGAGCGCAACGGGTAAACCGAAATCGTCAGCGCGCGCGCCCCCGGTGAAGGTAGCGTCTGCGGCCGATGCGGAAGTGGTTCCGCTCCATCCCCCGGTCGGCTCGACAAAGAGATACGCGGCCCCGACCTGGCTCCCGCCAGTGTCGTTAAAAGCTGCCCCGACCATGGCCCGCGAACCGTCAGAAGACAGCGCAACGGAAAAGCCGAGCTGGTCCGCGACATTGCCGCCGGTGAAGGTA
>JALOBP010000090.1 GCA_023228295.1 Methanoregula sp.
ATGCCCAGAAGGCTGGCAACCAGCGTCCGCTTGATACGGTTGATATGCTCGGTCTGCTTATCTTCCTTGGTCTTCTTTTTCTTAATCTGGACCGGCTTATCTATGATCTCTTCTTCGCTCATCCCGCAACACCAGTAGTCTTATTTTTTAGTTCGCAAGCCATATGTACCTTGGTACAAATCAATGGCATCCGAACAGGGAATGAGCGGAATTGACGTCAGGGCGATGGCGTCCGAGCTGAACAGCAAGCTGCCGCTCTGGATCGACAAGGTTTACCAGTTTGATACACGCACGCTTGCGATCCGGATAAATGGGGAAAATAAGGCAAGATACCAGTTCATGATAGAAGCCGGGCGACGGGCCCACCTGGTAACCGATCTGCCAAACCCCCCGAAAAACCCGCCCCAGTTTGCGATGCTTCTCCGGAAATACATATCCGGTGGAAAAGTGCTGTCCATCCGCCAGCAGGGCCTTGAAAGGATCCTCATATTCGAGATAGGCAAGGGAACCACTACCTACCGGCTCATCATTGAACTCTTCGATGAGGGCAATGTCATCCTCACTGATGAGAACTCTCGTATCGTCAAGCCTCTCCGGCACCACCGGTTCAAGGAGCGGGAGGTCGTTCCTGGCGCCACGTATACGCTGAGCGCCGCTGATCCCACCGTATCGCAGGAAACTCTTGCCGCATTCTTAAAAACCGATGACCGTGACCTTGTCCGGGCGCTTGCCATCGGGTGTATGCTCGGGGGCGCGTATGCAGAATATATCTGTACAAAAGCCGGGCTGGAAAAATCAATTCCTGCATCTTCTGCAGACCCTGCTTCAATTTATGCAGCCCTTGTCGGATTGTTCGATGCAGTTGTTAACCACCGGGCCCCGGTCATCACTGGAAAACACTGCGAACCAATCAACGTGGAATGTGCAGAGAATATCTGGACCTATCCCACATTCTCCGAGGCACTCGAAGCATTTTACCCGCTGACCAAGAAAGAAAAGAAAGCAACGGCCCGCCCGTTCATCCCAAAGGAAGACCGGATCCGCAAACACCAGGAAGCGGCGATACGGAAGTTTGACGATACGATCAAGAAGACTGATGAGATGGTTGCAGTTATCTACGAGAACTACCAGTTCATCGTAAACCTGATCACTACTCTCGATTCCGCAAGCAAGCAGCTCTCGTGGCAGGAGATCGAGAAACACCTGCGGGGTGCCGAGTCCGCAGATGCAAAGAGAATCGTCCGGTTCTTCCCGGACGAAGCAGCAGTAGAAGTCGATATCGGGAAAAAGGTCAAGATTTATGTCCATGAAGGTATCGAGCAGAACGCCGGGCGGTATTACGATACCATCAAGAAATTCAAAAAGAAGAAGGAAGGGGCCCTTGCCGCCATGGCAAGAACGGTTGTTAAAAAGCCGCAGAAACGCCGCGATATCGTGCCCCTTAAAAAACTCTGGTATCACCGCTTTCGCTGGTTTATAACAAGTGACGGTGTTGTCGTTCTCGGCGGCCGCGATGCATCGCAGAACGAGGAACTGGTCAAGAAATATCTGGCAGGCGG
Organism: Methanoregula sp.; assembly: GCA_023228295.1. Classification (GTDB taxonomy): domain Archaea; phylum Halobacteriota; class Methanomicrobia; order Methanomicrobiales; family Methanospirillaceae; genus Methanoregula. Next base: position 1,560 of record JALOBP010000090.1, read on the forward strand.
GGATCTCTTTGTCCATGCAGATGTCCACGGGGCAAGTGTCGTTATTGTCAAGGGTACGACCGGGCGGATGGACGAGGTTGCCCAGTTTGCCGCATCCTATTCCGGTGCATGGCGGAGCGGCCATGCCTCGGCTGATGTCTATTCGGCCCTTCCGAACCAGGTGAGCAAGACCCCGGAATCCGGGGAATTTGTAGCAAGGGGTTCTTTCATTGTGCGGGGCGAGCGCACCTATTACCGGAACATTTCCCTTGCAGTCGGGATTGGTCTGATGCAGGAACCCAATACTGCGGTTATCGGGGGTCCACCATCAGCGATCCAGGGAAAGGTAAAGGCATACGTGGAACTCCGGCCCGGACAGTACGAACCAAACGACACAGCAAAGAAAGTACTGCGTATCTTAAAGGACAAGACCGGCGAGGATGATGCCAAGGCGCTCAAGAACATCCTCAATACCGAGGCGGTGGCTGCATTCGTGCCTCCCGGCGGATCTGATATTGCAGGCCAGCCATGAAAGCCGAGTACGGTGAATTCAAAGGAGACTTTGGCGAAGTAAAACTCATCCCGGAGAGCATTGACGATCTCTGGCACCTTCAACATCTCATTGCCGCCGGTGACCTCGTGTTTGCCACCACGTTCCGTAGTGTTGATGCGGCAACCGACAAGATCCGGCCTGAGAAGGTTGAGAAGCGCCCGGTGCGGCTTGGCATCCGTATCGAGCGGGTCGAATTCTCGGAACACGGGGTCCGCCTCCGCATATCGGGTCTCATCGAACACGGCATTGATATCGGGGCACATCACACCATCAATGTCGAGACCGGGTACGAGATCTCCGTTATCCGGGCATGGCGTACGCTTGACCGTGAACGAATTGAACGGGCTGTAAAGGCCTCGGTCTTTGGCGTCATCCATATCCTGACCCTGGAGGAAGGCGAAGCCGAACTCTTCCGGCTCCGGCAGTACGGTCCCGAAAGTGTCATCACAATTACTGCCGGCAGCGGCAAAGGGGCAGAGACCGAGTCCCGGACAGGTTTCTTCGATTTGGTACTTTCCCCGGTTGCAGGCATCACCGGTCCGCTGATTATTGCCGGTCCCGGGTTCATCAAGGACGATTTTGTCCGGTATGCGAAAGGAAAATCCCCGGATATCGCCGGTCGGGCAATTGTTGTTGAGACACGGCGGATTGGCCGTGGAGCCGTGCAGGATGTTATCGGCAAGGGTGCCGTTGACAAACTCTTTGACGACATCCAGCTCTCCCGCGAAGTGCGGATGATGGACGAGGTGCTCATGCGAATTGCCAAAGACGGGGCGGTTACGTACGGTCGGGCTGAAGTGAGTTCGGCGATTGAATTTGGTGCCGCAGAGCAGGTGCTGATCGTTGATACTCTCCTGCGCGATCCGGAAATTATGAAAATTATCGAGACTGCGGAATCCATGCGGGCAGTCGTTGTTGTCTTATCGTCCCAGTTCGAACCCGGCGAGCGTCTCTCGGCCCTCGGAGGAATTGCAGCGCTTCTCCGGTATAAACTGTCACAATAAGAGCGGGATTTCATGGATAATCCCGTGGGCCGTTGCCATGGTTAAGCGGTTATTAAAAATGGGTATAGTGTCATTCCAGCCACCACCGTTTTTGAAATTTTCTGATGGGGAAAAACCAGTAGTCAGATAACCCGGTTTTTTTTTAAACCGGATTCCTTGAAGTACGGTAATATGAATTCAGAGTTGTTTACCGAATTCGTTCTATCGCAATTCCGGGACTTGCCGAAGGTGAAGTCCCCATCAGGTATCCGACCGAACCGGTGTTATCCGCTTACCCCGGTTTTCTGTCGGTAGAATGGGAATCTGCCTCCAAAAAATTACAAATTCACGGATTGAAACCTCCTCTGTCGTTAAAATCGGCATTGATAAAAAATTGGGTTTATCCTGAAATACCGTCCACGGGTATTAAAAAAATGGGATGGAGGGACCTTTTTTTACTGTATGGTCAGGGTACCGGTACTTGTAGCAAGAACCGTTCCACTGGAATCGACAAGGGATACGTAATATGTTCCGACATTTCCTGCGGGAATCGTGAAATATCCAATGGCGGATGTGCTGGTGGATGGAGCATAGGAAGTCGCAACAATCGTGCTGCTGCCAGTGAGTTTCATATTTGAAGCTACTGAAAGGTTGGTACCGAGAATACTCACGGACTTGTACCCTTCTCCACCACCGGTTACAAGTATCGGATCCTGGATTGATGAAATCGTCACCATGCTGGTGGAAGATGTGGTTGTCGTGGCAGAGACGTCGCTTTTAATAATATAAAAACTGGTTTCATAGGTATCATATTTTTTATCCGGATTGGTGACAATAACATCCCAGTACCCGCTGTCGGTCCCGGCGGGAATGACAAACTTGCAGGTAATAACACTGGACGAGTCAACATCAACATTGGTAGCTACGATCGTTGTGGAGGATTTTTTCAGGCTTACATTTGCACCGGATACAAAATTCTTCCCGGATAACTCGGAAATCGTTACCGTTGTGCCGGCAGTTCCTTTTGCAGGGGTGATATCATCGATCCTGGGTGCAGGGAGGGCAGATGTTGTCGTTGTGGCGGTTGCTGATGTCGTTGCAGTTGTTGCAATTGTCGTGCGGGAAACGGTTGTGGTTGTTGCAGCAGACGGTATACCGATGGGGACTGCAGAGACTTCGACAGTCCGGATTTTTTCGGTATAGACCTTCTCGATTACCGAACGGTCGATCGTGTCCGTCTTGGTATCGAGACGGTATCCCCAGCTCCCGTCAGCGTTGGGATAAATGTAGGCCCGCTCATACATGCTGGTCGCGGCATTATAGCCGATGATAAGCAGCCCTACTGTTGAACTGGATTTGGGGTTTTTCACAATATCCCCGGCACTGTAGAGTGCTCCGGTGGCAGTTGTTTCAGTAACAGAGACAGATGGTTCTGAATTATCCGATGAGGACGAGTCTGTGCATCCGGAAATAAAAACACCGGATACAAGACAGAAGATAACAACAATCAGGATTCCCGTGAACCTCTTCATGAAATAGTATTGCGTATCGGGGTAATTAAACACGGCGGATGGATGGGGAAAAACCGGCACAGTAAAAAGGTCTGATTCGTGTACTGGTATTGGATATTATGCAGAGCTCTTTAAAAAAACCGGCTATTGTATCTGGCTAATCTGATATTGGAAAAATGGATCCGGATCCAGTGCCGGTTCCCGGATATCGTTTCCAGACAAATATCGTCGATCCCACACCAAGAAAAGTGAGGATCACAACGACTGAATATAGTTTTTGAGAAGATCTGATACCTATACCATAATACCGGCTATTATGCTGATTGGAGTTGCAGGAAGTGCCGGCGCTTCTGTTGCACCAGGGCGTACCGGGATTTTCAATGAACCGAAGGCAGTAATGAGGGGGGAGATACCTGGTGAACCAAAGTCCCAACTGCCCTGACAGCCTGCCAGCGGATTTTCGGACCGGGATACCCCCTACTGCGGATTAATGCCAGGGCCTCGCCAGCTGGTTGTAATTTATTATTACCCTCTGGCGCGGAATTGAGAAGATCCTCACGCGCATTGAACCATGATCTCGGACATCCACACAGGTGGGGTATATGGCCGGGGATATCACCAATATTATGGAAAGATACGGATACGCGGGAGACAATTGTTATTAAAAAAATGATAGAAAAAAAGAAATAATTATTCTTCCTTTTTATCAGGCTTCTTGAAGGTCTCGACAAGAACGATCTCGGAGATTCCCTTGATATACTCGAAACCCTCATGGATGATCCGGCCGCGCCAGAGTAGCCAGCGGCGGTCGTAGATGATACCTGGCGGGAGCGTGATGATTGCTTTCTCGCCGTCCAGCTCAATTTCCATGTCCCGGCCGGCATAGAGCCTGACCAGTCCCTTGAGCTGGTCAAGAGGCTGGGTTGCTGTCTCTTCGATCTTATAGGAATAGGTCAGCGTTGCACCGGCAAGGGGGGCATTGAAGTCAACGAGGACCTTGGTACCGATGACATCGACAACAGTCCCCTCTCCAGCCTCTTCGAGCTTGACCTGCATGCCCCGGACTGGTTTCTCCTTGAACTGGTTCTTGGGGAATGACTTGAGACGCTTGGGGTCACGTTCTCCGAAAGCCTTCTCCGGTGGAACCGTGACCGTTGCCTCGTCCCCGACTTTCTTGCCGACAAGTTCCTCGTCAAGACCGGCAATGACGTGCTTTTGGCCAATGCAGATGGTTACCGGCCCATAGACCGCATTCGGGCTGTGAATGCCGGCTGTCTTGGCCTCGTCCTCGTTCGTGGTATCAAAAACATTGTCACCGACTTTGCCGGTATAGCTCAGCTTGATAAAATCTCCTTCGTTTATTGCCATAGTTCACCTGACTATATTAAGTCGTAATCAAGACAGATAAAAGTGTGGCACATCCATGCTCGAAGTTGAACTCAAGGTAAAGATCCCCGCGCTCGACCCTGTCCGCAAACAGCTTATTGAGAAGAATGCACTCAGTCTGGGAAAGGTACACGAGCATGATATCTACTACAACGCCCCGCACCGTGACTTCGGTGTTACGGACGAGGCGGTCCGGGTCCGTTATACGGATGATCATGCCGTTGTCACCTACAAGGGACCGAAGATCAGGAAGTTCGGCCTCAAGGCACGCGAAGAACTGAACTTTGCGGTCGAATGCGGACAAACGTTCGAGACCATGCTCGACCGGCTGGGATTTACCCGTACCCTGGAAGTTAACAAGTGGCGGGAGAATTACAAGCTCGGGCCGGCAACCATCTGTCTCGACATCGTGGATGAACTCGGAACCTTCGCCGAGATCGAGGTAATTGTGGAGAACGAATCCGATAACCCGACAGAAAAGATCGAGAAAATTGCACTGGAGATCGGAGTTGTTGGCGAGCCTTTGCTTGCGTCATATCTGGAACTGTTACTCGCGAAGCGGGCCGGGCAGTGATTTTTTTTAAGAAATCATTCAAAATGGTCAAGCGGTTTTGGTGGCCTCGCCCCCGCTGCATGGCCACCTCCGTTTGGATGGTGACGTATTACCGGTAACCCCCCCTTGTCCAATCTTAATGTGTCTTTGTCTCCCACCACGGGACAAAGTGGCACAAGATGGCTCATATCCCGGAAAAAGGGTTTCATAAGGGCATCTCCGGTCCACAGGTGGGCAGATTGCCGGTCAATAGATTAGTACGATAATTGAAGCCGTCGCGGGGCGCCTTTCGGAACGGCGTCTCGAGCGTGCAGAGGCGAGCCCTGTGAGCATCAGAATTTTCTGATGATTTTAATAGTGGGAAAACCTGTTGCCTTAAGCCGTAACCGACAGTATGTATCCATCAGGAAAATGGCCATCCTGCTTGCACATTCAAAGAATCCCCCTGGATTCCCTCTATCAAAGCCAGCTTTCGCTCAACGCGTGAGATACCAAAAGAGATTAGCTGGAGGATTTACCTCCATTTTCAGATTTAATCGCTGCCTTTCTAAATGGTCAGCAGTTCAACCTTGATATCCCTGGCTTCGTTACCAAAGTGGAGCATCGCACCATACCCATCCATTGCCGGACCGGGGTTGATGACCTTGACACCGTCAATGTCCATCACGCCGCGCTGGTCGTGGATGTGGGCGCAGCAGACAATGTCGAAAGCACCCATGTGCTTTCGGATGCTCTGGCTGCCCACGTGCTCGCCGTTGGCCTTGTCAAGGGTCTCGAACGGGGGAGCGTGGCAAAGGAGGATGTTGTGCATACTCTTTTCCATCTTTTTCATCGCGCTGTTCATCACGTCATCTATCTGCTTATCGGTTAACTCGAACGGGGTGTTGAAGGGGGTAGGATTCGACCCGCCGACACCAACGATGGTCATTTTGCCAAGGTTCATGTGATGCCCGTGCATGCACACGGCATCAGAATGTTCGAGCACCTCAAGGATCTCACGCGGGTCGCAGTTACCGGGCACTGCAAAACACGGCACATCGATGCGTGAAAGCACGTCATCGACCGCGTCAACTGGACCCATATTCGTAATATCACCTGCAATAAATACCGCTTCCGGATTCAATTCCAGAAATGAATCAATTTTACCGAATTGACCATGGAGATCTGCTAACAAGAGCACATCCGTCATGGTATATCATTTGAAGGATGTCGTAAAAACCTTATCTCAGGGTCGGTCCATGAACCGGTCAACTTTCCCGTCAGAGCGAGGTTGCCGCAGATTTTTTCCGTTTCCGGAAGCAGGCGACGCGCGGGAAGATCTGCCAGGGGAGTCCCGGGCAACGATATGAACCGGTGGACGTGGACAGTCCCCCTCCGGGCGACGGTACGGATGAGCTCGAGTGTTTTCCGCTGGTCGTGGTCAGACTCAAACGGGATTCCGACAATGAAATCCACGACCGGCTCAAACGAAAAATCATGGCAATGATCGAGTGCAGAGAGGACATCGGCAACCGTATGCCCCCGGCCAAGGCGGGTAAGGACTGCATCGCTGCCGGACTGTGCCCCGAAGTGGAGTTTGGTATTTGAGCAGTACCGGTCCACGAGCGATAATGATTCCGGGCAGACAAACTCCGGCCGGACTTCGCTCGGGAACGTACCCAGGAAGATTTGGTTGCGGCATGCTTTGAGGAGCCGTTCAACCTTCTCCCACCTTGGGTGAATCCCGTCTGACCCATAGGCAAAGGCATTGGGTGAGACAAAACGGGCCTGCTCATGGCGGTTTGCATACCGGGCAATGGCATCGACAGAACGATGCCGCATGCAGTGCCCGAAGATCCGGGGGGTCTGGCAGTACCCGCAGGAGAATGGACAGCCCCGGGAGATCTCTACATATCCTTTCATATCAGAAAATGCCGGATATGCATCCAGCCGTACAGAAGTATCCGCAGGCTGGTACCATCCGCCTGTCATCACGCCGGGAATTTTACCGTCCCCGCCATTCCGGATATCCAGGAGAAGCCGGGGAAGGGTGAACTCCCCTTCACCGACAATGACATAATCCGTATATTCTGCAACATTCTGTGGGCAGGCGGTTGCATGCGGGCCTCCTGCAATGGTCAGGCAGTCGGCAGCCGCAATTTCGGTACGATACCGGGCTGCGTTTAACGAATTGAGACTGTAACAGGTGATATCATCGACAGACGTGTCAACCGGGTTGAGTGTGAAATTCTCTTTTTCGCAGGCAGCATAGAGTACTGCGTACGAGTTCCGCGCTGCATGGATGTGCCGCCAGTTCACCTGCATGATTGGACTTACGTAGGATCGTGAGGAAAAAAGAAGTTTGTATCTACAATTATCCCCGTGTGCGGTAGGGGCTCATGACATCATTGGTCTTCATATTATCGCCGTTGTCAAAGGTGATGTAGACAACCACGCGGTCGGATTGTTTTGTCCCTTCGATTTCTGCCATGTCTCCCTTCTTGGTGCCGATGGTCGCAGTCCGGACCTGGCCGTCAGCGCGGTATACGGTAACATCGATCTTCTTCACATGGATCTGGCCCATCCCGCCCTGGAAGATGACCGGGATGTTGCCAAGATAGTCCTTTTCGTTGATATCGACAGTTACTGTGTTCTGGCTTGGAAGTACCTCTGTCGGGGAGGGTTCAAGATTATCCGATGCCGGTACCGTTGAACCTGTGTTTCCGCCAGTGGTAGCAGGGCTGGTCGTTCCGGACGATCCTGAGCTATCCGTGCATCCGGTAAAAGCAACTGCGATACAGACAAGAAATACGAGAGCGCAAAAGGATCTTGATTGCATACAGGAAAAATGCGAGCCCGGGTTATTTGAGTATTGTGATCGAAAAATAAAAAAGCTGGATCAGGCTGTATCGAATTCAACTTCGCCAAGATCGCCATTCACGGTAACGCGGGTACCGTCTTTAAGCTCTGCAAGCGGAATATCAATCCGGTCCACCATGGGGATCTCCCCGATGATTGCGCCCGTAGCAATGATTGGTTCCGCCTCGGCATTGATGATGGCAGCAGGTGCAAGCCCGTTGCGGCTCAATGCATAAAGGACATAGGAACCAACTGTCGATCCCTTCCCGTATGGGAATGCCAGCACCGTTCCCGCGATGCACTTCCCGTTCAGCGGGTGGCCGTTCTCAACAATAATACCGGACTCCGGGTCCACTCCCGACAGAAACGAGATGGGTGCGGGGCTGACGAGGAGCGGCCCGCATCCTTTTCCCCGTGAAATACCTCTTCCTTTGTATAGCAAAATCACACCACATAAATGGTTGAAGGTGAAGATATAAGATTAATATGGAAGAGACTGCCGTCAATAATACAGCATCTTCAACGGAGCTCAAATACCAGATTCAGGTCAACGAGCTCGAAGCAGCCATGCTTGACCTGAAGGTGAAGGTTGACGATCTCGCCAAAGAGAACGGGCAGCTCAAGCGGGAGAACAACCAGCTCAAGCGCATGCCGCTCTTTGTTGCAGTTATTGTCGATATCCTTGAGAATGGCGAGATCTATCTCCGCCAACAGGGCAACAACCAGGAATACTTAACCCATGCCCCCGAGGACCTACGGCCGCTCTTAAAGCCGGGAGCAAAAGTGGCGGTCAACAACGCCCTCTCGATTGTCAAGGTCATCGGTAACATATATGATTCCCGCGTCCGCGTCATGGAGCTGGTATCCGACCCGAACGATATGCCAAGCTATGCCGAAATCGGAGGTCTTGTCGACGTCATACGGGATGTACGCGAAGCGGTTGAATTCCCGTTGACAAAACCAAAGATGTATGCAGATATTGGTGTGGAACCCCCCAAGGGAGTCCTGCTCTACGGAGCCCCGGGTACCGGTAAGACACTTATTGCAAAAGCTGTTGCTCATGAGGCAAAAGCCAATTTCATCCGCATGTCGGGAAGCGAACTCGTGCACAAGTTCATCGGGGAAGGGGCTGGCCTGGTCCGGGAACTCTTCCAGCTCGCACGCGAGCGTGCACCTGCCATCATCTTCATTGATGAGATAGATGCGGTAGGAAGCACGCGGACAAACGATGGTACTTCCGGCAGTGCGGAGGTCCAGCGGACACTCATGCAGCTCCTCGCTGAGATGGACGGATTTGACAACCGTGGCGATGTACGGATCATGGCAGCTACCAACCGGGCCGACATGCTCGATCCCGCACTCCTGCGCCCCGGCCGGTTCGACCGGCTTATTGAGATTCCGCTCCCCGACAAGGATGCCCGGCTCCAGATCCTGAAGATCCATTCCCGTAAGATGCACCTTGCCGATATCGATCTTGAATCAATTGCCAGCTCGGCCGAGAACTCGACCGGCGCAGAACTCGAGTCGATCTGCCGTGAGGCCGGAATGATGGCAATCCGCCGCGAGGCAAACCACGTAGAGATGATCGACTTCTCTGCAGCGGTACGAAAGGTCAAGAACGAACCCGGGACCGAGAACCGTATGTACACGTGATGCCTGTAAACAATCTGCACATCATGTACTCCATATTCAGGAGAGCGGAATGAATATACTCCTGATTCAGCGGGAAGGAACCGATCTCCACCATACCCTTTTCTCATCGGAGACAAGCCGGCTGGTACTTCGGTTTTACCACCCGAAAAGGAGGCTCTGCGGGGTTTCCATTACCTGCTCGACCCTCAGCAGTGCACTCTCGCTCGTTGGCGAGCTCCGCTGGTACATCCGGCGTTATGTCAGGGAACCCCTATTTGAACTGGAACCGGGCATCTACTTCACCCACCAGCTGGCGCAGGACGTCTATTACGAGCGGACAGCAGTTCTCGGGCCCGGCTGGCAGTACCGGAAACTCTACGGGTTTAAGGACGGGCACGTTGCAAGCTCAGTCCCCATGACTCCGGGATCGACGCTTGGCGAATACCACCAGGAATATATTGGCGTGGATAAGACCATCGAGATCTGGTGTACGCAGGACGAAGTAGAAGAAGGCGAACTTATACAGGGCGTGGAAGATGGTTAACGCCCTCTGAACTGACCGTCGATCAGTGGTTTTCCATCCATTTCCCACAATAATTGAATATTCAGAATAATCCGCGGGTCAGAGATCCCGCAGGATAACGCTGACAACAAGCATGACTGCTATCAGGACAAGTACGGGGAGCCTCTCGACAGCCCGGATAATGAGCGAGATATCATCCATTGCATGTGCAATAGCCATATTACCGGCTCCCTTTGAATTCCCTGGTACCTGAAAGGACATTGTGGAGGATACGGTCGAGTGTCTCCTGCTGTTCTGGTGTCGGCGGGTATTGCCGGTCACACTTGGTTTTTTCAATTTGACGGATGACGTCCCCGATATTGGTCATGTGAACTTATCCTGTATCTTACTGTGAATACAGAATGGACGCGATTGGGATATATAAA
>JALOBP010000012.1:0-2617 GCA_023228295.1 Methanoregula sp.
ACGAAGAGCAGGATGAGGAGGATCATGCTGCCGGTTGCGATACCTTCTGCTGCTCCCATCATCAGGACGATGGGCGAGATATAGAAGATCGTCACCGGGATCAGCAGGAACGATAGGATCAGGATCCATTTCCTGAATGTCTGGCGGGACGATACAGTTTTCTTTTGTATATCAGGTTCTGACATGGTTATTTCCTCGTGATAGTGGAACAGCTCACCAGCTGTTACTCTCCCTGCTGTGCCTCCATATCCGCAAGCTTCAGATCCGGGTGCCGGTACCTTCCCCGGCCTTTTGTCCCCCTCATAACACCAAGCTGGATCGCTTCTGCCGGGCAGAAGTGCAGGCAGGCGCAGCAGAGCTCGCAGTGGTGCTGCCAGACCGGCTTTTCATCCACCATCTCAATATTTTTCACCGGGCAGACCTTTGCACAGGTACCGCAATGGGTGCAGGAGTCCGAAACGGAGAAGTCCTTGTCCGCGCCGTGGACATTTTTAACAAACGGGCCGTACGTGATGCACTTGATAAGCGAGGATACAGGGGAGAACCCGGGCGGTACCGCAAGGCCCTTGTCGATCATACCGGCGATTTCGGTAAGACGGAGGGTGGCCTTAAGAAGGATCTTGTCCATCTTCTCACCGGCCGGGGGTTTTCCCAGCGGGGGGAAATTGCCGGGCATCGCCACGGCAAATGCCGCATCAAGCCGCCTTCCCTGAGTTTTTTCAAAGATTCCGCTCAGCTGGTGGAGGGCCGAAACTCCCATCCCGCCCATCGTGACGATGGCAAACGTGTAGCCGGCCCGGGATATGTCGAGCCGTTCTGCAAATTCCGCCACGATACGGGGGATGCCGGCATCATATACCGGGCAGACGAGCCCGACCCGGTCTGCGGCCGTAACGATTGCACCCTGAGTATCCTTTAGCGATGCAATCGGTACCAGCTCGCAGTCTCCCAGGACTGCTGCAATCTTCTTTGCAGCGGCAAGCGAGTTGCCGGTGCCGGTGAAATAATAGATGATGGTCTTCATGCTTTTTCTTCCAGTTTTCCTTTCAGTTCCAAAACGGTGATCTCAGGGTGCCGGTACCGCATCCGTTTTTCCGTGCCGGCTCCTGCCTGAATTGCCTGCACCGGACAGAGATGGATGCACCCGCAGCAGAGCTCGCAGTGATGTTTCCAGACCGGCTTTCCCTCGATCATTTCGATATTGTTCGCCGGGCAGATGGCAACGCAGGTCCCGCAGGCCGTGCATTTGTCGCTGACGGTGAATTTTTTGTCATCGGTATGGATGTGGGATGTGAACCACGGGTACAGAACAGCATGCAGGACGCGGGGAATAAGTGCTGAGGGCAGTTCGCGTTTCCCGCACCGGGTGAGGAACCCGGTTATATCATCAATCACTTCATCGGCCTTTGCAAGGATCTCCTCCTGTTTTTTTCCTTCCGGGGATTCATACATCAGGATATAATTGCCGGGCATGGCTATGCCAAACCCTGCATCAAGTCCCCGTCCCTGCCGCTGCCGGAGTATCCCGTCAAGCTGCCGGAGAGCCGCAGACTCCCCGCCCCCGCCGTGGGTGATGACGGCAAATACGTATTTTGCTGCTGCAGGATCCAGGCGTCCTGCAAATGATGCCACCATAAGGGGCAGGCCGGAGAAATAGACCGGGCAGACGATCCCGACCCGGTCTGCGGCCGGGACAATTGCGCCCTGAGTATCCTCAAGCGATGCAATCGGTACCAGCTCGCAGTCTCCCAACACCGCGGCGATCTTCTTTGCAGCGGCAAGCGAGTTGCCGGTGCCGGTGAAATAATAGATGATGGTCTTCATGATCCGCTTCCCTGTTCACGGATTTTCCCGACCAGGGCATTCACACCGGTGCCGTCCTCGATCTCTTTCTGGCTGAGGGATAACTGCCCGGCGACAGTCATGCCCTTTGCCTCAATGTCAGCGGAAAGAACGGAAAGTGTCGTGCCCGGGTCTTCGCCGCAGGTCGCAAAGATGACAGCCGGTTTTCCGCTGCACCCGGTAAGGGCGGCAATGGTCTTCCGAATACCGGATGGCGGCTTTCCCATCCAGACGGGTGTCCCGATCACGACAAAGTCATAGTTTGAGACATCTATCGTCCCGGGCGGAGCCCCGTCATCTCGTACCTGGATATCCGGCGAATGGCGGGCCATGTACATCAGAAGGCGGGCCACCAAATCCCATGACTTAACTTCGATTAAATTTCCGCCGCAGGCTTTCCGGACCTGCTCTGCAACATTATGGGTCGTACCCGTGTAAGATGTAAAAATAATGGCTGGTTTCATACTCTTTCTCCATTTTTTTAAATTCCCATTCCGTCACCGTTCTTCCCATCATCAGGCCTGACCGGAAACGCTGCGGCAATCCGGGAAAGGAGCTCGTTACCCGCTGCCGGGTTTTTCGTGTCCTCTGGGGTAAGGCTGATCTCTGCCATGACCTCAACGCCCCGTTCCGCCAGAGCCTTGTTCAGGAGAGGAAGGGCCTCGCCCGGCTGATCGCAGCAGGTTACGAAGGTGACGGCCATCTTCCCTTCGCAGCCACGGAGGGCCCGGACCGCGGCATTGATGGCAGGCGACGGTTTCCATGCCCAGACCGG
>JALOBP010000012.1:2627-46830 GCA_023228295.1 Methanoregula sp.
ACTGTGAGACATCGATTGTTTCCGGTACTATCGGGTCGCAGGCCCCTTTCCGGGACCTCAGGACACCCGTTGTGTATGCGGTGAAGGATGAGTATTCCTTCTGCGTCTTCACTTCAATGAGGTCGCAGCCACTGGAAGCACGGATCCCGTCTGCAACCCCCCGGGTCACACCGGTGTACGAGTAGAAGATCACGCACGCCTTAATATTCCGGTCGCGGGTTGATTTCCGGACCAGTTCCCGGTTGCAGTTCTCCATTACGCAGGCATACATGAGTTCGAAATGCTCGCGGAACTGCACGATCCGTTCGCGGTTTATCGTGTAGTAGACATAGAATCCTTCCCGGCGCGAGTCGACCAGCCCCTCGCTTTTCAGCGTCTTTAAGTGCTGGGACACCGCCGGCTGCGAAATGCCGAGCCGGGTTGCGAGCTCCCCCACGCCAAGCGTCCCGCTCGTGTCGCTTGCAAGCAGGAAAATTACCTGGAGGCGGGTGAGATCGCCAAGGGCCTTGAACGTCCCGGCCATCGTGGGAACGATCTCGCAGAGTTTCGTACACTTTTCGCACTTGTTGCAGGGTTCCATGGATTCCGTATAAGTGTTTGCTTATACACTTATATGTTTTTTCTGTACGGGAAAATTCCACCGGACACCCGCAATACCATGAACAATACGATGGAAACTGAAAAAGGAGATTATAGTTTGGGCATGATCCTGTGCGCTACCGGGTCTACCGCATAGGATACCGGCCGGTCGAGCAGGTCAAGCACGTTGATCTTCAAATCGATGAGCTCCTGGAAATTGAATGAATCGTATTTCAGCTCTTTGTTCTCATCCCACATGACAACGACACCATTCCCTACTTTCTTGCTGCCGACTACATCGTACATACAATCCGATGGAAGGGCAGGATAATGAAGATATCGAATGAGGATGCGAATCTTCCGTGGATCAGAATCTACCGGTTCCTGTTTTTTAAGGAGATCTCTGGCGCCCGGATTCAGTTTCAGGTACGTACAGGCACTCGCGTCCCCACCCGGTTTTCATAAAAGCCCGTCCGCAGGGAAATGTCGGATTTTTTTTATAACCATCACCATGATGCAAAAAAAAGTAAAGTGTTGATCAGAAGAATATTATTTCTTCTTTGCTGCCGCCTTCTTTGCGGGCTTCTTTGCTTCCGGCTTCTTTGCCGCTGCCTTCTTTGCTGCTGCCATGTGATCTTCACCTCCTACCGGAAAGGGTTATATTTTTTGTTAATTTGGCAATTAATAAATATTTTGGTCGCAATACCCGTTTGGGCCACAGAATCGCTATAAACCTCCACTTTTTTCCATGGAAACTGGCTGCATCGGACCAAAAACGGCATATATGACAGATATGTCACGAAATACGCAATCCTTCAGATTTTGGGCCGATTAGAAAAATACGGAATATGCGAAGTTTTTATAAAACGGAATTTTGGATTTTTCCGGGAGATTTTTCTTCATGCGCTCCCCCAGGTATTTTTAGTTTTTTAAATGAAACTGCCGCATTTGCCGCACCGGAAAAAGATTTAAGGCAACATTTATTCGCCATTACAACAACGGTACGAATATGAATAAACGGTTTATCCTCGGTCTTGCCGGAGGGGTACTCGGGATCCTGACCGCGGCGTATGTAATCTCAACATCCACGTCAAACGATGTCACCTTATCCGGAGTACAGGCGGCACTCTTCTCGAGCCTCGGGCTGATGGGAGCAGCGATCGCCAGCAAGGAGACCCGCTTTGCCGGGTACATGCTCATCTCCTCAGCGGTGTTCATTTCGCTCTCTATCCCGATCGCCGGCTCGCTCTCCCTGTTCGTGATCTACCTGCCAGCGGTCCTCCTTCTCGGCATAGCTGCGATATTCTGCTTCATGGAAGCACCTGTGGTTGACGATTCTCCCGCAGAATAAAAAAAAGGTTTTTTCAGGACTATCGTTTTGCCTTCATCAGCCGCTCAAGTACCCGGTTCTTCTTCTGTATCGCGGCCTCGCTTGCCCTGAGCACGCCTTCCTTCATCTCCTCAAAGTCCCGCATGTCCGTATCGACAACCTTCTTGACCGGGGTGTAGGCCGATTCTCGGAACCGTGGCGTGAAGTCCTGCTCTTTGCCATCGGATATCAGCACCGCTTCGGGCTTCCCTTTCTCCACCCGGCCGATCTCTTCGATCTTCACACCGGCGGAACGGACTATGCGGCAGATCGGATCTGCCATCGCTCTGGGTGCAACAATAAGGAGGGCATCGAGCGAGACACCGAGATAATCGATCCTGAGTGTCTCGAGCATTTCCCGCACATGGGGTTCAACAAGACCGGCCACATTTTTGTCATCGACCACGATGCGGCACTTTGCCGTTTCGGCCATCTCGTAGATGTCGCCCCGGAGCCCGCCATTTGTAACATCGGTCATGGCATGGATCTTCTTGAAAACCTTGCTCTTCATCAGCGTCTCACAGGTGGTGAGGAAGTTGAGGTTGATGGTCTGTTCGACAACTTCGGGGAACCCTGAGTAGATGCCGGCCGTTGCAATCGTTCCGCCACCGGCGCCTTCAGTCATGAGGAGAACGTCACCCTCCTGCGTGGCCTTCCGTGCGGTCATGTGCTGTGCGATTCCCACCGCACCAACGCAGCCGGTCAGCCGGCTGCCCAGCACCATGTCGCCTCCAATGCGGAGCGTGGAGCCGGTCACGAGCGGGACGTCCATGGCCTCGCCAACGGTCGTGATACCAGCTGTGTAATCGAAGATCTTGGCCACGTCGCCATCATCCGCGACATGGATATCGGAGAAGAGCATGATCGGTTTTGCGCCCATGACGTAGGTGTCACGAAGCGTTGCCCGGGTGACATGGAACCCGGCAAGGAACGGGAAGTCCGAGAGTCGGGAATGCATCCCATCCACCGTGCAGATAACATAGTTGTCACCAACTTTGACGGCCCCGGCATCGTCCATCTCGTCAACGCCGACCGAGGCAGATGTCTTGCCGATGATGCGGGCGATCTGGCGGTGGGCAAAAAAGTCGCCTTTCCCCCGCGATCCCACCCCGAACTCTCCCATCTTCACGCCGGCCGTTTCCAGCGTGAAAAAGTCCCCGGCAAGGTTGCCGGAATTCTTTACTTCATCGATAACCGCCCGGGCAAATGCGCCGGCAAAGGCGGGGCTGATGGTTTTCTTGATGGACAGTATCTGATCCGTAAGGCTTTGTTGTATGGTTTTCTCGTCATTGCCGTCTGCAATTTGCGTGCGGACGAACTCTTCAACATCCATAGTTTCCTGTTCGTGCACGAGGCATAAAAAAGCCGGGTATCAGGGAGTTAACGGAGAAGGACACCGAAAACGTCCGAGAAGCACCGGAGGGCGTCATCGAACTTGCCGATCTTCAGCTTGGAGAGCCCGCGCCGCACCCCGAACCGGACTTCCCTGACATCGATGTAATAGGCTTCGTCAAATGCCCGGGCGGATTCCTCGAGTTTCCCGAGCATGAAGCAGGAGTTCGAGAGGACGACCCAGGCATCCGCAATGGACGGGTCGCGTTCAATGGCCCGCTCAAGGCAGCGGATTGCATCCTCGTGCTCCGAGAGCATACTGAGCGCGAGCCCTTTGCGGTAGAGCGCTTTTGGGTGGTCCGGTTCGATCGCGAGGGCCTGGTCAAGGACATCGATTGCCTCGCGGTACCGCTTGAGATTGATGAGCGCGATGCCCTTCTTGATCACGGCCGAGAAATAGAAGGGGTAGATCTTGAGGGCCCGGTCGTAACAGATGATCTCCTCTTCGTACCATTTGAGTTTGCCATACGCGAAGCCCTTGTTCACCCACGCCGAGAGGTAGCGGGGCCGGATCTCGATGGCCCGGTCGCAGCAGCGGATCTCGGCCTCGAATTTTCCGAGCATTCCCTGGGCGACACCCTTGTTGTTCCATGCCGTGGCATTCTCGGGATCGATTGCAAGTGCCCGCTCGCAGCACTGCACCTTGTCCTCGAACCGGTCGAGCATGCCATAGGCAAATCCCTTGTTGTTCCAGGCATCGATACAGTCCGGGTCGATCTCGATGGCTTTCCCGCAGCACTCGATCTCTTCTTCATAGCGCCCGAGTTTGCCAAGGGCAAAACCCCGGCCCACCCACGCGAGCGCGAGGTGCGGGTCAACGGCAAGGGCCAGGGAGAAGGAGGCGAGGGCATCTTCGTGCCTGCCGTCCCGTCCAAGGGCAAGGCCTTCGAGATAGAATTCCCGCCCTTTCTGCCGGGATGCTGGATCGCCTGTGTCGGGTTCGGGAGCCATTGGGTACTTGTCCTCTTGACCGGAGACCGGTAGTATTTGAGATTTGTCCCGGAGATATTTATGTTAGCGGATATTTGTGGGGGGATGAAGATACTAAAAAAGGCCCGGTGACAGGTTTTCTGGATATCTGACAGGGGATTGGTTTACAATTGCCTTGCGGTGATGGGAGGGAGATTGTTGAACAGCAGCGCATACCCCGACAGGTATCAACGGTCAACAAGGTCAGGAGCCGGCATAATTTTCCCGCGGATCACAGGACCGATTCCTATGTCAGCGTCAGCGCATCGTTTGTTGGTTCATTGCTGGATACCAACCTGTATTGCGTTGAATAATCCTTCATTTTTTTGTCTGAATCATTTGATACACTATAATGAAAAAGGAATATTGTAAGATGATACATATGAGAAAATTCCTGGTTATCTGCCTGACGCTCTCTCTTTTGTTTATTCCAACGGTTTCTGCCGGAAATGACACAATCTCTATTAGTCCTGTAAGCAACCACACTGCCGGAGATATTTTCTTTCTCAATGGAACAACCACCCTGCCAGCGGGAAAACCTCTTGTGATCGATATTGAACCGGTCCGCCTGTACCCGGCTCCTTCTCATGAACCCCCGAAAAACACGACAGCTTTTACCGGGCAGACAACAACGGAAAATTCCCCCGATGGAATTACCCGGTGGTCGTTTGTTGTGGACTCCGCTTCATTGATACCGGACGATTACACGATCCATGTTACTTCATTTGAATCGCCCATCATTGAATCGTCAGTTGATTTCACGTTGCAATCCCGAAACGGGACTCAGTCCGGTAAATATCCGACTGCGGATGAAACCGACCATCCCCCCACACCATCTTCCCCCCAACCTGCTGCGCCTGCACCATTCCCGGTTATTGTTACGGTTACTGCACTGTGCATTTTGGGAGTATACAGCGGAGTATTCCGGAAATGAAGGACATCGGGTTTCCCGTACTGGTATCCGGCGGCGTCATGATACTTGTCATGATTTTTCTCGGTTTTTCAGGTTGTGTTCACCAGAACACTTATGAAAATAACACGGAGCCTTCTCCGGTTCTGTCAATTCCTGCAACGCCTTCACTTGTCGGTTTTGCAAGCCCGGCAATACCGGGCACGACCAGTTCTCCCAACCTTGTCGTGAATTACACAGCAATCCGGTTCATCGGCCAGGCCGATATCTCACATCCGATGGATGAAGCCCGGAAAAATGCTATCGCTGAAGTCGCCCTTGCTGATGATCGTGTCCGTTCTCTTCTTATTGACGGGGGCATGATCGAAGGAGTCCTGTATCAATGTCACCCGACACCGAAGAATTTCTCCGGCCCTGCATGCGCACCGGCGCTCCGGGTATCCCATAACGGCACTAACTGGGATTTTCTCGTTGACGAGGAAAGCCGGAATGTGATATTCGTCCAGCATGACACTCCGATGGGAGCACTAACATGATGTCCAATCTTAAACCAGAACTTCAGGTCGAATGAATAAAATGAAAACCCGGGCGTCCCGTCAGCGGTTGCAGAATATCATATCGTGATTACTGATGCAGGGTATTGCATCAATAATTTACATTATTTTATCCCGTACATTTTGTGAGTGACAATGAGACTAGCAAGTATATAACCTATTATATCAGCTCTAAGGTAATCACAATGTCGTCCGAACTCTGGCTATCACTGACGATGAAGATTATGGCGCTCGGCCACACGCTCCACGATGCGCAGCGTATTGCCGCAGTGATCCTGATCGAATGTCTGGTGGTCTACACCATCATGGGATACCGGCTCAGGTCCGATGAGACGGATCCGTCCCCGGCATATTTCCCGGCAAGACGGGGTACTGCCGGGGTTCCGGCCGGCGTTTGTGGGATTTTCCCGGCATATTCCGGGACTGCGGCGGATAGCGACCGCGCTCTTCTGTTTACCCAATAATCCGCCCGGCACACGGGCAGATGTTCAGCATTACCGTACCAGGCAGGTTCCGTCCGGAATCTGCCATTTCGCCCGTTTGCCAGTGATGACCTACCCTGTTCAGAGCAAAGCGACCGATCCGCCGCCCTGCTGTATCGACAATGAAGATAAGAGAAACAAGATCCAGAATGACAGACTGTAAAATGGAAACCAGAGACGCGGGATCCGATGGGATCCCGTTGCGGGACAGCACGGGGATTGCCGTGCCTTCCCGCGAGGTATCGCAGATAGATAATACCGCCCCTGTACCGTTGGCCCGGGAGGAGAATGACGAACTCGAATGGGCACGAAAGCACGTTCCTGGCAACCGGACCGTGCGCCGTTCGGCCAAGAGTGTGTTCCGGAAAACGGAACTGCTCGGGATTGCACCGCCGGTGGAACCGGAGGAGATCAAAAAAGTCCGGCAGCGGACTCTGAAGAACATCCGGGATCCGGATGGCGAGGTAGCTTACCGCTCGTTCGAGGATTCGTTCAGGACTTTTGTCTGCTCGCTTGTTGAGCGGCAGGACAGGATCTACGATGAGATGCTCCTGCATGCTGCGGATCTCCAGCAGCAGATTGATGCGCTCG
Source organism: Methanoregula sp. (assembly GCA_023228295.1). Lineage (GTDB taxonomy): Archaea > Halobacteriota > Methanomicrobia > Methanomicrobiales > Methanospirillaceae > Methanoregula. Next base: position 9,474 of record JALOBP010000012.1, read on the forward strand.
GACGACAGCGGGCAGAGCAGCAAAAATCTCCCGGCAATGCGGAGGTTAAGGGATGAGAGACTGGCTTTTCCTCCCCAAGAAATGGCGGCACCTTGTCTTCGTGATGAAAGATATGGAGATGAGAGTTTCAGGCCGCCTTATGCACAAGGTCGAACGGCTCAACCGCAGGCTGGTGATCCTGGAGGCGCATCGGAGGTCGGCTTGACCAGACGCAGGTCGCGGACCGTGAATGAGATTCCTCTCTGGCTCCTGCCGCAGGTTCTTGTCCGGACGGTCCGGGATTGGGGCGATGCCCTGTACCGCATCAGCGTGAAGCGGACGCACTGGCACCACTTCAACGTGACCGTCCGGACCCGGCCGATCAAAAAGGAACTCGCGTCGGGGGATGTCGCAACAATCTCCCAGGATACTCCGGGTGGGACGAAGAAACGGTCGCGGGCCGGTCACAAGGGGTGCCCGGCATGAAACGGGGACCGGAGCCGGCAAAAGGGCTCGATGCGGCGATCCCGGCTGCGCTCAGGCGCGGCCGGGTGATGCGCTTCCAGTCGTCGCCCGAATATGCCGGCAATTTCCTGTTTTACGGGAACGGGCTGCTCGTCATGGTCTGTCTCCGGCTGGCCGTGAGGCTCTCCCGGGCAACGCTTGCGGAGATCAGTGCGGACTATGCCGGCGCGATTGCCGGGCTCTGCACAATTCCCTGCGGGGGACCGGTCTCCCGCGAGCTCTGGCTGTACTCACGGTACGGCGCCCTCCGGTTCTTCCGGGTTGGTGATGATGGAAGTCTCGAAGAGATTGATCGCGACGGTGTACCGTTCGTGGATGGGAAGCCGGTTGGTATTATGCTGCCGGCTCCGGGCGATGCCGGGTCTCCGGTGCCGGCACCGGTCGCAGGCGTACCTGCCGGTTCCCGTGCCATCGATGCACCCAGTCACATCATCGGGTGGTTGAAAAAATGGAATGCCATGAAAAATTCCGGCGCAGACAAAGCCGGCGTAACCGGCATAGTAAATCCGGAAAAATTACCGGATGCCGGGAGCCGGGGACCGGCTGCGAGCACTCTTCCCGTGGAGCCGGGTTCCACCCAGGCTTCGGGGGATAATGGGGGTGGACCCGGGGGTTAAGGCCAACGGAGGCCATTTTCACCTCCGTTTGCCCGTTTTTTCGGCCCGGATGACACTGTTTCATAAAAAAATGACACTATTGTTTGAGGAAACGCCTGTTTCAGTCCCCGATTGACGGGGATCAGCCGTCCCTTTGCCCGGAATTGGTGGGCTGCTGCACTATTACAGCGGAGGTTCTGCCGGGGCACAGGCAGGTGGTAATCTGTAACTTGGTGGCCGGGAAATTGGCCTGGCAGCCTCATGAGCGGATCGGTAATCCTCCATCGGATAAATACCGGCATGCTCAGTCTCGGTCCAACCAGGGGGCTCCTGGGGGGGTGGAGTCAACGGAGGTTGTTTTGGGCTCCGATTACCTGTTTTTCCGGCACTTTTGACACGGTTTCGTCTTTTTTTGACACTATTGTTTAAGGGGACGTCCGTTTCTGTTTCCGATTGGGGGGGATCCGCTGTTTCCGTGCCCGGAAAATGAGGGCAACAGCACTATTACAGCAGAGTTTTTCTCGAAGCACAGGCTGGTGGTTGTCCGGAAAAAGAGGAACGGGAAACGGACCCGGTATCCATTGTTTGACCATCGGGTGATCTTATGTCGGGAGTGCTCAGTTATTCTCCGGATTCCCATTTTCTGATCAATTTTTCGCATTCCGAACGTGGGAGCCAGCGTTTATGGTTAAGCATCGATCGAAGTGCAACCGCAGCGGCACCCGGGGGGATTACCTCATTGCGGACCATCATCTCCAGCAGCCAGAGCGTACCGTGATATTCGATTCGCGAGATATCGGCCAGTTCCCTTAACGGGCCGTCCCGGAAATAAGAAATGATCCCTGCTCACGTGCCAGGATAAATACCGAGAGATCGTTGGGAGATAACTCCGTGTGTTCAGCCTGAATGGTTCCGATCTCCAGGATGAATTCTTCTTCAAGCGCGATAATCTCCACCCCATACTTACGCAGTTCTGAGGGCGTATACGAGCGGGAGATCTCATCGGCTACGATATCTGATGTGGAAAATTCCAGGGGAAGAGAAAAGAGGGTTTCGAAGATCTCACCTTCAATGAAATCGAGAAGGATCGATGCATCGATTACACATCTTTTCTTTCCGGTCATGTTCGCGTCCTTCAGGCACAAGGCTCCACTGCTTTCGCAAGATCTACCCCGAGAAGTTCCGCGAACCGCGACCGGGTGATTGTATTTTCGCTGACGGCCCTGAAAAGCAGGAGTCGCATCAGAGTTGGCGATTCTGCAGGCACCTGTCTGTGAGGTTCAGTCTTATGCCAACCTTTCGCCCGCATTGAGATCCAGTGACGTTTCGCAGCGGCCTGCGTAACAATGCCGAGATCCACGGCGCGGTGAATCCATGCCGCCATGCTCATCCCGTACTTGTGTTTGAGGATATACAATTCCCGGAAATCCAGTACATTTCTCTGAGTGCCAAGTTCGCGGACCGCCATATCGTCCGGTACAAGAAATGCCCCGGCGAACCGGTGGGCAGCGATTTCTGCATCCAGATCGGATTCGATTTGCAGGACCAGGTGCCCGAGTTCATGGGCGAGATTGTAGCGCTGGCGGTCGCCGGGGAAGCGCTTGTTCACAACGATTACAGGACACTTGTCATTGTACCAGAGGGTCAGGGCATCGAATGACTCCGGCGCCTCGACCACACCAACCTTGATCCCGTGCTGCTCCAGCACGTCCATGACGTTCTCGATAGGATCGGATCCCAGGTTCCATTCTTTCCGGATTTTGTGTGCTATCTTTTCAATGTCGCTGACAGTTTTTATCCGGCAGTGTTCTGGTTTAGGAAGATCCAAAGGCTTCTCCGTACCCGTGAGATGTTCCACCATGAGGTACCGTTCCAGCCATTCCGCAGTTTTCCCGAGAATCCTTGTCTCTTCCTTTTGCGCCAGCGCTTTCCTGCACCGGTAGGAAGGTTTCGAGAGTGTCACGCTCATGGAACGGAAGAAGTATTCAATCTTGACATCAAGGGCCTTCGATAATGCGATCAGCGCTGTAGAGTTGGGGATGACGCCCCCGGTCTCGTATTTCGATATCGCCATCTTGGTGACCCCCATCTGCCCCCCCAGGTCCTCCTGGGATAACCCGGCAAGTATGCGGGCTGCCTTGATCCGCTCACCAATTGTTGCCATAGCAGTATTCACCCGGTTTAGTTTACAAATTTCTGAAATTTTTGGTATGAGTAAACTATCTTGGCCGGGGATGATATAAGCTGTGGTCGGGGCAGGATGGGAATGTGAAAAGAGAGGTGGGTCAGGAAATCTTGTCCCAGCTGCAGGCATTGCATTTGGGACAGGGGGGTAGAACATCAGAGTCCTGATCCAGATGAATAGTTTCATGATCTTTCGTACAGCGATACATTCCTTTGCCAGGCGTCTGGCCGCAGGTGTATGGCATAGATAATGGTTGAAGTATTCTGGCTATAACCTGAGGCCGAGCGGGGTGAAGGTGACTTTCGGAAGAAAGTGGAGAGGGGAGATTTTGATAGAACAAGACCATCTAAAGGATGTTCTCTTTCACCCTGCATACTTGAGGATTAATTAATACAAAATATCCCATACGAAATGTAAATGAAAATAGTGATTGCTGGGATGGATGTAACTATGTACTGGATCAACTCAATTGATGTATGAGGAACAAGTGGGGCTGAATAATGGGATACGATGCATTACCCAAAATATCTAACCGGCAGGAAATGTACGGAGAGCTGGAGAAAGCGATATGCAACATCTCTCAACTAGATGATGAAGAGATAGAAGAGGAGCGCATTGCTGAAGGAAAACCCAGCCAGAAAAAGTATCTCAAATCTCTGCCCATCGAATCTAATGTCCCCCTTGAAAAAATCCATGCAGAAAAGAATATTGAGTTCTTGCCAACTTCAGAAAAAAACCTGAAAATTCTGAAACTCACCCGAGACAATAAACTGTCATATTCATATCTTGATATGCTTGACCAGCGATTCTGGGTTCTCTATTCTCTTGATAACAGCCTTGATATTAAAAAAGACATTAAAAAATTAGTTCAGCAGAACAACAGTCACCTTGATTATACATGGTTCTCATCAAGTTCACTAAAAAAATTATCATCTGGATACCCAAAAACCCGATTCAGCATGAAATTTTTCAACATGTTCCGAAATGAGAGCATCGGAATGAAACGACTCTCATTACAGCTTTCCGCAGAGGATGCTTCAGATATTGTTGATAGTTTACTTTCTAATCCGTTCATCGGAAAAGGGGCATGTTTTTCAAATATTGAAGTCCTTTTGTCATATAACCACAGTGATTTTGTAAAAACCCGGCTCTCGATGGATGGATCGATCAACATATCCCGAGGAAATTCCATCCACAATGTCCTGGAATTCCAACAGCAGGTTATTCAGGGACATTACCGACCGATCGTAGAAAGAATTGAGAGAGATTTTACAACTGAATATAGCACCAACGATGACGGGATAAATGTCAAAGGAGATATCCTCTCAATAAAACTTACTTCAAAACTGGAAAACCTGGAATTTTTCACAAATAGCTTGCTGAAAGGAACTAATCCGTTCAGATTCTTAGGCTACCCAAATAAAATTGACGATGAGCATATTCTTGTAGATGTGTTAGATCTTCATAACTTCGGACATTTCGATCTGGAAATATTCCCGGATGAATTATTGATAAATTTACCAAAGGGAACTTGTGGAAATTCCGTTGTCCGCTTATTTACACTGTGCCAGGAAAATATTGATCCTCAGGCAAAACTGACGGGAGGTGCTGGAAATGCTATCATTCCCGCCTAGCGATCATACCAAACTGATGAATCTTTCAGTCCTGCTCGGTCAGCGGAATGCATATGTTCAACCGGTACTGTTAGAAAAAGGATATCCATTAAGGAAGTTGGGATTGAGAATCCCAATACCAGGTTTTGATCCGGGTGCAGTTCCTCCACCGGCTCCCACACCGGATGCAGCATATTCTTCACATGAAAAAAATGCAGTACTATTTCTTGAAGCCAAAGGTGGTGGAAGTGATGACGATCAGACTGAAAAATTTTTGTACGTTCAACAGCATCCTGATTATCTTATCAGGGTTCCCAACAGTGAACTCAACATAACAGATACTGGCTTGGCCATCGATTTTGGAATTCTTTGCACGAATTTACAGAAAATATCAGAAGATCACGCAAGAAACCCTTTACCATTTCCAGTTCTGCATTATAACGAACCAGACCGAATGCTGACGGCAACCAATATCACAGGAGCTTCGTTTACTAATCCTGATATCACATCCGCATTTAGAACTCCCGTTAAGATCCCACGCCTTCCATTAGTTTACATTCCATTCAGTTCCTACGATTATCAGAACAATGCAGCATATTTTATTCAGAAAATGATGATCATGATCCTTTCCCGATCAGGGAGACTGGAACGATATGAACGTCTACCTCCACTCGATGAAATTGTCATACAGGAATATCCGTTATTTACCCGACTCGGTAAAGGAGAATTTCACGAACTCATTGTAACAATGGAACGGATACTCACCCGTCTTTTTCCCGATGATACAACTGACTCCCAATACAACATTAATAAGTATCGAGAGGTAAGAAAAGGTAAAATCTTTTTAAGACGCCGTTCACTAAAAAAATTTTTAGCGCTTCTCAGTTCTGCTGCTCTAGATTATCAGCATTATCGTGGAGGGACCATACAAGCAACTCTCTTACAATTTGAGGATACAACCAATCCTCCTCATACTGACATTTATGATCAAATCGACAATTTTTTTGATCCAACCCGTTTCTTTACTCCAACATGGGACGAGGACGAATAACATATCAATGAATAACGTGATTAAAGGCCTCGGGGGCATCGATGGACGTTTTACTGTCAATTAAGCCAAAATATGTCAGGTCCATCATCGAAGGCGGGAAGCGGTACGAGTTCCGAAAGACGATCTTCAAAAACCGCGGGATTGATCTAATCTACATCTATTCATCATCGCCCGTGAAAAAAATTATTGGATCGTTCGAGGTCGGAGAAATCCTGGAAGATCATCCACGCGAGCTCTGGGATAACGTGAAAGAGTATGCCGGCATCAATGACCGGGATTTTTTCTCGTATTTTGAGGGAAAATCACGGGCCTTCGCCATCGAAATCCAGAACCTGCAGGAATTTGACGAACCGATCAATCCCTACGAAACGATACCGGGCTTTGTGCCTCCACAGTCGTACTGCTACATGGATGGGTTGCCAGTAGCAGATTGAACCTGACATTCTGACGACCACCTTTTTTTCCATCCCGTTTTGTCAAAACCCTCCGGCCACCCAAAGTGCCCGGATAACCTTCAATCCCCACCAAAATCCCCCTTTTTTCGATTTCCGGATTTATTCAGCCAAGCCCATCTCCCTATAAAACCCATACTGGTATGTCAAAGGGGCCCCGGCGACACGAAGGATGGAACAAAATCCTCCTCACGTCAGTGAAGTTTGCGCAAACTTCACCGGAAAAACCAACACCGGAGATCTGTGGAGTTCGAGAGGGAAAATAAACCTCGGGAAGAAGAAAGGAGGCGGAGCCGACCTTCACCCGGATCTCCTCACAAAAAAAGAGGAAACCAACATGGCAGACTTTGTAGAGAAAACAGTAACCAAGACCGCGGTCCGCGAACTCGCGACCCCGATCGAAAATGTATCGTCATTCGACACCATCGTCCAGTCCGTGATCACCGCCAACCCGTTCGGGTGCGTTGCGTACACGGAGGCGGGCGTAACCCACCAGCCGGTGGAGAAGTCGAAGGAAACATACGTGGCAAAGGTGGTCTACCAGGACGCCCTTGCAAAGACTGTGGGGAACGAGTCCGGCAAGTACAACACCATCGCCGGGTTCAATGCCGGTGCGGCAGCAATCCTTGCCGACACCGCGCTCACTGCAGCCCACGCGGGCACGCCCGTCCGTGATTCCGGCAGCGAGACCTACTCGGCCACGCTCCGGTGCAAAGCGCAGAACGGTGAACTGTACTTCGTGACCTTCAGCCGCGACCGGATCAGCATCACGTCCTACTCGGACGACGCGATCCGCACCACGGTCGAGACCTGGGCCGACACGGTGGCGGCACTGGCCTGAAAAACCCCGGTGAAAATCCCGGGCGCTCTCAGGGGCATGCAGGCATGCCCCCGCCACGAGAGCATCCCCCCGCGATAGTGACGGATTACCGGTCCGGACCATCAGGAAAAACCTGATCCCCCGGATTCCGTCACACCGCATGCGCCCCGTCCCCCGGTGGGGGACCGGTGGCGCATATGGGGGGAGGGGGATTTTCCCAAGGAGGCAGGTATGGAAGAAATTTCCGGCATAATCCTCGGGGCCGTGCTCCCGATCTATCCCATCCTGTTCGTCATCCACCAGCGGATCGGCAGGTACGATGAGATCGTGGAGGAGTTCAAACGGCTCCGGGACGAGCACGAACACATGAAGGAGGCATATCATGGAAACTGAAATCGTGCCGGTCGCAACCGTGACCGGCCTGTACCGGGGGACGTCCGGCGGCCTTGAACCGCTGACCCCGGATACCCCGCTCACCATGGAAGAAGTGCGGAGAAACCCGATCTTCTACGAGCTGGAACTGCACGAAGAACAACAGGACGAGGACCTCATAATCGATGTCATCTACGACAACATGAGACCGATCCGGCTCCAGGACCTCATGAGGGGAACGGACATCCCCCGCGGGTTCCGGTTCTGGCCGGACTGGTTCGAGATCCCGCCGTACCGCGGGATGCGGGATGCGGACGGGTACCGTGTCTATCCCCGGGCACCGGGGATCCACACGGTAAGGATCCGGACCGCACGGAGAAAACGGGACCAGCGGGGACAGGTCCGGGACTTCAGCCCGGCAAATGGCGGTTCCACGAGCCCGGTCTTCGAGTTCGTTATCATGGATGGTGAGCGCGATGACGGATAACAACACCCGGACCCGGGCGGCAGTCTGCGGCACCGGCGTCCTGCTCGCCCTCATTTTTTTCTTCGCGGAACTGCCGCTCATGCTCCTCATCGTGCCGGTCGTGATCGTCATCTTCGGCATCGTTGCCGCACAAGAGGGGATGCATGCGGCATGGTACGGGATGCTCAACACGCTCGGGATCTTTGATCCCGCGGTACTGACCCGTGAGGAGAAGGAGAACTATGCAAAAAACCGGCATTCCTTCTGGTTCGGCGAGACAGCAACCGCTGCCGCCCTGGCCGCGGTATTCGCCGTCCCGGCTGGTATGATCCTGGCAGGAAAGACCGGCAGCATGCTATCGTTCATCATTGCAGCAATGATCTTCCTGCTGCTCTTCGTGTTCCTCCCAAAGATCATCCAGCGGGGGATGAAGACCGACACGGAGACAATTCTTGACTTGTTCGGCAAGAACGAGCAGGTGAAGAAAGTGTTCTGGAGCGTGTTCATCGCACTGGCCGGGATCGTGTTCGCGGAGATCGTGGACCCGGCAGCCATGCAGCAAATCCTCGGGACGATGGCGGGAATGTGAATCCCGGGAACCATTTTTATTTTTACCGGTAATCTCATTCCGAAAACGCTATAATGATTTTAATATAAGTACAAATATTGCCACCCGATACCAGCTCCGCATCATCACACGCAACCGGCATTATCCTGATGGTAGTGGTGACGGTCATCATCGCAGGTCTCATTCTGGCCCAGTTCATCCAGGTCCCGGCCCGGTTATATTATGATGAAGTTCCGACCGTATTCGAGATCACCGCTCTCTATCACGCCGAACTCGACGGAAAACTTAATTATAAGAGTTATATGGTGGTGAAAAACAGTGGAAAGATCGCGTATGATAACCGGAAACTGTATGCTAAAACCTACCGGAACGGGAAGCTGCTGCCCTGCATCATTCGTACCATGAACGGCCATGACTATGTCCCGTCCCACCATTTCGGGATCCAGAAAATGGGCGGATTCGGTACAGAAGATTTTTTCTGGGTTCCAACCGCGACGCTCTATATCGATTACTCGGACGGGACATTTCATCCCGGCGACATCATAATGTTTGAAGTGTACGACCGCACCACGAACCAGATCATTTCGCGGGACACCTGGCCGCATACGAGCGGAAATACAAAAAAATGGATGGATTTATTATTCAATCATCAAGTCGTTTGAAAACGCCCTTCTTCGCCTTCAGGATCTTGCATTCCGGACAGCGCCAGGTATCGGGGACTTCGGACCATGGCGTTCCTGCGGGAATCCCGTTCTTGGGATCGCCTTTGGCCGGATCATAGATGTAGTGGCATTCGAGACAGACCCAGCGTGCATTTTTCTCATCGGTTGGCATCTTTTTCAACTCCAAAAAATCCGAATTACTTGTATCAGTCTGGTTATTGCCAGGGGAATATGAAATCTTTCCTGGTGACAAACCTCATACGATCAAACGGGAGCGAGGATCTGCCGGGCACAGAGCCGGGCCACCCGCAGGGGTTCCGGTATCTTCCCGTCCAGGGTAAAATCATTGCAGAACCGTGCCGCATCCGCCGGGTTTATGCCGACAGCCCGAAGGTAGAGTGTCTGGCCGGTATGGAGTGCCACCGGCACCCGCTCACCCAGATTCCGGTATGCAGACAGGCGGGCCTCATCATCGGGAAAATGATGGCGGATATCGCCAAGGAGACCATCCGATTCCTCGTATGTCACGCATATAACCGGCAGGCAGGTCTCTGCAGCAAGGCGTTCCAGGTCGATCACGTTGAACCACGCGATCACGCAACCCGAGAGAAGGATGACGTTGAGATCTTTCCGGTCAAGGGTTCGGACCATGTGCAGGATCGTTTCCGTTGCATCCGTCCCGCCAACCGTCACCGTCCCGTAAACGAAACCGTCAATACGGAGATCCTTTCTCATCACCACGCCGGCAAGGGTCGATGAGGTCCGACCGGCATAACTCTCGGCAATGCCCAGCGCCCGGAGACCCTTTTTCTGCAGGTGCATAGAAGCACTTATGACACCCGCTATAAAATACTATACCGATGAAATTCAACAAAGATGAGGTCTGCATCTTAATACCCACACTCAATGAGGCTCCCACCATCGCGAACGTGGTGAAGGAGTTCAAGGTGCTCGGGTACAACCATATCCTTGTTATTGACGGGAAGAGCACCGACAACACGGTGAAATTCGCACGGGAAGCCGGCGCAAATGTCCGCACGCAGTCCGGCAAAGGAAAGGGGAACGCTCTCATCGAGGCATTCGAGGTGATCGAACAGCCCTATATCCTCATGCTTGACGGGGACGGCACCTATTCCGCAAAGGACGCCGAGAAGATGCTCACTCCCCTCTTCCTCGGGTTCGACCAGGTCATCGGCGACCGGCTCATGAATGCGGAAGAGGGTTCGTTCTCCCGTCTCAACCTCTTTGGCAACCATATGCTCAACCTCCTCTTTAAAGTTGCACACAGCCGGGACCTGCACGATATCCTCTCGGGATATCGCGCATTCACCAAACTTGCCGTGAACCAGATGCACCTCAAGGAGAAGGGCTTTGAGATCGAGACCGAGATCTCTGTCGAGGCAGTCCGTAACGGGCAGCGGATCATGATCGTACCGATCAAGTACCTCCGCCGCCCCGGCACGGCTACCAAACTCTCCCCGTTCCATGACGGGATCAAGATCGTCAGCACCATTTACCGCCTTGCCCGGGTCAACAATCCCATGTTCTATTTCGGGCTGATGGGTGTCTTCACGAGCATCCTCGGGATGCTCACCGGAGTCTACGTGCTCCTTGAGTGGTTCAACAATGTCGAGCACATTCCGCTCACTATCTTAACCGTGCTCCTTATCGTGGTAGGTATCGAGATCTTCATGTTCGGGATGATCAGCGATATGCTGCTCGTCTTCCACCGCGAGATCATACGGGAAATCCAGCTTCTCCAGCCCCCGAAACCTCCGAAGTAATAAAAATAAAAAATCAGAAAAAATCTTTTTTTATTGCCAAAACCCGGCACGAATGCTCGGCAAGCGACGTGAAGATATAAGCCTCGTCAAGGGTCTTTCCGGCTGTAAATGTGCCATGTCCCCGGGCAATCACCAGTTTTGAATGGACTAACGCATCGGCCACGTTATCGGCAACTTCCTGCGATCCCGGAGCGCCGGTTACAACCGGGATCTTCGGGCAGAACATCAGCCCCTCGCTGTCTTCCGGGATAATCTCGTCTAAGACCAGCGAAGCGGCAATCGCCGCCGGCGGGTGGGCGTGGACAATAGCCAGGGGCGGGGTCAGTTTGTAGACTTCGCGGTGGACACGGTACTCGCTGGAGGCATCCGCGGGTGCAGGGCCATCAAACGGGACAAGAACTGGCTCGCCCGCCACATCGAGATACGCACCGGTCCGCTTGATGAAAAAACCGGCATCCCCCACCCGCACGCTCATATTGCCAAAATTCCCCCCCACGAGGTGTTCGGCAAAGAGCCGTTTTCCAATACGCTCGAACTCCGACGCAGACATAGTCTATACCCCGTTCTCTTTCAACGGGTATAAAATGCCCTCCTGCCGGAGCAGTGATCGTGGTCCGGGAGACTTCATTCAGCCCGCTCAGACGTCCGGGCTTCGTCCCGCACGTCCGTGGCACCCCCAATGAGCGATGACGACGTATTACCGGCACTCCCAAAAAGAAATTTTTCAGGTTCTTGGGATAACCGCTCATTGAGGCCGCCGCGGGGCGCCCTCCGGGGCGGCTGCAGGTATCCCTCCCGGGGGTATGGGGGCATCAGCCCCCATCTTTGCGAAAGAGTTTTTTCCAGAACAGGTTTTTTTCTAAATTTTCCAGCATGTTCATTTTTTTTATTGAATACGATCGCGTTCGGTTTTTGTCAGGGAACTTGCGATGCTCCCCCGCCTCAGGGCCTCGGTTCGGCATGGCGGGGCAATTACGGTGCATGCAAAAATGAAAACGTTTTGAAGCTGCCGAAAGAAGTCCCCCGGGGGCGAATCTCCCTCAGGGGCAGGAGGACATCAGCCCCCATCCTTGCGAAAATAGATCTCTCCGGGAGCAAAAAATACCTGATCGAATGAAGACCGGATGGGATTGAACCCGTGAATTATCTCTTAAGAAAAAAAGAAAAATTACATGAACTGGATGCCGACATCGCGCATCTTGTTGTAGCGTGCGATATTCAGGAGGAGCGGGGTTAACGCTTCCACCATGCTGGACGCTGCAAGCGGACCGGCATCGAATCCCTGGAGTTTCGAGACCGAGTTGACAATTCCCATGACCATGCGTTTTGCCTCTTCATCGTCCCCGCAGACCGGGACCGAGTAGGAGAGCTCCTCGTTGAGCGCCTTCCACTTGTTGGCAGCGATCGTGTTGAATGCCGAACAGATCCGTGCCTCCTTGGGCAGGAGCCTTCGGATCATGAGCGCTGCAGAGCCATCTTCCGGCGGGACAAACATGAAATGATCACGTTTCTCCATCGGATTGACCGGGCTGATGACGATCTTATCCTCAAAACAGGAAAGGGTCTCGAGGGTGGTAATGACATTCCGGAACGGGACGGCAAGGATCACGATATCCGCGCAGCAGATTGCGTCCTGGTTGGTAGCTCCGGTAAAACTCCTGCAGCTGGTACCCCGGTTTTTCAGGGCAGCAATACTGCACGTGCAGCTCTCTTTTGCCCGGACCTCATCCCGTGAGCCGACAATGATGTCATACAGGGGTGCAAGGCGCATGGCGATTCCTTCGCCGATATCACCGGTACCCCCGACAATACCGATCTTCACCTAACCCACCAGCGGTTTTAAGAGTTTTTCGAGCGTGGATGCATCGGTGACGCCTTCCATCTGCTGGACAATCTTGCCATCCTTCTCGATGACAAGTGTCGGAACAACACGGATCCCGTATTTTTCTGCAAGATCCATATGTTCGTCAACATCCACTTTCCGGATCTCTATGGCGTCCCCCATCGTTTTTGCAAGTTCTTCCAGGATCGGAGTCTGCATCCTGCAGGGTCCGCACCATGTTGCAAAAAAGTCAAACAAAACCGGTTTGCTCATTCGTATACCCGGTAGTGTAGTCGATGAAAAAAAAGATAAATCTATGGTATTGTTATTTGGAGAGGATCTCCATGATGATCTTGCCATACGCCGGCCGGGTGATGATGACACCGACAAGCACACCGAGAATGGTGATGATGGCAAAGCCCTTGAGGGTCGAGAGGTCCATGAGGGCGAGCGGGGCCATGGCGATGAAGACCGTTGCCGCCGCAGTCACAATGATACCAAGCGCCCGCGAAAGCCTCTTTAAGTAGAGGTTCGGGGACGGTACCTTGCCCTCGTGCAGGATCTCATCAGTGATGATGACGAGCTGGTCGATACCGGTCCCGAGGACCGCGATAAGACCTGCAATGGTCGGAAGATCCAGCTGGAACCGGATGAGGGTGATGAACCCGAGCAGGATGAGAATTTCCGATGCATTGATTAAGATCATCGGAAGGACAATACCGGGTTCACGGTACCGGTAATAAACCACGAATGCAACGGTAAGCAGGGCGAAGATACCGGCAAGGAGTGCCATCATCTTGTAGCGCTCGCCGAGCGGTGCTGTAACACCGCCGGATCCGGCAATGCTCACGGCAACCGGTAGTGCGCCGGCCCTTAAATGAATATTCAGTGCATTGGCAGCAACCAGTCCGGCATCCCCTGTCCCGGTACTTGCAGACCATATGCGGTTGGGACTGGTCTGGAGCTTTGCCGCAGCATCATCTGCCATCGGGGCATTGAAGACGGTCTTGTTGTCAAGAATCATGATCAGGTAATGATCCTCGGGATTTGTGGTCAGGCCGGATTTTATTGCAGCCTGCTGGAGTGCAATTGCACCTTCTTCGCTGAGGGTGAATGGAACGCCCCAGACCCCGTTACGGGATTCTTTTTCCGGATTGCCCACGCTGGTAATCGCGTTCCCGAAGAGGACATGTTCCGTTTCGTTGCCGACCATCTGGACCCGGATCTCGAACTTACCCTGTTTCCCGACAATCTCCTGTGCCTGGTTCATATCGACACCGGCAAGTTCTATCCGGACATACCGGGCAACATTGTTCATACCCGTCAGGACCTGGACCTTGGCATCCTTTGTCCCAAACGAATTGATCTTGTTCTCAAGGACAAGCTTTGCGGTTTCTGCAGTAGATTTGGAAACACCCTGGCTGTACGTAGTGAGCTTCCCGCCTGCGGCAGAAAAGACCGGCTCGAGTTCAGCCTGCGTGTAATATTTACGGACCTCAATGTGAGTCTCATCAACAAGGTTTACTTCAGTATCCAGGCGGGTTGACAGTTCCGTAATGAAATCGTCAAGAGGCTGATCCGTAGTAAACCCGACAACCTCGCCCTTGAACTCGAGCTGGATCCATGATCCCTGCTGGAGATCGAGGCCATACTGGAGGTTGGTTGCAAGGTTCCCGTTGCTGTCGAAATGGGGGTAGATCGCAAAGACAGAGATCACGACAAGAACGATGAGGGTCGCAACTCTCCAGTCAGTGACAATTCCTTTGATCTCTTTTGAGTTCATTTGCCACCTCCTTTCTGGACATGCCATTTGAGAAGCGCGGCATTGGTCAGCCATGTATTGAGGATATCAAAGGCAAGACCAATCAACAGCACCGCAGATATTTCCATTAGGATCTGGACCGATCCGATCCAGGACACGATCAGCATTGCCGTGATGGCCGCAAACGTCGTGGAGGTCATGCTGATACCGGTATCAAACGCCCCTTTGAACTTGTCGACAAGTTTGCCCTGCCGCTTGAGTACGCGGGTGGTGAGGAGGATATCGCTGTCCACCGAGTACCCGATGAGCATGAGCAGTGCAGCGGTTGTCCCAAGTGTTAACGGGATACCGATGATACTCATGGTTGCAGCGGTCATCGCCATGTCAGCAAATGCAGAAACTACGACTGCCACCGAAGGAACAAAAGTTCGGAAGGAGAAGAAGATCACAAGAGCCATTCCAATAAACGAGAATATTACCGCAAGAACTGCCTGCTGCTGGAGGGTTGCCCCGAATGACTCGCCAATCTGGTCGATCTTTGCATCAGGATACTTCTGGATGATTAATCCGGAAAGCGAGCTGAACTGTGCATCGTCCATGGAACTGAATTTTAAGAATTTGCCCTGGTTCAGACCCTCACTGACCTCGGTCAGGGGGTAGTCGGCAAAGATTGCTTTAAGTTCATCCGCGGAATCGGGGGTATTCAGGGTGACTGCAGTCCCACCGGAGAAATCAATTCCCGTTTTCACCGGCATTCCTATTGTCGCCATATTCAGGGAAAGCAGAATCAGCGAGACAACAAGAAGCACAAGTGGGATTATCACCAGTTGTTGTGGTGTATATTTTTCAATATTGTAATCGATCAATCCCATGTCATACACATCTGTCAATCTACGATTAAATAGTTACCAGACGTCCCAGTTGGCGATGCACCGGAAGTGTACACTCCTGTACCCGAAGAGTAAAACCAGATTTCGCAGAATATTATTGTCGCTTTGTAAAACCGCCAGTTTTTAATTCAGCCATTGTAAAATGCATAAAATAGCAAATTATATATACAGAGAACTTTGACACTAATTTATGAGATCTCCAACAGAGATCAAGAAGATAATCGAGGGCCGTCTCCGGGTCTACCTCTCGAAGGACAAGACCGGGATCAGACGGGAAGTTCTCCGTCATTTTGTCAGGACGAAAACCCTCACGATTGCCGAACTCGTTACCGAGCTCCAGAAGCATTTCACGGTAACATTCCATGCGATTGCATCTATGGTTGGTATCATTGCATCCCGTATCGGCATCCTTCGCTCATCACGGAATGCAGATGGAACAAATGCGTACGAGATCAAAGAGAAGTACGTAGACGTTGTGGTCAGAATTGTCGGGGTGTAATTCCCCGGTATCCGATCCATAACCGTTTTTACCCCTGCCTGCTTATCGTATTAGCATCATGCATACAAACCCTCATGACAGCGCCAGCCAGGGTGAAGTCACAATAACTCCTGAGGTTATCGATTATATTAACCAGAGGAACTGTGATTTTCGTATCTGCACTTCCTGTGGCGGGCCGATTCTCCTGTCTACCCGTATCAAACCCCCGAAAAGGTCCGATCTTCTCATGAAAGCCGGGAACCATACTATTTACATCTCCATCCACCAGGCCCGGTTCCTGCACAGCATTCACATGGAAATGGTTCCGTTTTTTGATGAAGAAGAACCCGGAATGTCCTACTGATGAGTTTTGTTGAGTTATCCCATACAGCAGATGTCAGGATCCATGTGCGGGCACCAACACTGGACCTGCTTTTTTCCGAGTCATTCGAGGCCCTGATGCAGACGATCTTTGGCAAAGACCGCCGCGGCGGGCATTCAAAAGAGATCCGGATTGCGGCTGCGGATACCGAGACCCTGCTGATGGATTTTCTCTCGGAATCTCTGTTTATCTGTGAAGTCGAGGGACTGGTATTCACCGGTGCTTCGGTGGTAACTGATGGGAAATCCCTGACTGCGGTGCTTGACGGCGAGCCGTTCGACCGTTCGCGGCATGCCGGGGGAACGGAAGTGAAAGGGATCTCCTATTCGGGGCTTGCCATAACCCGGGATGAGAACGATTATATGCTCGATATCTTATTTGATGTATAACAACCAAAACGAGCGTGATTCTGATGATCGAAGGTGTGAAACGGACCGGAACAAACGAATGGGAGGTACCGGTCGGGTATATTCCCGGGATGCGGGTGCCGGGACGGTTCTTCCTGTCAGAAGCACTGGGAGCGGTTTTAGAGCCCGGCGCAATCCAGCAGCTGGCAAATGTCGCTACGATGCCAGGTATTTTACAAAATGCTCTCGGGATGCCGGACATTCATTGGGGCTACGGATTTCCCATCGGAGGTGTTGCCGCGTTCTCGCTCGATGAGGGAGTTATCTCGCCAGGGGGCGTGGGATTTGATATCAATTGCGGCGTACGGCTCATAACGACCCCGCTCGAAAAGAAGGATGTGGCCGGCAGAGGTGACCTTATCGATGAACTGTTCCGGTCTGTGCCAACCGGTGTCGGGGCAAAAAGTTCCTCACTGAAGGGTTCGGCAAAATCACTTGACGGGATGATGATCAAGGGATCGCGCTGGGCAGTTGAAAACGGGTACGGGACCAGCCGCGATCTCGTCCGCTGCGAGGACACCGGCTGCATGAAGGAAGCGGACACCGGTACGGTTTCCGCAAAGGCAAAACAGCGCGGGATCCCCCAGGGGGGCACGCTCGGATCCGGCAACCATTTCCTTGAGATCCAGGTTGTAAGCGAGATCTACGATGCCCATGCGGCAAAGGCGTTCGGCCTTGCTGCAGGACAGGTCTGTTGCATGATCCACTGTGGCTCGCGGGGCCTTGGCCACCAGGTCTGTACCGATCATCTCAAGGTGCTGGAAGCGGCGATGAGGAAGTATAAAATCACCCTGCCGGACCGTCAGCTTGCCTGCGCTCCCCTCGATTCTCCCGAAGGAAAGGCCTACTTCGGGGCCATGGCCGCATCAGCGAATTATGCATGGGCCAACCGCCAGATGATCACGCATACCGTCCGGCAGGTCCTCTCCCGCAGGTTCAACATCGAATACGAGGAGATGCCGCTGGTCTACGATGTTGCCCATAATGTTGCCAAGTTCGAGGAGCACGAGGTGGACGGGAAACAAACAAGGGTCTGTGTCCACCGCAAGGGAGCAACCCGGGCGTTTGGGCCGGGCGCGCCGGACCTGCCTGCCGATCTGGCAGGTTGCGGCCAGCCGGTGATTATTCCCGGGAGCATGGGCACCTCATCGTATGTGCTGAGCGGGACCCAGGGTGCCATGGAGCGGACGTTCGGCAGTACCTGCCATGGGGCCGGCAGGGTCATGAGCCGCTCCCAGGCAAAGAAAAGGCAAAGCGGACACGAGGTTGCAGCCAACCTTGCACGGCAGGGCATCATTGTCCGTGCCCCCCACGAGAATGCGATTGCTGATGAGGCACCGGACGTGTACAAACCCAGCGATGAAGTGGTCGGTGTGGTCCACGATGTGGGCATATCCCGACTGGTGGCCCGCCTTTCCCCGATTGGAGTGATCAAGGGATGAATACCCGTGCCGGGTTTGTCTGGGGAACCAAACAGCATTTCAACCGGTTCATTGAAGAATCGGGCATCGACTGCGAGCTCATCACCCCCCATATGCTTGCCGCCCCGTTCTTCCGGACCACCCTCAACTGCCTGATCGTCCCCACGGGATTTGCCAATCCGGCCTATTCGAACCTTCTTCCTGCCCTGCGGGCATCGTCTTCAAGGATCGCCAGGTTCGTCGGGGACGGAGGGAACCTGCTGGTCTTCGGTGCTTCCATGGAGAAGCCGGATGCCTATGACTGGCTGCCATTCCCGGTACACTATACGCATGACTGCCATCCCCGTGCAATTACCTGTAACCCATCATCAGACACCTGCCGGATTCTTGGGGATTACGATCCGTCCTGCATTGAATGCGATGGTACATTCTCCTCATTCGATGCCGACGGTGTAGGATACGCCTGGGAGTCCGCAGTCATCCTTGAGAAGAAGATCGGAAACGGGACCATTGTCGTAACGAGTATTCACGAGTTCCCGTCACGCACGTTTCTCCAGACATTTTGTAAGAACGGCGTCGGAGTCCGGTTCTGATATACCGGGTATTATTCCCGGGTATTACCGGTAATTTTTCCCGGGTGCAGGATACGCAATCTTCTTGTAGATAAAGAATCACCAGAGTATGAGGTAGTTCCGATGCACCAGTATTCCATGTCCTGCAATGCGGGGGCAGATGATCTCGAACCAATTGTCCTGGCAGTCCATGAACTGATCCATCGTCTCCCGGTCACGGCCAAGTCACGGGACCAGGATGGTATCCGGATTGAAGAGGGAAGGATTATCGACCGCCATTACAACGGCCCGGTCCTCATCGATGCCATCCGGACCAACCAGCTGATAAAAATCACTCCGTCAAGCGGTGCATACCAGGGGATTCCCGTTGTCGTTACCCCGATACGCGACCAGGACGGGGCTGCAATAGGTGCAATCGGCGTTGTTGATATCACCGGCATTTTCGATCTCGCAACGCTCATGGAACACCAGAGTTCCATTGTCCGGCAGGTCTGCGGCAGGGATCCCTGCCCGCTCCCGGGTGAACGCATCGCTTCCAGGAGGTGAATTGTATTACCGATTCAGCATTCAGGGTCCTTAAAATTCTCGAACGCGCTCCCGGATCCATCTCCGGGGAAATAATCAGTAAAGAACTGAATATCACCCGTTCGGCAGTCTGGAAGAATATTCAGGAACTCCGCACGATGGGATACGATATCCAGTCGTCCCAGAAAGACGGGTATAACCTGGTTCATTCCAGCAGCAGACTGTTTCCCCACGAAGTCCATAAAAAACTCGCTACCCGGGCCATTGGCAGGAAGATGCGGTATTATGGGGATACGCCTTCGACAAATGGTGTGGGAAAACAGCTCTGCTCTGAAGGCGATCCGCAAAATCTCCATGGCACCGTCATCATTGCCGAAGAACAGACCGGTGGGGTCGGGAGAATGGGAAGGGCATGGATCTCCCCGTCGGGGGGAATCTGGATCACGATCATCCTGAAACCCAGCGTGCCGGTTGACCACATCTTCATGATCACGATGGCAGGCTCGGTTGCCATTGCACGCGCAATAAGGAAAGAGTTCGAGCTCGGGGCGCTTATCAAATGGCCCAACGACATTTTCATCGGAAAGAAAAAGATCGGGGGGCTGCTCCTCGAAATGTCGGCAGAGGCAGATACGGTCCATTACTGCCTCCTTGGAATCGGGATCAATGTTAATAATCCGGTCAAGGACTTTGCAGCAGAACTCCAGAGGGATATCACCTCCATCAGCGCTGAAGTCGGCCATGATGTCGATCGGGCATCATTCCTTGCACGGATCCTCAAAGAATTCGAAAACCGGTACCAGCTCCTGGAAAGCGGCGAATATGAGACGGTCACGCAGGAGTGGAAGAGTCTCTCTGCGACCCTCGATAACCGTGTCCTGATCCGGACCATGAAGACCAGTTTTGAGGGCGAGGCAATCGATATCGATGAATTCGGCGCGCTCATTGTTAGGAAAGACAATGGGAAACTGGAGCGGGTAATCGCCGGCGATTGTACCCAGCAGTAAAAAGACACGTTTTTATCGTCAACCATCATTTTTTTAATGGTTGACGATGTTTGGTGATCTTCAGCGTTCAAGAATTATAGCGTATTCTGCAGCATTTATCGGGCTCATAGCACTGGGAAGCTGGATCTCCCTCCCCATAGGGAACATCCCCTTCACACTCCAGACCCTGTTTGTTCTCCTGGCAGGTATCGTCATGCACCGCTACGGTGCGATCCCGGTGTTGTTGTACTGCATCCTGGGAGTACTCGGTCTGCCCCTGTTCCATAACGGGATGGCTGGGATCGGGGTTCTTCTCGGACCCACCGGAGGGTACCTTATCGGGTTCATCTTTGCCGGATTGATCACGGGTCTTGCCTACGAGCACACATCACGGATTATCAGGATCTGCGGGATCGTTTGTGCAACACTGGTGATCTACCTGTTCGGTGTCGCATGGCTGATGCTCTCGTTACAACTCGGGTTCATTGCGGCAGTCACTACGGGGATGCTCCCCTTTATTCCCGGTTGCGCGATCAAAGCAGCCGTGGCATACATTATCGGTGAGCATCTTACATGATCTGCATCAGGGACCTCCGCTATCGATCTCTTGCGATTGATGCGCTGTCCATTGGTGCCGGAGTAACCTCGGTCATCGGTGCGAACGGGAGCGGAAAGACCACGCTTCTCAAATTGTGCGCTGGTATAAATCTGCCAGATGCAGGATCGATCCTGATTGAAGGCGGCGAACCACGCAAAACCGAGATCGGCTGGGTCAATGAATTTCCCGACCGGAATTTCCTGTTCGATACCCCTACTGATGAGATTGCATCCCCGCTCAGGTTCCAGCACATCGCATCCGGGGAGATATCCCGGCGCATCGAGGCGATACAAAAACAGTTCGGCCTGACCCGGTTATCGGACAGATCTGTCAGGGAATTATCGGGCGGTGAGAAAGTCCTCGTTGCCCTTGCTGCTGCCATGATCACAAACCCCGTAGTCCTCATTCTCGATGAATGTGATTCACATCTTGATGCCCGCAGCATGCAGGATATCGACCGGATTCTTTGGCAGTCACGCATACCCTTCATCCTCCGGAGCACGCAGGACATGGAGAATGCTGCAGCAGGAAATCAGGTTGTCTTCCTGGAAAACAACCGGGTCGGGCATTACGGGACACCGGATGAAGTATTCTTACAACTGCAGGAAACCTCATTTTATCCACTTTCATGGAAGTGCCGGGCATGAGACTGGTGCTCGACGATGCCACGGTAACGCGGGGAGAGTGGCACATCACGGCTCATGGCACATTTCCCGAAGGGATTCATCTCATCAGCGGGAATGTGGGAAGCGGTAAATCCACGCTTGCCCTGATAATGGCCGGTCTTCTGCCACCGGCAGCCGGTTCGATGATTTCAGAAGAGATCAGTTCACGGATGATCTCCTTCCAGTTTCCCGAGTACCACATCACCGGTACAACCGTCCGCGAGGAATGCGAATCGTGGGGTCTCGATCCGAACCCGCTCCTTTCTTCTATCGGACTAAAAGACAGGCACGACTGCGATCCGCTCCGGCTCAGCCGGGGCGAACTGAAACGGCTTCACCTGGCCTGCATCCTTGCGTACCAGTACGACCTCCTCATTCTCGATGAACCATTCAGTTCTCTCGATGTCTGTGAGAAGCGGAGGATCTGCAGTATCCTGTCCGGTCGTAACAGGGGAATTACCATCCTGTTCACGCACGAGCAGGCAATCTTTCCCCGGGTCAGGCACATCTGGGAGATTCACGATAACCAGCTTCATTCCTGCGGCTCACCCCCGGATGGATTGAGGCACTGGCAACACGCGCCGGCATTCATCAGGAAATTGGTTGACCTGGGAAAAGTTCCAAAAAATATTTCCCCGGAAGATTTGGAGGCAGCGGCATGCGCGATATAAGGCTGCGGACCGGCACGGCCACCATCCTGTCCGTCATTGCCTTTTACAGTATTACCGGGGCCGTTGCGGCATTTGTCTGGTGGCTGGTGTTTACTCCCAACCTGGCACTGGTCCGGAAAAACCGGCTGGTTATCCCCTCAATTGCCATGATTGCCATTTTCAGCATCATCCTCGAGCTCACCGGCGGTGCAGGGCTCGCGTACTTCTTCCGGATGATGGTTGTCATCCTTATCGGGGTCTGGCTTCTTTCCGGGCAGACACGGGGGGAGTTTTTGCACATGGGCTGCTGGCTTCTCGGGAACCGTATTGGTTTTGAACTGGGTATGCTTGCCGAGATGGGGCTCCAGAACCTGCACGCGCTCCTTATCGATTTCGACCGGATACGCGCTGCTGAACGGATGAAAGGGGTCAGATCCGGCTTACAGAGCATTGTTCCGGTCGGCAGGGTCCTTGTCCACGGGACGCTCCTGCGGGCAGAAGACACTGCAGAACTCCTTGCAGTCCGGGGGTATGTGCAGGGCGGGACGTGTGTTGTGACCTTTGCGCGGGAAAAGGGGGATATTCCTGCCGCTTTTTTTGCAGTATGCGCAGCACTCATCGCCATGATTCCCGTTAGTGCATTTTTTATACTTTCCTGATGAATTTTTGAGAGGCTAAATCTGATCGAACGTGTCCCGCAGAGGTTCTCCTATGTACTCCGCCGCTCCCCATAAAGTCAAGATTACGGATACCACCCTCCGTGATGCACACCAGTCACTTATTGCCACACGACTCCGGACCGAGGATATGATTCCTCTGGCACAGGGACTTGACACTTGCGGTTTTTTTTCCGTGGAAGCCTGGGGCGGGGCAACCTTTGACACGTCAATCCGGTTCTTAAACGATGATCCATGGGACCGCCTTTGCGATCTCAAAGCCGAACTGAAACACACGCCCATCCAGATGCTTCTCCGGGGCCAGAACCTTGTCGGCTACCGGCACTATTCCGATGACGTGGTCGACAAGTTCGTTTCCGCAGCCCACAAGAATGGCGTGGATGTCTTCCGCGTTTTCGATGCGCTTAACGATATCCGGAATATGCAGCGGTCGATGGATCAGGTGAAAAAAGCCGGATCACACCTGCAGGGGACCATTTGCTACACCACAAGCCCGGTCCATAATACCAGCACCTTCATCGAGATGGCAAAAGAACTCGCCGCAAAGGATTGCGATTCCATCTGCATCAAGGACATGGCAGGGCTTATTATGCCCGAAGCGGCGCGGGAGCTTATCACCGGGATTAAGAAGGCTGTGGACATCCGGGTCTGCCTGCACAGCCATTCAACAAGCGGGATTGCACCGATGAGTTACCAGGCAGCGGTCGAAGCCGGTGTGGATATTCTCGATACGGCAATGTCGCCGTTCTCGATGGGCACATCCCAACCACCGACAGAGAGTGTTGTTGCTGCACTGAAAGGCACCCCTCATGATACCGGTATCGACCTCCTCCGGCTCCGGAATGTGCGCAATACCTGCCTGCAGATCCGGGAAAAATATGGCGGTTTAATCAACCCGATCTCAGAACGGGTTGATTCCGATGTCCTCATCTACCAGCTTCCTGGCGGTATGATCTCCAACATCGTTTCGCAATTACAGGAGCAGGATGCAATTAACCGCTGGGAGGAGGTTCTTGCGGAGGTTCCCCGCGTACGGGAAGATCTCGGCTACCCCCCGCTGGTCACACCGACCAGCCAGATTGTCGGGACACAGGCCGTCCTTAATGTACTCCTTGGCGGGGAACGCTACAAGAATGTCACCAAGGAAGTCAAGGATTATATCCATGGACTTTATGGTAAATCCCCGGCACCAGTCAATGAGAATATCCGCCATAAAATTATTGGGAATGACACGGTCATTACCGTTCGGCCTGCTGACCTGCTGGAGCCCTCGTACGAGAAGATGAAAGCTGAAGCAATAAAGGCGGGGCTTGTCAAAAAAGAGGAAGACATTCTTACGTACATCCTCTACCCGGCAGTTGCACCGGCGTTCCTGAAAGGTGAACGCACATGTGAACCCATGCCGGTAAAACAGCTGTCTGCGCAGCCCCCGTCAGATATCCCGGGCGAGATGGAGGTCGAGGTCGATGGGGAAGTGTTTAATGTCCGCATCGTCTCGATTGGCGGCAATAAAGTTGAAGTGGCGGGCGTGACACCGCAAAAGATCCCCCGGGGGGAGTTTGAAGGCGGGATCAAGAGCAACATACAGGGCATGGTTCTCAAGGTAAATGTCAGCAGGGGGTCAGTTGTCAAAAAAGGCGATACGCTCATTGTCCTTGAAGCAATGAAGATGGAGAATCCCATCCACAGTCCCGCTGAAGGGAAGGTTACCGAGATCTTTGTCGATACCGGGGATGTCGTCAAGAATGGCGATGTTCTGCTGGTGGTGCAATGAAATATTTTGAAAAACTCCTTGTTGCAAACCGTGGCGAGATTGCGATCCGTATCATGCGGGCCTGCCGCGAGCTGGATATCGAGACGGTTGCAATCTATTCCACTGCCGACAAGAATGCACTCCACGTACGATACGCCGACGAGGCATTCCTGGTTGGAGAAGCCCACCCGTCCAAGAGCTACCTCAACATGGAGCGGATCATCGATATTGCCAGGAAGAGCGGCGCGAATGCCCTGCACCCAGGATACGGGTTCCTTGCCGAGAATGCGAAATTTGCAAAACTCTGTCTTGAAGAGAATATCACCTTTGTCGGCCCGCGCTGGAAAACCATCAAAGCAATGGGGTCCAAGGTTGGCAGCAAGCAGATGATGCGGGAGAACGGTGTCCCGGTTGTTCCCGGTACCGACGGGGGCATAAAAAGTCTTGATGAAGCAAAAAAAGTTGCAGCAGAGATAGGATACCCGGTTATTGTGAAGGCAAGTGCCGGCGGCGGGGGTATCGGCATGCAGATCGTCAACGATGAGAAAGCCCTTGAGGAGGCAATATCAGCAAGCCAGCGGATCGCCCAGTCCGCATTCGGCGATGCCACGGTATTCATCGAGAAATATCTCGTCAAGCCCCGGCATATCGAGTTCCAGGTTTTTGCTGATGAGCATGGCAATTCTGTCCATCTCTTTGAGCGCGAATGTTCGATCCAGCGCCGTCACCAGAAGCTTGTTGAGGAAGCCCCGTCCCCGGTCATGACACCCGAACTCCGGGAGCGCATGGCGGAATCTGCCCTGAAAGTCGTGAAGGCTTCGGATTACACGAATGCAGGGACGGTCGAGTTCCTCTACAGTAATGGGGACTATTACTTCATGGAGATGAATACCCGGCTCCAGGTCGAGCATACCATCACGGAATTCATCACGGGCGTTGATATTGTAAAACAACAGCTGGCTATTGCAGCCAGTGAACCCCTTTCTTTTGAACAAGACGACCTCTCCATCAGGGGGCATGCCATCGAGTGCAGGATCAATGCCGAGGACCCGCTCAACAATTTCCAGGCAGATCCCGGTAAAATCGTGAGGTACCGCTCTCCGGGAGGTCCGGGGATCAGGATCGACAGTGGCATTCATATGGGATATACCATCTCCCCGATTTACGATTCCATGATCTCCAAATTGTGCGCATGGGACAGTACTCGCCCGGAAGCTATCATGCGCATGCGCAGGGCAATTTCCGAATACATCATTCTTGGTGTGAAGACTACCCTCCCGCTTCATTATGCCATAATGAACAACCAGCAGTATATGGAAGGAAATACCCACACGCATTTCCTGCAGGAGGAACACATCATGGGCACGCTCGACCGGTACAAGCGTGACGAAGAGACGCGGATGCAGAACCTTGCCGGATCGTTTGACCCCGGGAAAAAAGTCGCCGCAATCACGGCGGTCGTCAACACGTACCTCCAGCAGAAAAAGAACTGATGTCCGAGGGAACTCTCATCAGAACCTTTAATAGTTTTTACTGCGTTTTTATTATGCACTTTTGTGCTGCGGTGGCCTAGCTGGTTAGGGCGCCAGACTCATAGGGTCGAATAAGAGCGGATCCAACGTTCAGGCTTTGAGAGATCTGGAGATCGGGGGATCGTAACCCTCTCGCAGCATTTTTTCTTCTTGACAGGTGATTATTATTTCCAGGACAGCCCCTGCCACCCGGATGGGTTCTGGTTTAATTTTTTCGTTTTTTCCATTTATGTCAATAAATTTATCTGTTTTTTTATCCAACTACCTATCACAAAAGGGAGAGTGAACAGGTTTGCTCCTTGAACAGGTTGCGGTTGGGTTATTCCAGCTCATAATTTCAATTATCTTTGCAGTTGCAGCACTATATATCGGGTTTTCAGT
This sequence comes from Methanoregula sp., assembly GCA_023228295.1. GTDB lineage: Archaea > Halobacteriota > Methanomicrobia > Methanomicrobiales > Methanospirillaceae > Methanoregula. Next base: position 36,048 of record JALOBP010000012.1, read on the forward strand.
ACTGGGTAAGATAACCCGGGAATATGATGAAGAACAGGAGATCTCAAAAGGGAATGCAGCGGTTGGTATCATTGTCGCAGCAGTGTTTGTTGCAGTTGCCATCATCGTCCAGTCAGGGGTAGTCGGCGTGACGGTGGGTATAAACAAGGCACTGTATGCAGGAGCCCTGTCCCTCGACGGCCTGACCGCTATCGGTGTTGCGACGGTGCAGCTGATTCTGGGGATTGTTCTTGCTGTTGCTGCAATCTATCTTGCCCTGAATATTCTCGACCGCCTGACCGTGAACATTAATGAATTTGAAGAGATCAGGAAAGGAAATATTGCGGTTGCAATCAAGATGGCCGGCGTCATACTGGCAGTAGCATTGATCATCCAGTCCGGCGTTATCGGTATCACCGCAGCCCTGGGATAGCCGGATCCAAACCCATATTTTTCCGTTATTCATTTCCGAACTGGTTGATAGTCCAGATTAACCGGGTAAAACCATCCATCTCCATTTCGAGAACCTGTTCACGGGTCATTCCCATGCTGGTCTCGGCATCGGCCGTAAGCATATCCGGACCACGGATCACACTGCGTTTTGTCCCGTCGCGTGAAAGGATCTCCTCTGCTTCGGCATCGTGTATGAATGCACGGCCGGGAATGATGACGGACGGTTCGAGCACTGACAGGTCAAGCGTGCGGATATCGTCGGCCGTGATCAGGCAGGCAATCTCTTTTTTTACCGGTACGACCGGCACCTTTGACCCGCAGGCAGAGAGGATCGTACCGATAAACGGCGTAGCGATGCTCCCGCTGATCACGCTCGCCCGTCTCAAGACCCGGGGGAGTTTTGCGATCAGGTCCGGTTCGTGGCGGATCGCAAATGGCGAGCCGAGCTCCGGGTCCCAGAGGGGAGTACCGGATATTTTCATGGTGAATTTTTTACTAAGGTCCGTGATAAGATCACGGAACGATTCTGCACTCTGGACGTTCTGCGTTTCCATGACGGGGCCGTTTCCAAGGATAAGCCCCTGATCGGCATTGTTCGCAAACCTCATCAGGATAAGGCCCTTTGCCCCCCGTTCCTGGAGCCACCGACAGGTATCCTCCAGCACATCCCCGTCATTAACACCCGGGAGGACGACTGCTGCGGCGTACACGTCAACCGCCCCGCAGAGTTTTTCGAGGATCGCAAGTGAGGCCCCGGGGGTCGGGTCGTGCATGTACTTCGTCCGGAGTTCCGGGTCGGTGGCAAATACGGTGAATGAAATCTCCGAAAGGCCATTTTCGATAAGAAGATCCGCGATTTTTGGATCGTCCCAGCCTTTCCCGCTCGTGTACCCGATATGGAGCGGGGCGTCCATGCTGCCGAGAAGCTCAATGAGTTCGCAAAACCGGGGATAGCAGCTCGGATCGCCACCGCCACTGATGGTCACCCTTGACAAGTCACCCTGTTTTGTCTGAAGATTTGCAAGGGTCTCATCTGCGATGGTCTTGAGATCCTTGAACCCGGAATATTCTTCCTTTACGCCACGGGTACAGTAATCGCAGCCTTTCTTGAAGGGGAGGCAATAGCGGCAGCCTAATGGCTGAACGCCCCGGACTTTCCTGAAATAGCAGTATTCGCAATAACCCCTGCAATTGATACCGGGGCTCCCGCCGATATCGACCGTCAGCTGTGCCATGTTGTGTAGTGGATGATCGGTTTTGTTAGGTTTAATGTATTTGCAAAAAAACTGGTATCCGGCCCGCGAATTGAACCTGGTATGAAGTGAAATTCCACCCGTGCATTATTTCCGGGATCCTTGTGAAAAAATGACGATGAGCACCATCTTTTTTACCCTTTACAGTCCATGTAGTATGGCGCCTCAGTGGCTTAGTTGGCAGAGCGGCTGACTTGTAATCAGCAGGTCCCGTGTTCAAATCACGGCTGAGGCTTTGTAGTATTCCGTCAAATTACAAGATCATTTCAAATCAACGAACAGGATGGCAACTACATCCATGGCGCAGCCATTGTAATAAATCCATTGTGCAGGAGAACCCACTTTTTCCATGAATACGCACCTGTTGTCCAGAGCTAAACATATTCGGGCGGATGGATGGCTTTGTGAACTCGTATCTATGAATCATTCCGATGATCCATTTTCTGATATCCACACATACCTTGTTTCTATCTCACCGAATATGACCCGGGCAAATCATTACCATAAAAAAAAGGAGGAATGGATAGCTCCAACTGCCGGAATTATTGAGATTTCAACGGTTGATACGCGCACAAACAAAAAAGAGAAAATAGTCCTTGATACAAATACAGAAGAGTATTCAATAGTCCATATCCCCCCATATATTGCGCATTCATTGAAAAATATCGGGAATTGCCATGCGAGTGTTGTTGTATTCAGTAAAACACCTGAAGACAAAACTGATACAATTCCTTTTGAGGTAGATGTATGATACCCTACGGGCACCAGCTGATCGAGAAAGAAGATATCGAAGCAGTTATTGGAGTCCTTACCAGTGATTGGCTTACTACCGGACCATATATAGAAAAATTTGAAAAATCTCTCTGCGAATATACCGGCGCACACCATGCCATTGCGGTGAATAGTGCCACAAGCGCGCTCGATATTGCAGTACAAGCGCTTGAACTCCCCCCGGGGTCGGAAGTTATCAGTACCGCATTCACATTCGCTGCAACCAACAATGCCCTGCTGTATAATGGCCTTAAGCCGGTTTTTGCAGATATCCTTGAGGATACCCGGAATATCGACCCCCAGGAAATCCGGAGAAAAATTACCCCATCCACTCGGGCAATTATGGTTGTGGATTACGCGGGTCATCCCTGCGACCTGAATGAAATTCGTGAGATAGCAGATGAACACGATCTCTACCTGATTGAAGATGCAGCTCATGCTCTCGGATCTACATACAATGGGAAAAAAATCGGCACTTTTTCAGATATTACCATTTTCAGTTTCCACCCGGTAAAACCAATAACCACCGGTGAAGGGGGAGCTGCACTCACCAAAAATTCCGATCTGGCAGATAAGATGTACCTCTTAAGAAGTCATGGTGTAGTGAAACCGGGTAACCACACTATCGATACAGGCCAATCATGGCAATATGATATGACTCATCTGGGAAGAAATTACCGGCTGACAGATATTCAGGCTGCCCTCGGCTTGTCCCAGATGAAAAAGCTCGATTTGTTTATCAGGAAACGAAATGAACTTGCAGATCAGTACCAGAAAGAATTGAGTGAGGTTCCATTCATCCAGCTTCCTCAAACCAGAAAAGGTATCATTCACGGGTGGCACCTTTATACCCTGCTTGTCCATGATATCGACCGGAACCGATTCTTTGCATACATGCGGGAGAAGGGAATTGGCGTGAATGTCCACTACATCCCAACATACCGGTTCTCATATTACCTGAACCATTTGCCGCAAAAATTCATGGACTACCCGGTCACGGAGGACGTCTTCAGCCGTATAATCACACTTCCACTCCATCCAGGGATGAGCAAAACTGATACGAATAAGGTAATCGATTCGGTGATTACCTATAACCAGAAATAACAAATGCACGATTATTGAGTTCTTTACAGGTGGCACATGAAAATCGATAGCGAAAATATTCAGACAATAATCTTTTTTTTAAAACCGTACAAACTCCATCTCGTACTCCTTTTTTTCCTTGGCATTTTAATGGCAGTTTTTGATTTCATCAATATCGCTCTTTTATACCCGATATTATCCATCAGTACAAACCAGTCATACCACCCGGACAATGTATTCTATAATTTTATTTTTTATCTTGATTCTCTCTGTTCAACGATCCTGAATATCCATGATCCGCTGATTTCATCATGTATCCTGTTTATCGGATTTGCCATTCTCTCATTTTTCTTCGGCCTGCTCTATATCCTGCTCTCACTACAAATCACAACAAAAATTACCATTGAGAATAAAAAGAAAATTTTTGAAAAGCAGAATCAGGCGGATTACCAGTATTACCTTGACCATAAACAGGGAGATTTGATCTATAAAACCACGCGGGCACCCGCATTCATTGCAGAGGTATTTAACAACCTCACGAAAATGAGCATTGATATCATCCTATCAATCTCAACAATTATCCTTCTTCTCTCCATCTCGTTCAAAGGTTCGCTCATCCTCCTTTGTGCCGGCGCCGGGTATTATTCCATGACCCGGTATCTGAGCCTGAAAGTATCGTATATTACCGGAACCGGGAGGTATAAGGCAAGCCAGCAGGAAAATGTTATCCTGAATGAATTCATCAATGGAATCAAACAGATCAAAGTCTATGGTGTAGCACAACGGTGGAAACGACAATATGACGAGACCATTGATGAGTTCTGGAAATTATGGCGAAAAGACAGCTTCTGGTTACAGGTACCGGCTCTTCTGCTCTATCTCTGCATATTCGTTGCGATTGGCGTCGTTGTAATAATTATCAAGTTGTTTTATCCACTTGATTTCTTAACGTACCTGCCGATTCTTGGTACATTTGCCCTCGCAATCCTCAAACTGCTGCCCCGCCTTGCAAATTTCGGGAACTACCAGATGGGGATCATGAGTGCGTTACCCAACCTGAAAATTGTCCAAACGGTTCTGGAAGATCCGACATATGTGAACGTGAAAAACGGGACACTCCCGTTCCATACAAAAAAACCTGACATAGTAATCAACAATATAACATTCGGCTATCTGAATCGCGAGCCCATTTTCACCGGCCTGTCATTGCAAATTGATGCGGGAAAGACCACTGCACTTGTAGGCGCATCCGGATCAGGAAAATCCACGATCATTGACCTCATCCTCAGAATGTATGATGTGGAAAAAGGGGAAATCCTTATAGATTCTGTTGATATCAGGAACTTTGACATCAACACACTCCATGAAAAAATGGGATTTGTAAGCCAGGAAACATTCATTTACAATGCGTCAATTCAGGATAACATCGCATTCGGGCGCGATTATCCTAAAGAGAAGATCATCGAAGCAGCAAAACAGGCAAATATTCACGATATGATCTCGCAACTGCCCCAGCAGTACGATACTCCGGTTGGAGATCGGGGGATCAAGTTGTCCGGGGGGGAAAGGCAACGTATCGCAATAGCCCGTGCGATCATCGGTGATCCTGAACTGCTCATCCTCGATGAAGCTACAAGTTCGCTTGACAATGTATCTGAAAGAAGTGTCCAGGATGCCATCAACAATGTTGCAAAAAAATGCACGACCATCATCGTGGCTCACCGGTTATCAACGGTGAGGGACGCAGATATTATTTATGTTCTGGAGAACGGTAAAATCATTGAGAGTGGTACTCACGATCAACTCATGGGCCGGAAAAGTAAGTACTGGGAGATGTATACACGGCAGGTTAACGTATGACAGCAATCATGAGAAAAAGACAATCAGGATGTCTCCATCGAACCTACACCATGGAAAAATCACTATGGATGTGAATGAAAGATGCAGGTAAAAAAACTCCTTATTACGGGGTCCAACGGGTTCCTTGGCTCGAATCTAGTCCATTTTTTTTCACAGCGAGCGGACTATGAAGTATTTTCTACATCCCAGAGAAAATCGATCCTCGATGATGTGAAGAATTTTTACCAGGGCGATCTCCAGGACTTGGAATTTGTTAAGGATCTATTTTCCGTAATAAAACCGGATCTCGTCATAAATACGGTCAGTCTTGTCAATGTTGACTTGTGCGAAGAACGGCCATCTCTTGCGTATGATATTACCGTTTGTACAGCCCAAAATGTAGCCCAGACTGCTCATGAAATGGGAAGTCGGCTCATCTATATTTCCACGGATCATCTCTTCGATGGAAAGAAATCAATGTATACTGAGGACGACATTCCCGCACCGGTAAATGAATATGGGAGAACAAAGTTGCTCGCGGAACAAAAAACAATTCAGGCAAATCCGACATCAGCAATTATTCGGACAAACTTTTTTGGCTGGAGCCCCCATGGGCATGCCCCAACATTTGGAGAATGGGTGTACAATAATCTTAAAGACAACAGATCGATAAACCTATTCACTGATTATTATTTTACACCGATTGAAGTAACATACCTTTCAGAGGCCATAAACTCGGTTATTCGATCGGATTTTTCTGGAATTATCAATATTGCGGGATCCGAACGATGCTCCAAATACGAATTCGGGATAGCGTTGGCAAAGGAAAGTGGTTTTGATCCAAGCTGGATCCACCCATCAAAAATTGCACCGGATTCATTTAAAGCTCCAAGGCAACAGGATCTGTCTCTTTCTATCGAGAAATTCAGGAAAACATTCAAATTGGAACTGCCGGATCTGCACCAGAGTATCGAGCGAACTATTCAGAAAGAACCATTCCGCTTAAGTTGACAACAGGAAACAGGTTATTCAGATGATTTTCCATGAGAACCGGACATTATTCGATAAATTGGCGAGAATCACGTCAGAACGACGACAAAGGCTACTTATGGACGCTTCGAAATCCGATACTGCCCTCCGGTTGTTCCAAGAGGCACTTGATGTCCGGTTCCCACCGAATGAGGGGGGCCATTCCCGTGTTCTGAAAGCAGGGGAATTTGCCATGGCAATTGATTATGAGCATGGTAATATTCCTGCATGGGTTTACATGAATCATCCACTACGTGTTGCATCAATGATTGCAAGGGTAGCTCCCGAGGTATCCGAAGAGACACTTGTGGTTGCACTTCTGCATAACGTACTCGAAGTCTCAAAAATTACATACGAAGAGATTCAAAATCTTTTTGGTGAACCGGTAGCGTTGGCATTACGGGCCCTGACAATCGACCGAAAACGGAAGGATCAGAGTTACCTCAAAGTGTATTATTCACGCATTGAAGCAGCACCTGTAGGTTGTGCAATGGTTAAAGTAGCCGACAAATTGGATAACATCTATATGATATGCTTCAACCCATCGCAGATTACCCGCGTATCATATCTTGATGAAATTGACGAGTGGGTAATCCCACTTGCATCGAGGGTCGTACCGCAACTGGTAACTCGCCTGGAAGAAGCAAGTACAGTAATGAGAGAATTGGGTTTCCTGAACAGGGATACCGAGCTGGAAATGGCAAAAAAGGATGCAACACTATGAAAACTGACATTGCAAACCGCTGCGCATTAATTACCGGTGCCAGCAAAGGGATGGGAAAGGCGATCGCCCATGGACTCGCCCGAGAGGGTGTGGACATCTGCATCGTTGCACGCAATGAAGAGACCCTTGCCAGTACGGCAAAAGATATTGAGAGTGAGACCGGAGTACGGGTCTTTTGGAAGACGGGTGACGTCTCAAAACCTTCGGATATCAGGGATATCTTCAATTTTGCATGTGAAAAACTCGGAAAAGTCGACATCCTCCTGAATAATGCCGGGGGACCTAAGCCTGGTAATCTTCTTTCATTGTCTGAAGATGACTGGAGTGCTGCAATAGACCAGACACTCCGTAGTGTGATTCGTCTTACAACCCTCGCAGTACCGGGTATGATGGAAAGAAAATGGGGGCGGATTATCACCATCACCTCTACGGTTGCCAAGGAGCCTAGCGCCACAATGGTCTTGTCAGCAACGACACGGGCTGGGGTAACCGCGTTCACAAAGTCTCTATCCAGCGACCTTGCACCACAGGGTATCACGGTCAATACAGTCGGGCCCGGGGGCGTCCTCACGGATCGACTCCGAGGACTCCTTGAGATTCGATCAAAATCCGAAGATATCCCGCTGGATAACCTCCTACATGAAAACCAGAAAATAATTCCCATGGGACGGTATGCATCTCCCGATGAGATAGCAGATTACGTTGTATTCCTCTGCTCTGAGAGAGGCAGGTACATTACGGGGACCGCGCTGTGCGTGGATGGTGGCCTGACAAAGGGAGTATTCTGAATATGGTGGGACAATATTTCAGTCCCGATCTATTCTCGAGGTCACAACCCCAATTTGTGCTAGTTTCCAAGGAGATTTGCGGGGATGTAGCAAGAGTTATTGATACTCATTACAAATGCCTCGGACACAATATTGTGTCGGTGGAAAAACTTTCCGGACTTGAAATAAACTCAAAAAATTTTAAGGTAACTATTGGTTCACATATCTATGCTCTCAAGCGAACCGGAAAAAAAACCAATGACACATCCTGCAATGAACAGCTCGCCATTTCACAGCAGCTACTGGAACACGGCATTCCTTTTCCTCGCATTGTCAAGAATGATGATAGAGCGCTTCTGTCATTTCATGATGATGGCTTTGTGTGGATTCTTGCTGAGTTTGTCAAAGGTAACTATTTTTCCGGGTGCAGTAACGACTTCTTTGCCATTGCCAGAGCCGCTGGTGCCATGCAGAAAACACTGGAAACATTTAAACATAAAAAACTCCCTCTTTCAGTTTCAGTGGGGACATGGACCCAGACTAGTAACATACTCTCTGAACTTATTGAACGAAAACGTGAATGGCCCGAATTATTCCCATCAACCGAATGTGAAGTTCTCATGAGGGAACACGAATATTTTGTCAATTCATTGCGAAAAGTCTCTGATTGTATGTCTGACTATCATAGTAACATTGTCCCAACGCATATCGATCTCCATCCACATAATATTCTTGTGTCGGAGGACAATATCCCTGTCTTTGTCGATGTTGATTCCCTACAACTTTCCGACAGGATTCAGAGTCTGGCCTTTGCCACATATAAGCTCGCCAGACAGCATGTGGTTTACGAGGAGTTGGCTGGATCGCCTAAGGAAATTGCCAAAACGACACGTGAGTTTGTGGAAAACCTTGCTCAAGAAGCTAAGATCGAAAAGAACGATATCCATCATTTCCCAGTTGCAGCCACTGCTGAAGTCATGCGGCGGATTGCAATCATCGCAGATCTCAATATGCACAAGAATAACCGGGAATGGAACGCCGTACTGCACATGCATTTTTCGGCACTTCATGAAATTCCGCAATTATTCGCGAATATCCCTCATGAAACTTAAGGAGTGAATAATGCTTCTCGCAATTATACCAGCCAGAGGTGGCAGCCAGCGTATAAGGAACAAAAATATTACTGAGTTCTGTGGAAAACCACTGATGACTTACTCATTGGATGCAGCCCGTCATGCCGGGATCTTTGATGAAATTCATGTCTCAACAGACAGCCAGATAATTGCCGATGTAGCCACTGATGCAGGATTCCCAGTGCTGTTTTTCAGGGATCCAAAACTTGCGGACAGTCATACCGGGCTCATTCCGGTTCTTGAGTGGGTTGTAAATGAATATCAGAAACTAGGACGTTCATTCAGCGATATTTGCCTGCTTTATCCCACAGCTCCCCTTATCGAGTCTAACGATCTTATAGCAGCTTACGATTGTTTCAAGAAGCGTGAGCGGGAATTTCCACTGCTATCTGTTTCGGAATTTTCAGTGCCGGTTGAATGGGCAATGGAGATTGATTCGACGGGATGTGCCATTCCCCGCTACCCGGAAAAACTCAATGTTCGTTCACAGGATCTCAAAAAATGTTTCTATGATACGGGTTCATTCATGTTCCTCACAATAAGTCAATTAGTTCACTGGGATGAGACAACAGATATTAAATATATCGCATATCCTCTGCCGAAATGTCGTTCTGTTGATATTGATGACCAGGATGATCTCGAACTTGCAGAAATCCTGTATCGTGGGAATCATTCAAGGGATTCGTCATCATAACTCACATTCAAGATAATATTTGAGGGAAGAGATTTCTCCCTTTTTTCATGCAATGGTAGAGCATTAAAGGCAACAATCCATAAAAATGGTATTCGTAATGAGATTTATTGAAACATATCCCAGTTTAAAGGGGTCCCTTTCTTAAAATCCTGCACTGCACGTTTTCCAATCACCATCTCCAGATATTTGGGAAGAAGTCCATGCCCGGGGCGTATAGAACGGACATTTTCATTCGAAAAAAACTCCCCCCTTTTGATATCGGTTACCAAAAACAAAGATCGTCTGAATATCCGGCTAGCCATCTCATGTTCAGTCACATGGTAATTAACCTTACCAAGAGCCTTTTCTGTCACCCGTATTGCATCCACCATCTCCCGGAATTCCCCCGGTTCAAGGGAAAACGCACTATCCGGGCCGGGAGTTTTCCGTGAGAGGGTAAGGTGTTTTTCAACAACAACCGCACCAAGTGCAACTGCCGCAACCGGAACTGCAATCCCTAAGGTATGATCGGACAAACCAACAGGAACGTTAAATGTGTCTGACATGTGAGGAATGGTTCGGAGATTCATATCTTCAGGAATCGCGGGATAGGCACTGGTGCATTTTAAAAGGACAATCTGGTCATTTCCCGTTTTCCGGATGCATGAAATCGCCTCTTCGATCTCTGCAAGTGTTGCCATACCCGTAGACATAATAATTGGTTTACCGGTTTTTGCAACCTGCTGAATGAGGGGAATATCCACAACTTCAAATGATGCAATTTTATACGCAGGTACATCTATCTTTTCAAGAAAATCGACCGATGTGGGATCAAATGGTGTTGAGAAAAGGGGGATACCGATATCATGTGCTATTTTTTTTAGTTCCGCCTGCCACTCCCAAGGGGTGTATGCTTCTGCATAAAGATCATAGAGATTTTTTCCACTCCATATCGTTCCCTTCCCTACCCTGAAATATTCAGAACCACATGCGAGAGTAATTGTATCAGGGGTATAGGTCTGAAGTTTTACAGCATCCGCACCAGATTCAAACGCCACATGAATTAATTGCTCGGCTTG
>JALOBP010000170.1:0-1675 GCA_023228295.1 Methanoregula sp.
GGTTTTTTAACCATAACAGCGTATTTGGTAATCGGTCGAACAATATCCACAATTTTTGTCTCTTGAACGCCGAGCTGCCGCAAAGATTTGTCGGCAAGATCGTTGTTCTTCACTTGACCGGAAATAACAACCATCGGAATGGAGTCCAACCAGGCGCCCAAAACGCCGGTCACGGTATTGCTGCCGCCGGGTCCAGTGGTAACAAAACAAACACCCATATTATTAGACACGCGGCTATAGGCCTCGGCAGCCATCGCTGTCGCTTGTTCGTGATGGTTACAATAATACTTTATTCTTTTATTTTTACCTACGGAATTTATTAAGTGCATATTACCGCCGCCGGAAATCAAAAATACGTCTTTGACCCCCTTTTTAACTAGAAACGAAACTAAAAAATCAGATAGATTTAACATATTTTTTTAATATTAAAATGGTTCGCCAACTCGTTAAATTCTTCCAATGTTTGCCTTGCCACGGGTATACCATTCTTCATTCTTAATTTATACTCGAGCTTCCTGTCGTCTCCTGCGACAATGACGCGCTGAAAGCCGCGACGAGGTTTCTGCAATCGCAATTCTCTGACCACCTGAAAAATTCTATTTTTAAAAATATTCACGTTTAAAAATTTTGAAATGTCTATAACGATAAAAAAGTGTCCCAATTTGCGGCGTTTATTGCTCAACGGAAACATCGGCGCAATATTGTTGTCAAAAGGCATGCCAGTAAATAACGCCGAGAATATCCCTGCCACCAAACCCAACCCATATCCCTTATATCCGCAAAAGATGTTAACCATTTCGCTGATTTGGGATCAGTCACCGGATTCGCATCTTCATCCACGGCCCATTCTGGATTTATTTTTTTATTTTGTGCGCGACAAACCATTATTTTGTTCCAGGCAACGCTTGAGGTTGCCATATCGAGCGATAGTGACCCGCCTAAACATGGAAATGCAATTGCGATTGGATTCGTGCCTAAAAATGACGCGCTACCACCAAATGGAATCACAAGTTTATCGGTATTGCTAAAACTAATGCCAACCATATTTTTTTCAGCAGCCGCTAGAGAAAATATCTCAGCCGCACCAAAATGCGTGGAATTTTTTACTGCAACCACGCCCACTCCCGTTTTTTTTGCCATTTTGACGGCATATTTAATCGCTTTTAAGCCGGCAGAGATGCCGAACCCGTGGTCAGCATCTAAAACTCCGGCGCTTAATGATTTTTGATCAAATATGAACTTCGGTTCCTTATTTATTCTGCCAACAAGTAATGCCCGAACATAATGTGGTGCCAATCGTATACCATGCGAATCGATACCTCTTAAAGAACTATTTATCAATCCATTAATAACGTGCGAATACAAACTTTTGCTCACTCCCGTTTTTTTAAAAAGCGCGTCTAAAAAATTCAACAATACTCTGTGTTTTATATTTATTAATGTTTTCATACGCTATCGGATTAATAAAAAACGAATAGAATCGCGAGAGGGCAAATCGCCGACAAGTAAATCGTTCGGGCGGAGGGCCTCGCCTAATAAAGAAAATTTGGTGTTTGAATGTTGTACAGGACAAATTATGTCGCTTGGATGTAATACCATTGATCCAAGATCGGCGATGGAAACAATGGAAATAATTCTCTGACGAAACCTTTTTTCATCTTGCGTAGACCCGAAA
>JALOBP010000170.1:1685-2652 GCA_023228295.1 Methanoregula sp.
ATTCAAATTCGTTTACATCGGCGGTTATTTCGGAAGCGCCTTCATAACCCTTGTTCTCTCTGCCGTATGCATCTTTAAGCCGAACCAAATCGGATTTATTGGGAGGCGTCTCAATTTCCAATAAAAACGCGCCTTCGTCTGAAATCGCAGCGGTCGAATGGAAAACACCCCCTTCTATCACAAGAGCATTTTTTTCTTCTAGAATAAACGTCTCCGTTAAAATCGACGTTTCTAATTTACCGTGTAAATTTATAAGCGAGGTTTTTTTGTTAGGATGACAATGCATCGATGTTTTGGCGTCCTTTTTAATATGCAAAAACCAAACCGCCACATGCTGATTTTCAAAAAATAAATATTCGTAGCCCCAAGGTTTACGCACCACCACACCATTATAATCCGGATCTACATTTTGGGCGGGGACAGACTTCTTCAAAGATAAATTCGCCAAGTCAAATTGTGAACGAAAAATTTTGTTTATCATACAAGCCAATATGCAGAATTTTTTTCACACAAATCATTTAGCATTTTATATTCTCTATCATTGTCCAAACATTGCCAAAACCCAGAGTGACGGAATACTTGCAGTTGAGTATCGGCTGATAATTTTTCAAAGGTGCCTCCGCCGCCTTCGATGGTACTTTCATCAAAAGTATCTACATAATTAAAAATGCCTTTCCTAAAAACCATAAATCCGCCGTTAACAATTCCTGCGACACTGTTTAATTTAGAGTTCGGACTGTACGAAATCGGCGTATTATCCTTTAAAATAAATTCACCATAACGAAACGGCGGCAACACTCCAGTAACCGTGGCTATTCTGTTATGCTCATTATGAAATTTTAATAAATCATCTAACACCACATTCGATAAACAATCAGTATAGGTCGCAAAAAAATCTCCATCCTCAAGATATTGTTTGCAACGAAAAAGTCTAGCGCCGGTTCCGGCATTTTCACCAGTATCAACA
>JALOBP010000171.1 GCA_023228295.1 Methanoregula sp.
ACTGGGTGCTTCTATCTTCTACAACAAGCACGAGTGCGTGCTTGATGACAAGACAGGAAAGATCGACAAGGCAAAGGCAGAGGCTCTCTGGAACCGCTGTCAGGTCCTCTCAGACATGACCGGTGTTCCGCATTTCATCCAGATCATTGCGGAATACGGCGAAGCATTCGAGAGCTACTTCAGCTGGTTCGACTCAATCGACAACAAGACTGCATTCCTGATGGACTCATCAGTTCCCGCAGCACTTGCCCACGCATGCAAGTACGTGACCGATGTCGGTCTTGCAAAGCGTGCAATCTACAACTCGATCAACGGGTCGATCCTGCCCGAGAGCATTGAAGCCTTAAAGAACAGCGACGTTGATGCAGCCATTGTCCTTGCATTCAACCCTGCAGACCCCTCGGTTGCAGGAAGGGAGAAAGTGCTCGTCGAAGGTGGCGTTGCAGGTCAGGCAAAGGGTATGCTCGAGATCGCAGAGTACTGCGGTATCAAGCGCCCGATCCTCGACACGGCAGCAACCCCCCTCGGTCTCGGCAGCGGCGGCGCATACCGTGAGATCCTTGCATGCAAGGCAATCCACGGCTACCCGACCGGTGGCGCATACCACAACATGACTGTCTCCTGGACCTGGCTCAAGCGCTGGAAGGGAACCTCAAAGACCCCCTCAGTACTTGCAGCAGGATACGAAGGCAAGGATGAGCTCCTGAAACAGATGTCCCACCACTACCTCGGCGGTATTGAGGGCATCAAGCAGGCAGCATGGTCCGCACCCGATATCGGCTGTAACATGATTGCCTCCACCCTCGGTGCAGACCTTATCATGTACGGACCCATCGAGAACGTAGAAGCAATGATCACTGCACAGGCCTACACGGACATCACCGTCCTTGAGGCAACCCGCCAGCTCGGGATCGAGTGCAAGGCACCAAGCCACCCAATCTTCAAACTTATCTAAATCTTTTTTTTTATTCCTAAAAACCATCCAGAGAGCGGATGATTGTACTTGGGATTTTCGCATAGTCCTGCCGGGAATTTCACTCTCTGGAAAGGCTCGGTTCCTGAACCGCGATCAGGATTTAAAAAAAAAAGAATCGTTCTTACTTCTGCACGTGGTTGTCCCGGGCGGCTCCCGCTCCCCGGGGGAAGTTAACAATACGCATGCTCTCGTCTGCCTCTTTCGAACGTCCGAGATTGCGGAGGGCAATCGCCTTGTTATACCAGACAAAGGAGTTGACGGAGTTGAAATCGATGGCTTTGTCGAAGAAGACGAGCGCCTCCTCGTTTCTCCCCAGTTCCCGGAGCGCGATGGCTTTTGCCGTCATCGCCCGGATATTCATGGGGCTCCATTCAAGGATCTGGTCGAACAGGACGATAGCTTCCTCGTGCCGGCCCAGCTCATTTAAGCAGTACCCCTTGTTGGCAAGAGCAAAGGTATATTCCGGGTCGATAGCAAGCGCTGCGTCAAAACAGAGGATTGCCTCCTCGTACCTGCGGATCTTTCGCAGGGTATAGCCCTTCTCAAACCAGCAGGTTATGAGCTTGTTATTGATGGTCAGTGCCGTATCATAGCAGGCAATGGCATCCTCGTGCCGCCCGAGATAATAGTAGCATTTTCCCTTGTTCTCCAGGGCTTCGGTATTGTTCTGGTTGATCTTCAGCACCTGATCATACAGGGAGATCGCATCATCATAACGCCCCACCTTCATCTGGTGATGGGCCTTTTCCAGCAATGCAGGTACGTCCATGCCACTCATACTATCATACTCATACGGGATGATAATACCTTTTCGGAAAAAAAGGGATGAGGTCCGGTTAGTGGCGGAGCAAGAGAACTCCGGCCCCGAAAATGAGCGCAAGCAGGACAATGGTTGGCGGAATTGGTGCCTTTGTCGTGGGTACGGTTGTTGGAAGTGTCGTAGGTTGTGGAGTCTGGGTCAGTGTGGGCGGCTCGGTTGTCGGCTCGGGCGTGGGAGAGGCAAGGACAATGGTCCGGATCGGAGTCGGGGTCCTCTTCTCCGGGTAGAGCATGTACGAATCCCCTGAATTCACGGAAACGCGGGATGTTGAGGACTTCTCTAAATAGACTTCAAGAACCTTGTACGTGCTTGTCCCGCCCAGCGTCGATTTGTCGGCCTCTTCATTCGAGACATAGACAAAATACGTGCCGGGATCGATCTGGTTCTGGATGCGGGACGTGTCCCACTTCATCGACCATGTCTGGTCACTGTTGAGATCCACGATGGTGAGATGCCCCTGATCAGCCCGCTGGCTGGTGTCGGTCAGCATCACCCCGTTATCCGGCAGTCCGGGACCGGTCAGGAACAGGTACACGCGGTCGCCGACATACGAGATCCCGTGAAGGTTTATTGTCTCACCAAGTTCGGCCTCGATGTAGGCATCGGCAGCCAGAGCAGGAGTGAAGAGAAGACAGAACAGGCCACAGGCAATGAGAAGGAACCTGCATACCGGGGATAATGGGAGATGGGAAGAACCATGCATTTTCATCACTTCATACAGAATAAACTGCCGAGAGGTTTATAGATTCGGGATCGATCCCGCGCAAGCCCTGCACGCTAAACGGGAGCCGGCGGTTGTGAAAATCCGGCCAAAAACGTACGAAAAAAGAGGGAATCAG
>JALOBP010000091.1:0-5911 GCA_023228295.1 Methanoregula sp.
TAAAATTGATGAAAAGACAATAGTTCTTGGTTTTCACCAAAGAGTGGATGACGGAATTTGCGGCGAGCATGCGCTAAAAGCGTGGAAATTAGTAGAAGATTTGACTGACAAAAAAATACTGTTTTTAATTTTGGGCGGTTCGGAAAAATATAAAAAAATAGCAAAAGAATTAGGATTAAATGTAATTTTTTTACCGGTATCAACAGACAGTGTTTTTGTCTCAAAATTTTTAAATACCTTGGATATTTACACTCACAGCGGCAAGGTCGGTGAAACGCTGGGATTGGCGATTCAAGAAGCCATGATGTACAAACTACCGGTGGTTGCGATGCGGGGCAAATACAACGGTCACGTGGATGTAATCGGTGATACCTCGCCCGTTCCGGGGGATATTGAAGGATACACGGAATTGCTGGCGAAGTTGATTAATGACGATATTTTCAGAATGAATGTTTCGGAAAAATCGTTTGAACGGGCGAAAAAATTATTTAGTGTTGATAGCATGAAACAATATTTTGAAAATTTATTCATTGAACAATACCAAAATTATTGCGCGGAAAATAAAAAAGATTTTGCCATTCTTCCAACGACCATTTATAATCACTTGAATTTTAGAACGATTACTTACAGAATCCTATATCGATTTCCGCGCCTGTTGAATTTTGTTTTAAGCCTAAGAAATAAATTGTTGATTTTTATCCATAAATTTGCGTATGGCAGTCGGTAAAAAAATTGTCGTTTTTGACGCGGGTATACCGCAATTAATGGACAATAAACTATTTAACAGAAAAGAGGCGGGCGAGGTTAGCCATACCATTTTGCCCACCTGTTATTTATTTGAGCAAACGGTGAAACAGGATATCATGATGATGACGGCTGATGTTTATTTTAAAAATTATAGTGATCAGCCGGCCCTTTTGATAAGCGCTTTGTATGGCCCTGATTCAAAGAAGTTAGTTGAAGCGGGCGTTAGACCGATTATCCTGACTTGTTTGGAGTCGCCATTTGTCGCCACTCGTTTTTATCTTAATCTTAAAAAAATTAGTAGATTATATAAACATAGTTTCGTTTTTTCCGGGATGAAGAAACAATTAAGCGGCAAGACCGCCTATCATCAAATGTTTTTTCCGCAGCCGTTTAACCCTTACGATTATTCGCCGGTTGATTACGATAATAAAATTTTTTTGGTTGCCGTCACCAGCGCCAAAGGAATAGAAAAATTTAAGAGCTATATTAAAAGTTTTTTGCTCAACTTGTTTTATGGCGGGGGCATTAAAGAAATTTATTCCGAAAGGACACGCGCCATTAACTATTTTTCAAATCAGGCCGGGTTTGATTTGTATGGTTATGGTTGGAACAAGGTTAAATCCCGGGATTTAAATGATGGGGCGATTGAAAAGTGTTATCGCGGTACGGTTGAGAATAAATTGGCTGTTTTAAACAAGTATCGTTTTGCGCTTTGTTTTGAAAATGCGATTTCCCCGGGTTATGTAACGGAAAAAATTTTTGACGTAATGAACGCGGGTTGCGTTCCGATATATTACGGCACCTCCGATATTAAAAATTTTGTGCCGGCTGGCTGCTTTATAGATAAACGAAATTTCGGCAGTTATAAAGAATTACATGACTTTTTATTAGAGATAGACAAAAATGAATATAATAAGTATTTAAGCAGCATCAAAAATTATTTGAATTCTGATGAATACAAAAAGTTTACCCAAGAATATTTTGCCGAGCAAATTATAACGATTCTTAAAAAAGAATTTCAAATTAAATGAAAAAAGTAACCATAGCAATTCCAACTTACAATCGGCCGGAGTATTTGCCCCAAGCCATCAAAAGCGTTCTCAATCAAACTTGTCAGGACTTTGAAATTATTGTTTTTGACAGCGGCAGTGATTATGATGTGCAGAAATTAATTTCTGCTTTTGACGATTCTAGAATTAAACTGCAAAAAAGTGAAAATATTATTAATAATAAGAGTAATTTTAGACGTATTTTTAATTTTAAATATGACACTGAATATTTGATAGTATTTCATGACGATGATATGATGCATCCGCAGTTAATCGAAAGGGAATTGGTATTGATGGAAAAATATTTTGATTTGGTTTGGGTGGGTACCGGTATAAATTTTGTTAAAAACTATTCTAAAATGGAGGTTTTTAAGGTATTGTCCGAGTTGAAGAATTATAAGATATATAACTCCGTCGGTTTGGTGCGATTAATTTTAAATAATTTTCATTTGGCTTTTAATACGGCTATGTATAGAACCGCTTTTATTGAAAACATGGATAAGTTTAGCCAAAGATTTTATAAATGGGATGATCGGCCATTTCTTATTCATTTGTCCAAAAAAGGTAGTGTTGCGGTCATCAAAGATAAATTGGTAAATTATAGAATGCATCCGGGGCAAGATTCGCAAGCTAACAACCAGGAAAATTTACCATATTTTTTAAATCTCTGTAATTATTTTAAGGATAATTTGTCGGCGCCCTTGACCGCGGCTGATAAAAAATTGTTTTATTCTTGGTCTTCAAATAATTTGATATTAGCTTTAGCCGGTTTTTCAAAAACCTTTAATGGTTATATTAATCTATTAAAGCAGTGCCGCGAGGGCGGTTTGTTCCGAATTAAGTACATAAGTTTTCGAGGATTGTGGTATGCCGTCAAAGTGTTTAAGAAATATTTCTTCAGTTAATCGATCGCGATGTCATTAATCATTTTAACAAAATCGCCGACAATAAATATTTTATCACTGGATTTTTTCAAGTCAGTTTTAAGATTACTGTTACGGCGCGCTCGCGGTCCAAAAGCCGTAACCGGCAGCTTGCTAAGGGGATTGCAAAATTTGAAGGCTGAGTTTTCGTTGAATTATCACGGCAATTTCAAGAAAGACGATATCGTATTTGTGAATGAAAATATTTCCGCTTTAAAATTTGCCGTTGGCTTAAAGAAAAACGGAAAGATTCGTAAATTAGTGGCTGGTCCAAATTTTGTTATCAACCCTAACGACCGAAGCGCTATCATGCGTTCACCGGAGATTGACATTTTATTGTTTCCTTGTGAATGGGTCAAAAATTATTGGTTGTCTATCGCGCCGGAGCTCGAGCACAGATACGCGATTTGGCCGGCCGGTGTCGCGAATCGGGGCGATTTAAAAACCAACGGTCGCGATATGGTATTAGTTTATTACAAAAATTGCCCATTAGATTTATTTAATAAAATTGTGCGTTATTTGGATGATCATGAAATAAAATTTAAGATTATCAGATACGGTTATTTTAAACAGAAAGAATATTTTAATTTACTTGAAAAATCCAGAACCCTTATATATTTATCCGGTTCTGAATCTCAAGGAATAGCCATGTTTGAAGCGTGGGAGAGGGGAGTGCCGACATTTGTTTGGAATCAAGAGTGCGTTGAATTGGACGGAAAAAAGTATTCTAATGTTTCCAGCTCCCCGTATTTGTCAGCTGAAGCCGGAGCTTTTTTTAAGAACGAAGATGAATTTAAAGCAAAAATACTAAATTTTTTAGAAAAATCCGGCGAGAGGAATCCAAGAGAATATATATTAAAAAATTTTACTGATGAATTATGCGCTCGGAAGTTCCTAGACATTATTCGATGAATTATGCAAGATTTTTTATCAATTCACCAAAATTTTCAATATGATTAAAAAAATAATTAGAAAAACAATACAGAAGATTTCAAAGAATAGATTGGTTTATCGTCTGGCTAAACGCGTTACCTTTGATCATCGCGGAGAAAACAACGCCGATATTGACAGCAACGGGGAATTGTTATTTTTGAAAAAAAATATCAATATTTTTTCCAGTTTTTTTGATGTTGGCGCCAATATTGGCGAATGGACTAATTTTGTTTTAAAACTTAAGCCAAGCGCTAAAATTTTTTCTTTTGAACCCGCCGATGATAGTTTTAATAAAATTAACCAGAATGTTAAATCAGAAAACGTGCAATTGGTAAAAATGGCTCTGGGGAATAAAAATGAAATGGTGGAGTTCAATATTTACGGCGATTATTCGACGCTCAATTCCGTTAACAGTCGTATCGGCGTAGGTTTGACTGTTTTAAAAAAGCAAACAGTAGAAATGAAAAAATTAGATGATTTTTGTTTAGAAAACAATGTCAACAGTATTGATTTTTTAAAAATCGATGTAGAGGGTAACGAATTAAAAGTATTGGAAGGAGCTCGCGGCATGCTTAGCAATC
This sequence comes from Methanoregula sp., assembly GCA_023228295.1. Taxonomy (GTDB): domain Archaea; phylum Halobacteriota; class Methanomicrobia; order Methanomicrobiales; family Methanospirillaceae; genus Methanoregula. The sequence continues at coordinate 4,234 of JALOBP010000091.1, forward strand.
ATAAAATTAGCGTTGTCCAATTTGAATACGGCGGTACATATATCGGCTCCGGCGCGCTTTTGAAAGACGTTTTTGATTTTTTCGCGGGCATGCCTTACACAATTTATAAAATGTTGCCGGATATGTTATTGCGAGTTGATTATGACCAAGAATTGGAAAATTTTCAGTACGCCAATTACATCGCCATCCGCAATGGCGCGCTGCACGAGATTAAACTTTAAATTTGTTATAATAAAGCAGATGAAATTAACGATTTTGGCCTATTAAAATATTGACAGAATGCCTGAAATCTTGTTATTATATGATAAATAAGTTTGAATTATGAATGATCGCAAAAACATATTAATTGTCGGCGCCGGCGAGGCGGGAGAATTATTGAAAAAAGATATAGAGAAAAATTATCCGCGCTGCAAAGTGATCGGTTTTGTTGATGACCAAAAAAAAGTCGCTCGGCCGACATTGGGGTCAATTAATGATTTGGAAAAAGTAAATAAAATTTACAAGGTGGATGAAATTATTATAGCGATACCGTCAGCCGACGGCGCGTTGATTAGACAAATTTTATTAAATTGCGTTAAAAACAAGACGCCGATTAAAATCGTGCCCCGCAGCCAGAGGGTTATCAAATTAAGCGATGTGAAATATTCGGAAATTCAAAATATTGAGCCGGAAGATTTCTTAGGCCGGCCGTTTTTTAAAAGCAATGTAAATTTATTAGTTAATTATTATCGAAATAAAACAATTTTCATAACCGGCGGCGCAGGGTCGATCGGTTCGGAGATCGTAAACCAGTTATTGGATTTGGATATCAAAAAGATAATTATTTATGATAATTCCGAATATCTAATTTTTTTGTTGGATCAGAAATTGAGAGATAGGGGCGTTCCCAAAAAGAAATATAAGTTGATAATTGGTAATATTTTAAATAAAGTCAAATTAAATAATACCATCAAAAAAGAACATCCTGATATCATATTTCACGCCGCCGCTTATAAACACGTCTATTTGATGGAAAATAATATTGACGAAGCGGTTGAGAATAACGTCGTTGGCTCAAAGAATGTTATAAACGCGGCGATTAAAAATAAAATTAAAAATTTTGTTTTTATTTCTACCGACAAAGTTGTGCACCCGAAGAGTATCATGGGAGCAACGAAAAAAATATCGGAATATTATATAAAAAATATCGCCGAAAACAACGCCGTAAAGTTCAGCATAGTGCGTTTTGGCAATGTAATTAATTCCAATGATTCGGTTTTGCCGATTTTTGAAAGGCAAATAAAAGAACGAAAAATTATAACGGTTACCCACAAGGATGTGCGGCGTTTCTTCATGTCAATCAGAGAGGCGGCGCAGCTGGTTATCAATAGTTTGACATTGGACGGCGGAGGAGAAATATTCATCCTCAATATGGGTGAAATTATCAGTATTTATGAGATGGCGCTATGTTTAATTAGAAGCAAAAATATGTTGCCGGGCAAAGATGTCGCCATAAAAATTATCGGGTTGAAAAAAGGCGAAAAGTTAATCGAAGAGTTGTTTACTGACGTGGAAAAAAATAATCTGGTTAAAACCGATATACAAAATATTTTCTTGTTAAAAAACTTTGAAAAGTCCGATTTCAATATTGATATTGTTTTGAACCAACTCGATAAACTGGCCAGCCAAGCCTATAGTC
>JALOBP010000091.1:5921-11144 GCA_023228295.1 Methanoregula sp.
AATTTCGTTTTACATTTATCATAAAAAGTAGTAAATCATCTATGAGCAAGAAAAGAATCGCCATATTAATTGTCGCGTATAATGCCGCGTCGACAATTACCAAAGTTTTGGATAGAATCCCCGCCGATATTAAAGAGATGGTGGAGGAGATTTTCGTTTTTGACAATCATTCGTCGGATAACACGAATTTGGTGGCCGAAGAATGGAAGAATAAAAATGGATTTGAAAAGATGTCCATTTTCCGCAATGACGCAAATTACGGCTACGGCGGTAACCAGAAACGCGGTTATGAATATGCTATCAAAAGGGGCTATGATATTGTCGTGATGCTTCACAGCGACGGGCAATACGCGCCCGAGGCCCTATCGCAAATAATGGCCCCGCTTTTGGAAGATAAAGTTGAAGCGGTTTTCGGTTCGCGGATGCTGGTCAAAGGCGCAGCTCGCAAGGGCGGGATGCCATTATACAAATTTATCGGCAATAAAGTTTTGACTTTTTTTGAAAACTTGATGACCGGCGCGCGTTTATCCGAATGGCACTCCGGATATCGGGCTTATTCAGTCAAGGCTTTAAGCCAAATTCCACTGAAAGAAAATACGGATGACTATCATTTTGATAGCGAGATAATTATCCAATTTGTTGATAGAGGATTTAAAATTGTGGAAGTGCCGATTCCGACATTTTATGGTGAAGAGATTTGTTATGTAAACGGCATGAAATACGCGGCTTTGATTCTCAAAACCATTTGTGAGTATCGGCTGCACAAACTCGGAATAAAAAAGTACGCGAAATTTGAGAGGGCAAATCCGGTAAAATAAAGTTTTTCGTATGATAAAAATGAATTTATTGGCTTTGCTTTGGGGGCCAATGATGGTGATATCGCTGATTGGTTGGGGCTGGCTCGTGAGTCATTTTTTGTATTCCCCAAAATCATCCGAATGGGGGATAAAGGCCGCTTTGGGTTTGGCGTTCAGTGTAGTTATCGGCGGAGTGTTAAATTTATTTTCATTGATTTCTCCACGCGCCATTCTGATATATTTGGGATTGGGCGTTGTTATTTTATTATTTTTTATTATATATAAATTCCGCGATATTATCGGCGGACTTTTGAACGGTTGCCGGACGCTTAAGCGGGACAAATTGCTAGCTTGTCTCACAACCGGTTTAATTTTATTATTTTTTTATCAGTACGTTGTCGCCGCATTTTCAAATTTTAATTTAGGTGATGATTACCAGGCATATTTTGTTTATCCGGAAAAAATGATTCAGACCGGCTCGATGGGCGACGACCCATTTAGCGACAGGAGGATGACCACCGCGCTGGGCGGACAATATTTTTTGGATACCTTTGTTTTGGCAGTACTCCCGTTTGATTATCTCCATTTGTCCGACCGGGGCGCGGGCTGGCTTATATTGATTTTATTGATTTGGGATATATTCAGAAGGTATAAAATTTCATCAAAAGCGACAGTGTTGGTGATTGCTTCGTTCATGCTTTTTCCTTGGCCGCTTGCCAATATCACGGGCCAAATTACAACAGTCGCTCTGTTTACGGTTTTGATCGGGTTTACATACTTTAAAGATAAATTCGAACAAACGTCCGTTTGGCGGCGCGCGATTTTGATTGCTTTGATTGCCGCCGCTCTGTGCGCGATTAAATCCACCGTTATCGCGGCGTGCGCGTTATATTTTATTTTTTATTACGCGTTAACATATTATGAGTCCGTTACGCGCAAAGAAAAATTGGATGTGTTCAAGGCGTTTGCGATTTCATCGATTTTGGTTCTGGCCGCTCTTTTGCCTTGGATGTTCTCCATGTATCACTCATCCGGCACCTTGCTTTATCCGATTTTTGGCAAGGGATTTTACGGAACCGTTTATGGTGATTACGCGGCCCCGTATTCGGAGCTTTCCTACGCCAATTTATTAAACGTTCTGTATCAATTGGCTGGCGTGTTGTTTGTGGCGCTGTTTTTGTATATATTGTTTGCTTGGCGTTCCGTTCAGCACGACGACGCCTTGCGGCGGCGATTGAGATTGGTAATATTGGCGACAGTATCAGGCATGGCAGTTTGCGCGTTTATGACCGCCGGACTCGGCGTTTTCCGCTATACTTTTACATTTGTATTTGCCGCCATTATTTTATTGACCGTAAATTTTATCGGTGAAAGAGAAAAATTTCAAGGCCGGCTTACTTCGTTGAAATATGATTCCGTCGCATTTATAATTATAGCCGTCATATTCGGTGCCGGCGCGCTGAACTTCTTTTCCGTTATAAAGGAAAATTTAAATCTGGTGTATACGCGTTTATTCAACAACAGCGAGTCGTCATTTAATGATTTTTTTGATGATATAAAAGTTTCCGGAGGGGCCGGCGCCTCCGACATTTCAGAGCGAACCGGTTATCAAAAATTGCAAGATTCAATACCGGCTGACAGTATTATGCTAACTCGTTTGGAGAAGCCGTTTTTACTTGATTTCACGCGCAATACCATTTATATTATCGATATGCCGGGCGCGGCATCATTACCACCCGGTTTGCCGTTTTTTAAGGGCAGTGAGGCCCTGGCCGAGTATTTGTTGTCAAAAAACATCCGTTATGTTGCATACTCATATTCCACGGATTGCCTGTTTACGCGAGAAGTATATTTAAATACTTTAAAATCAACGACAAATATCTGGCAGAGAACGGCCACAAAAGATACTTTTGATTTTAATGATAATCTGAAAGAATTAGGCGCAACCAGAAAAAGATTATTTGATGACGGACATAATTTTGTTCTTGATTTGCAGGTAAAAAATTAAGATGTTTGTGTTAGAAATGATTTGTGAAAAAATTAATTAAAAAAATAATTCGTTTAATTTTATCCCCGTTTGTGTTCGGAGATTTTTTGCGTTTTAAATCGGCTGGAGGCAACCGGCGATTCAGTTTGAACGCGTCGGATATATACCCGTGCGTCAAAGATAAAACCGTTAAAACCGGATTTGATCGCCATTATGTTTATCACACCGCTTGGGCGGCGCGAAAAGTAAAAGAAATAAATCCGGCGTATCACGCCGATATTTCTTCCAGTCTATATTTTGCCGGCATAGTTTCCGCTTTTACGCCGGTTAAATTTTATGATTATCGGCCGGCGGAGATATCATTGCCGAACCTGGAAAGCAGGGAGGCGAATTTGTTGTCCTTGCCGTTCGCGGACAACAGCATGGGTTCGCTTTCGTGCATGCACGTGATTGAGCACGTCGGCATGGGGCGATATGGAGAAAAGATGGATTATGACGGAGACCTGAAAGCGATCAAAGAATTAAAAAGAGTTTTGGCAAAAGGCGGAAGTTTGTTGTTTGTCGCGCCTATCGGCAAAATTGCCAAAATAGAATTTAACGCCCATCGCATATATACATATAAAATGATTACGGAAATTTTTGGCGATTTATCCCTTCGGGAATTTGCTTTGATTCCGGAGACGTCCGGCGCCATGTTGTTTGGCCAAGAAGCGGTTAACAAATCGGAGCAAGAAAACTACGCTTGCGGATGTTTTTGGTTTGTGAAAAATTAAATATGACGATTATAAAAATAAAAGGCGGCTTGGGCAACCAAATGTTTCAATATGCTTACGGTCGCAAACTGGAACTCGGAGGAAAGAAAATTATTTTTGATATTTCATTTTTTCATGGCGCACGCGCGGCTACCGACACCGGACGTAATTTTCTTTTGCCCTTTTTCAAACTTAAGACCGAAGCCGAGTTTTCGCCGCGCGCTCGCCGGTTGCGGGATTTGATGGCCAAATTTGTCAGAAAAATCGGTGCGGGAATTGAAGAATATTTTCAGGGCGAAAAATATTTTAAAGATATTTCAGGTGAATTAAAAAAGGAATTTATTTTGAAAAATGATTTATCCCCAAACGGGCAAAATATTTTGAAACAAATCATTGCGTCAAATTCCGTTTCCGTGCATTTGCGTAGAGGAGATTATGTTTCCGATCAAAAGACAAAAGCTTATCATGGCGTTTGTGAACCGGAGTATTATAATAAAGCGGTGCAAATTATTAAAGAAAAAGTCGTAAATCCGACATTTTTTGTTTTTTCCGACGATATTGGCTGGGCCAAGAGTAATTTGAACATAGAAGATAGTATTTTTGTTTCTAATCCGGAAATTAAAGATTGTGAAGAAATGATTCTAATGAGTAATTGTAAGCATAATATTGTTGCTAATAGCAGTTTTAGTTGGTGGGGCGCGTGGCTTAATAATAATCCGGAAAAAATTGTAATTGCGCCAAAAAGGTGGTTTCTTGATAAAAAAGTCGATAAAAATGATATTGTTCCGAATGGCTGGATTAAAATATAATATGCCCAAAATCAGCATATTGATGACAACCTATAATCGCGAGAAATATCTACCGAAAGCGATAGATAGTATTTTGGCGCAAAGTTTTTCCGATTGGGAGTTAATTATTGTTGACGACGGTTCCATTGACAATACCGAGCAAGTTGTCCGTGAATATACGGCCAAATACTCCACTATAAAATTTTTCAAGAATGAAAACAATCTGGGGATAGTAAAGAGTCGTAATTTGGCGCTAAATATGTGCGCCGGTGAATACGTCGCGGTTTTGGATAGCGATGATGAGTGGGCGGATAAAAATAAATTACAAAAACAAATTAATTTTTTTGGACAAAACCCGGATTATGTTTTATGCGGCACGATGGCAAAAATTATCAATGAGAATAACGAGGAGGGAGGGAATGTAATTCATAAAATCAGCGACACGGAAATAAGAAAACGAATATTATTTGGCAATCAATTCGTCCATTCATCCGTAATGTATAGAAGAGCAGCGGCTCTTGCCGCCGGAGGTTATGGCGAGTTTGGCGTGGGCGAGGATTATGATTTGTTTTTGCGGCTCGGGCTCAAGGGGAAAGTAGGCAATTTGCCGGATATAATGGTAAATTATCGCCGCCATCCGGATGGTGCCACTTGGAAAAATCGATTATTTTCTGCGCGCGAGCATTTACGAATTATACAAATTTACCGCGCCGCTTATCCGAATTTTTTCTCGGCACTCGTTAAAGCGTATTTAAGAATTTTTTTAGCGCGTTTAAAATGAAAATCCTTTATCTTATTACCAAATCCGAAGCCGGCGGCGCGCAAACTCACGTGGCCGATCTTTGCCGTTATTTCAAAAGCCGGGGCGATGAAATAATTGTGATGAGCGCGGGCGAGGG
>JALOBP010000172.1 GCA_023228295.1 Methanoregula sp.
ACTGTGCCGTATTGAGTCTCTAAACCGGAAATCCCCCTAGGAAAAAGGTAGTGTTTTTCATCGTTCGGGTGTGAACCCTCCTGGTCAATGTACGTTTCTAAAGAGCTCTTTTTTTTACCCAACGTTCAGGAAAAAATCTCTGTGTTGCAGCGCCATCCGAAAAGGCAGCCCCACAGATCCCGGTTTTTTCCGGATGGACCGGTACCGGTAAAATTGTCCCCCGGTTTCCTTGTTTTCCGTTACCGGAGTTTACCGTGAGCGCAAAAAAATCATTCCATTATCCCGCTTCTAAAAATCCGTTCATGTACGGGAATCCGCCCTTTGGTGAAAATGAGGGATGAGTTATTGAAGGCCCAGTGCTTTCTTGTAATCGGTAAGCATCCGGACAATGGATCTGCGGTGTTCCAAAAGCGCCTCTTCGTCTTCCAAAGAAGTGATGAGTGCCACGACATAGATGAAGATGATAGCGTTATCGAGTCCGAACGTGGTCCGGTCCGCGATCTGGTCGTTTGGGAGATCAATGGCAACATACGCACGTTCGGGTTCCGTAAAACCAACGGACAGGTCAGACGCCACCTGGGAGTTGTGCCGGAGCTCGGCATGGACCCTGACAATCGAAAGCGCTTTTTTGAGTGCAGCATTTGACTGGCTGTCCGGTATGAGGGCTATTGCATGGGAGCATTCCCTGACGGCGTTCTCATACAGCCCGAACGTGAACTGGATAAACGCTGATGCGATCTCATGCGCTGTTTCCGGGGGAAAACCGGGGTACTGGCCTCTCATTTTTCCAATATAAGTATCAAGAAACTTCTCCATCTGGTATCACACGCTCCTTTGTAGTGTCCGGATCCGTATACGGTTTTTGTCTGCTCCCCTGTGGCAGGGATCCTGTTCCGGTTATTCTTTGGAACCGGCGTATATTCAACATATCTTTTTCATGCCGGGTATTGGCAGAACCCCGGGTATCCATGGTATATATCAAAAGGAAGCACCAATATTTTCGTCAACGGTATGGGTGCAGTAATTTTTTCTGATGTGCACGCGGACGCTGCTGCGCTCGAATGCTTAAGTTCCTGTATACGGACTCCGGCATTTGCGGAAGCATTCGGGCCGGTGGATGTGCTCGTGAATCTCGGGGATCTCCTCCACCGGGGCAGCCGGCCGGAGGAGACCCTTGAGAAAGTCCACGCTCTGTCACGCGAGTACCGGATGATCTCGGTCCTTGGCAACCACGACCACGCGTATCTCAACGGAATCCTTGTCAGCGGCAGCGACGCCGCGAGCACCTATCGCCACGAACAGCTCCGCACCTCGCCACTGCTCTCGATCTTTGATTCCATGCCCATGGAGTGGCAGGATCAAAAGATGCTCTTTGTCCACGGGGGCCCTCTTGAACTGGGAACGCAGATCCTGCGCCTCAAATGCTGGCAGCGCCTCTCCCACGAAGCCGGGGACTTCTTTACCGGCTACCACTATACGGCATCCATGGCCTTTGAAGCGCTTGAGCAGCGCGGGCTCATGCACATGTGCTGCGGTCACCAGCACGAGCACATCTGCTGCCGGAAAACACCGGATGGCATTGTTCAGCAGGAACTCAGTTTCGCACCCCTGGAACTGCAAAAGGACGGGGGGTGTATCAGCCTCGATGTTGCACGGGTTTCCCTTGACATTCCCACGCTCTTCCGTATAGGCGGGTGCTTTGGCCCGGTCCCGGAATTTGCGTACACGGATTTCTCAACATTTTCATTCATCCGTTTTGCTCCCCGGAATGAAAACCGGCCCTGAATTTTTTCCGGTTCGGCATAGTTCCCGCCGGTAACGATCCCCCGATCTCGCCATATTGCGGGTCCCTGGTCTGTTTTATTTAAAGTCTGACGCGTATTCTCAGTCATTTATGCGATATATTTATATTCCGTAACCACAAAGTGGTTATTATGCCTCGGGCAGGCGAAGGACGTTCGGTCCGTATCGATCCTGAGGTGTATGAGGCGCTTCTTGCCCTCAAGCACGGGAACATGACCTTCTCGGATGTCATTGCCCGTATGCTCCACGACTGCTATGGCTGGTCTGATGAATTTGCAGCCGGCCAGAAGGGACTGGAGGAGTTCATTGACATACGGTCGAAATGATGCCGGGAAAAGAATGAACCGGTAAAAAAACTGCGGTGAAATCTGCAATGCAACATCTGGTATCCGAAGACCTCACCCACGATCGGCTGAACTGGCTGATCGAACATATTGATGAGATGTTTCTGGATATGGAAGAAAACGCGAATGAAACCTGAAAAAAACGGTGTCTTCTGAAATGATCAGCACTACCCTCATGCTGATGTTGGGAACACATCTGAATATTGCACGGTCCTCCCGATAATCCCCTCCATTTTATTTTTCAGTTCATCGCGGAGAACCGGGATGCGCTCCTGCGTTTTCTGCTGCCATTCGGTCAGTTCTGTTTGTGACTGCCGCTCCTTTTTGAGCATTGCTTCCAGTTGCACTTTTTCCCGCTCAAGAGAACCGGTTTTTTGATGGATCGGGTGGGCA
>JALOBP010000173.1 GCA_023228295.1 Methanoregula sp.
GTATTTATCGGACGAAACAGGAGGTTTTTTTAAGGATGAAAATGAATTTAAAGAAAAAATATTAAATTTTTTAGAAAAATCCGGCGAGATGAATCCGAGAGAATATATATTAAAAAATTCCACCGATGAATTATGCGCCCGTAAATTATTAGATATTATTAGATAAATTATGTAATATTTTCAATATGATTAAAAAAACAATCAGAAAAATAATACAGAAAATTTCAAAGAACGAACTGGTTTATCGTTTGGCCAAACGCGTTACTTTTGACCATCGCGGGGAAAACAACGCCGACATTGATAGCAACGGAGAATTGTTATTTTTGGAAAAAAATATCAATATTTTTTCCAGTTTTTTTGATGTTGGCGCCAACGTCGGCGAATGGACTAATTTCGTTCTAGAACTTAGACCAAGCGCCAAAATTTATTCTTTTGAACCTTCCGACGACAGTTTTAATAAAATTAGTCAAAATGTTAAATCGGAAAATGTGCGGTTGGTTAAAATGGCCCTAGGAGATAAAAATGAAATGGTGGAGTTTAATATTTACGGCGATTATTCAACGCTTAATTCCGTTAGCAACCGCGTCGGCATAGGTTTGACTGTTTTAAAAAAACAAAAAGTGGAGATGGAAAAGCTGGATGATTTTTGTTTGAAAAATAATATTGATAGGATTGATTTTTTAAAAATCGATGTTGAAGGCGGCGAATTAAAAGTTTTGGAAGGGTCTCGCGGAATGTTCCGAAACAATAAAATTGGCGTTGTTCAGTTTGAATACGGCGGCACTTATATCGGCACCGGGTCACTCTTGAAAGATGTTTTTGATTTTTTCGCGGATTTGCCCTACACCGTTTATAAAATATTACCGGATACGTTATTGAAAGTCGATTATAATCAAGAATTGGAAAATTTTCAGTACGCCAATTATATCGCCATTTGCAATGGCGCGTTGCACGAGATTAAACTTTAAATTCATTATAATATGGCAAGTGAAATTAACGCTTTTTGGCCGATTAAAACTTTGACAGAATGCCTGAAATTTTGTTATTATTGATAAATAAGTTTGAATTATGAATGATCGCAAAAACATATTAATTGTCGGCGCCGGCGAGGCGGGGGAATTATTAAAAAAGGATATAGAAAAAAACTATCCGCGCTGCAAAGTGATCGGTTTTGTTGACGACCAAAAAAAAGTCAGCCGGCCGACATTGGGGTCAATTAACGATTTGGAAAAAATAAATAAAATTTACAAGGTGGACGAAATCATCATCGCGATACCGTCGGCCGATGGCGCCTTGATTAGGCAAATTTTATTAAATTGTGCTAAAAACAAGACTCCGATTAAGATCGTGCCCCGCAGCCAGAGAGTCATCAAACTGAGCGACGTAAAATATTCGGAAATCCAGAATATTGAACCGGAAGATTTTTTGGGCCGGCCGTTTTTTAAAAGCAATGTAAATTTGTTGGTTGATTATTACCGAAATAAAACAATTTTAATAACCGGCGGCGCGGGGTCAATCGGTTCGGAAATCGTAAATCAACTGTTGGATTTAGATATAAAAAAAATAATTATTTATGACAACTCAGAATATTTAATTTTTTTGCTGGACCAGAAATTGAGAGAAAGAGGCATCCCCAAAAATAAATATAAATTGATAATTGGCAACATATTAAATAAGGTCAAATTAAACAGCACTATTAAAAAAGAGCGCCCGGATATTATATTTCACGCCGCCGCCTACAAACATGTTTATTTGATGGAAAATAATATTGACGAGGCGATTGAAAATAATATTGTCGGTTCAAAGAATGTTATAGACACGGCAATAAAAAATAAAATTAAAAATTTTGTTTTTATTTCTACCGACAAAGTTGTGCATCCGAAAAGTATCATGGGGGCAACGAAAAAAATATCGGAATATTATATAAAAAATATCGCCGAAAACAACGCTGTAAAGTTCAGCATAGTGCGTTTTGGCAATGTAATTAATTCTAATGGTTCGGTTTTGCCAATTTTTGAAAGGCAAATAAAAGAACGAAAAATTATAACGGTTACCCACAAGGATGTGCGGCGTTTCTTTATGTCAATCAGAGAGGCGGCACAACTGGTTATCAATAGTTTGACACTGGACGGCGGAGGGGAAATATTCATCCTCAATATGGGTGAAATTATCAGTATTTATGAAATGGCGTTATGCTTGATTAGAAGCAAAAATATGTTGCCGGGTAAAGATGTCGCCATAAAAATTATCGGGTTGAAAAAAGGCGAAAAGTTAATCGAAGAGTTGTTTACTGACGTGGAAAAAAATAATCTGGTTAAAACCGATATACAAAATATTTTCTTGTTAAAAAACTTTGAAAAGTCCGATTTCGATATTAATATTGTTTTGGGCCAACTCGATAAATTGGCCAGCCAAGCCTATAGTCAGAAAAAATTACGAGCATATTTAAAGAAAATATTTCCCTCATTGGAAACTTAAATCGCCATAACTATGAGCAAGAAAAGAATCGCCATATTAATTGTCGCGTATAATGCCGC
>JALOBP010000092.1 GCA_023228295.1 Methanoregula sp.
CCTGCACGCCCTTGATCTCGACACGTGCACCGGCAGCAATCGAGATGTTGACATCCTGCCGGATCGTCCCGAGCCCCCGTTTTACTTTTCCGGTTGAGCGGAGGACCATGCCGATATGCTCGGCAACACTCTGGACCTCCTCCGGTGTATGCATGCAGGGCGATGTGGTGATCTCGATAAGCGGGATCCCGAGCCGATCCAGGCTGAAGACCTCGTCTTTCACCCGCTGGGCTGCTTCCTCCTCGAGACAGATCGTCTCGATCTGTCCCCCGTTCGGGAGGGCGCCGTTGAACGCGACAAGGGCCGTGCGCTGGAACCCGCTCGTGTTGGAACCGTCGATGACGAGTTTCCGCATCGTGTGCACCTGCGGGACCGGCGTCATCCCGAACATCTTTCCGATGGTGAGGCAGATTGCCAGCGCCTCGTCGTTCACCGGCGCCGGGGGCTCTTCGTCGTTCTCGACAAGGCAGGTGGTGTCGTAGGTATAATACCGGAACATCCGGTCGTGCTTCATCTCTTCCTTTGCCGCCCGGTCGATCTCGCCCATCTCGCTGACCGTTGCCCGGAGGTAGCGGGAGAACTCGCCGTCATGTTCCGCGATCTCGCGAAGCGTGGTCGGGCAGTGGCAGAAGAGCTTCTCCTTTGTATCCAGCTGCTGGTGGATCTCGATACCGGCCACGAGGCCTGGCGCCTTATAATCCATGGGAGCTCCTCCTCATACACTCACCTTTGAGATCGGCCTGCATCATTGCTGCGGCTTTTTTCCGGTCCTTCTCGTTGCCGAGTACCCACATCAGTTTCACCAGCGCCGCTTCCGGCAGCATGTCGCCGCCTTCGATAACACCGGCATCGAGGAGATCGCGACCGGTATCATAGACCCGGTCGCAGACCCGGCCGTTCATGCACTGCGTGGTCATGATAATGAGCGTCCCGTTTTCTGCAAGCTGTCTCAGCTGCGGGATCAGCAGGGTACTGGTATGCCCGAGCCCGGTGCCCGCGATCACGAGGCCGTGGTATCCCTCGTATGCCTTCAGGATATCCGGGGACATGCCCGGGTAGAACTGGATGAGGGCGCAGTGCGGGTCGAGTGCGTCATGGAGCGCGAGCGTACGGGTGCCGCGCCGGACCGCATCGCGTGCGAGCGTCACCTTCCGTGACGGATACTCAATTTCCCCGATCGGGTCAACGCCAAGGCTCCGGAACGCATCGCGGCGGGAGGAGTGCATCTTGCGGACGCGGGTACCGCGGTGGATCGCACAGGTATCGTCGTTCGTGGTCGCGTGCATAACCACCGCCACTTCCCCGAGATCGCTTGTCGCGGCTGCAGCTGCGCAGACCGCGTTCATCGCATTGTCGCTTGATGGCCGGTCCGCAGACCGCTGGGAGCCCACAAATATAATCGGTACCGGTGTATCGATCATGAAACTGATGGCAGCTGCACTGTACGCCATCGTGTCGGTGCCGTGAGTGACGATGATCCCTTTTGCGCCGTTCTTTATCTCCGCATGGATCGCCCGTGCAAGTTCCTGCCAGATGGCCGGGGTCATGTTCTCCGAGAGGATCGTTGCAAGCGGGATCGTGCGGTAATTCGCGATCTCCTTAAGTTCGGGAATTGCGGTCAGGATGTCGCTGGCATTGAACTGGCTCGTGACCGACCCGGTCCGGTAATCGATCCTGCTCGCGATCGTACCTCCGGTGGATACGATGGCAAGGGTCGGGAGGCTCTTGTCCTGGACCACGTCAGCCGGTTTTGGCGACACGGTCGACGGCCGCTCCGTAAGGGCGCAGGAGGCAGGAGGTACCCCGATATTATACCCGGAATCGAGCTTGACGACCGCCATGCCGTCGCGCTCCGTAATGTACACACCTTTCCTGCTCATGCCCTTATAGGCGCACTGGATCCGGTCGCCGGATATGAACTGCGATGTTATGCTACCATCCTCCGGGCTTCAATGATGAGGGTTTCCCGTGATCTTGCCTGGTGGGCAAGTCGTTTGACAGTGATGGTGGCGTCGACCCCGAGCTTTTTTTTGCAGTCTTTAATTGCCTGTTTTGTTGCAGATGGCGCGGGACCGCCGGGGGCTTTGCGTAATGCAATTGAGTAGTTCACGTCTAATACCTCGTTAATTTTCTTCTGGGTAAGCCCTTTCTTCTTCAAGGATATATCCGGTCCAACTTCATGTGCCGCCGCTTCAAGGATCGCAAGCGAGAGGCTGCCTTTCTGCACCGCCCTTCCCACAATATTATGGGCGGTGCGGAACGGGAGGCCAAAGGAGCGGACGAGAGTATCGGCAAGTTCAGTGGCAGTCGAGAAGCCTTTACCGGCTTCATCCATCATCCGCTTCGTGTCAAACTCTGCACTGGCAAGCATGTCGGAAAGGAGGAAGAGGCTTGCCTTTGCATCGTGCATCCCGCGCCAGATGTTCGGCGTAAGTTCCTGCAGGTCGCGGTTGTAACTCATGGGCAGGCCCTTGATCGTCACGAGCGCGCTGGTAAATGCCCCGAAGACCGATGCGCTCTTTGCCCGCATGATCTCGGCAGAGTCCGGGTTCTTCTTCTGGGGCATGATGGATGACGTTGAGCAGAACGCATCGTCAAGGGTGACGAACTTCACAAACGATGTTGACCAGATGATCAGTTCCTCACAGAGCCGGCTTGTATTTGTCATCATAATGGAGAGATCGGCAAGGGTTTCAAGAGCGAAGTCGCGTGTTGCAACAGCGTCCATCGAGTTCGTAACCAGACCGTCGAACCCGAGAAGGGATGCGGTATAATCCCTGTCAATGGGATAGCCGGTGGAGGCGAATGCCGCGGCACCGAGCGGGGAGAGGTTGATCCGGGCGTAGGCAGAATTCAGCCGATCAAAATCCCGGGAGAATGCCTGCTCGTAGGCAAGAAGGTGGTGGGCGAGGGTTGTCGGCTGGGCGTGCTGCATGTGGGTGAATCCCGGCATTGCACTCTCCGTGTGCTTCCCGGCAAGAGCGATGAGGACTTCCCGGACTTTCATGAGGGCTACCATCTGCTTGAGCAGTTCCTCACGGAGCTTTATCCGGATACAGGTGGCGACCTCATCGTTCCGCGATCTGCCCATATGCATCCTCCCGCCTGTATCTGCGCCGGCAGATTCGATCAGGAGCGACTCGATTCCCGCGTGGACATCCTCAAAGCGTTCATCGAACGCCTCTTCCGGGATCCCTTCGTCATGCATCTCCAGAAGTGCGGACAGGATATCCCGCGTCACCTTGCGGTCATTGATCTTTTGCTTGTTCAGCATCAGGACGTGCGCGATATCGACCAGAACATCTGCGTCCGCAATATGCCGGTCAGCCTCCATTGAGGAGAGAAAATGCATCATTTCACCTGTCCTCTTTCCTGACAGGCGCCCCAGTCGTACAACGTCCGTTCGCATCCTTTCACCCATCTATCAGATACCGGTAATATTGGTCATATACTGATTAAAGCCACGCCTTGCGTGCGGCAAGTTCGATCGCCCGCTGGACCGACTCGCGGGGGATGATGGTTGCCACCGGGATATGGACGAGCTGCTCGATAACGCTCGACACGATCGGTGCGCAGACAATGGCAACCGCTCCCTCCCGCTCCGCTCTCACTGCGGCAACGATGGCGTCTTCCATGGTGTGGACCGGGTATTCCCTGACCGTAACCCGCGTCGCATCCACCTCTGTGGTCCGCTCCTCGATCGTTTCGAGCACCGGGCGGGCAACGATGAGCCCGATGAACTCCCCTTCCCCGGCCCGGTAGAACTGGCGCATGGCCCGGATGATGGCGCGGAGGGTGGAGAGGTTGGGGGACCTCCTGCCATGCAGAATTTTATAGAGTGAACTCTGGGCGATCCCGCTTGCCTCGGACAGCTCCCGGATACTGATCCGTAAGTCCCGGCGCAGGAGATCTTCGAGAACAAGGACAAACTCCTCGTCCGAGGTGAGTGCTGCGCGCATGAGCCGGTCGATTGGGTCGGTCTGTACCATATAATCGATACAATCAGATTAATTTTTTAAAAATTTTTCCTTTTTGTGCCAAAAAAATACACAACGGTCCCTGCCGCGAGTGGACAATAATACACGCATTGTTATACTTTAGTATGAAAATTTTCTTTAATTCGTCACAAAAATAGACAAAAATTGCCCTTATGGGGCACTTTTTTAATATCGACCGTGCAACACTTTGCCCATGAAACAGATGAGGATTACGGCAATCGCGCTCCTCGCCATTGCCCTCTTGCTGCTCGCTGCCGGTTGCACCCAGCCTGCAGGTACCACGACCTCCGGTTCCCAGACGACTCCCGCTGCGGTAACGCCCCTCAAGGAGCTCCGGATCGGCTACCAGCCCAGCACCCACCAGATGGCCTACATAACCGCCGCGGAAAAAGGCTGGTGGCAGGAGGACCTTGCCCCGCTCGGTGTTGAGAAAATCTCCGACAAGGTCTTCCCGAGCGGCCCGTCCGAGATGGCGGCCATGCAGGCCGGGGAGCTCGATGTTGCATATGTCGGCGCTGCCCCGTTCCTGACTTCGGTAGGCACCGGGCTCGATGCAAAGATCGTAGCCGGTGTCAATACGCAGGGTTCCGATCTTGTGGTCAGGAGCGATCTTGACTACGCGGGCCCGCAGAGCCTGAAGGGGAAGACGATCGCGACCTTCGCGGCCGGCAGCGTCCAGGACACGATCCTGCGGAACTGGCTGAAAAAGAACAATCTCACTCCTGACACGGATGTCCTCATCACCCCAATGTCACCGGGAGACGCTGTCACGGCTATCATTGCCGGCAAGGTCGATGCCGTCTTCCTGCCCACTCCCTCGCCAAGTACTATCGTCAACGAGGGTAAGGGCAGGATCGTGGTCCACTCCGGTGAGATGTATCCCGACCACACCTGCTGCGTGCTTGTTGTCAGCAGCAAACTGATCCGCGAGCACCCGGAGATTGTCCGGCAGATCATCAGCACAAACAATAAGGCGGTTGCATGGAACGAGCAGAACCTTGACGAAGCTGCGGAGATCTATGTCACCAAGACCGGTGCCAAGATTGACGATGTGAAGGCGTCTTTGAATGAGTGGGACGGGAACTGGAACAGCGACCCGAACCTGATCGTCGGACCTGTGCTTGACTATGCAAAGATCCAGTACGATCTCGGGTATATCAAGAAGGATCTGACCCGGGACGACATCTTCGACCTGTCCTTCTACCAGAAGAGCTGATCCCCTCTTACCAACCCTTTTTTTCCTTGAGGTTCTTACTTATACAAAAGCATCCGCGGACCGGGCCGTAACGGCACGCTGCGGGCATAAGGTGAACACTGCTGTGGGTACAATGGTACAGAACAAAGGTAAGGACCGGTGGCTGGGTGTACTTGCACTGGTCATCGCGCTGGTTGCATGGCAGATCATTGCCGCGTACATCATCCGGTACCCCTTCATCCTGCCTGCACCCACCGATGTTGCCACAGCGTTTATCAGCCTCCTTAAAAGCGGCAAGATCCTGCTCGATATCGAGGCCAGTCTCGTTCACTTTGCCATCGGCCTTTTGGCGGCCCTCCTCATTGGGATTCCGCTCGGGATCCTGATGGGCTGGAACCGCAGGTTCGATGCCTTCATCGACCCGCTCATCGAGCTCCTCCGCCCGATCCCGCCGCTCGCGTGGATCCCGTTTGCGATCATCTGGTTTGGGTTGACCGCATGGTCGGCAGGCTTCGTTATCTTTATCGGTGCGGTCTTCCCGATCATCCTCAATACCTACAGCGGGTTCCGTGGCGTGCCCCGGGTCTTTGTCGAGGCGGCAAGGATGCTCGGGTGCACGAGGAGCCGGGACCTGATCCGGTACATCGCGTTCCCCGCTGCCCTCCCGTCCGTTGCTGCGGGGATCCGGATTGCGACTGGCGTTGGCTGGATGTGCCTTGTTGCCGCGGAACTCTTCGGGGTCTCGAACTACGGCCTTGGCCAGAAACTCTGGTTTTACTACAATCTCCACCAGATGGACGCCGTGGTGGTTTACATGATCATCCTCGGGCTTATCGGCCTTGCCTTTGACATGATCTTCCGGTACTGGATCGACCGTCACTTCCTGAAGTGGCGGACCGGGGAGGTGGCGTGACCATGGGAAACCTTGAGATCCGCGACCTGAACCAGTCGTTTTCAAAGGAAGATGGCAGCCGCCTTGTTGTCCTCGATCACGTCACGTTTGACGTAAAGGACAAGGAGTTTGTCTGCATCCTCGGTTCCTCCGGCTGCGGCAAGACCACGCTGCTTCGCCTGATAGCCGGTCTTGACACAGCGCAGACCGGCTTAATCATCCTTGATGGCGAGGAGATGAAGGGTGCCAACCCGAAAGTCGGGATGGTCTTCCAGGAATATTCTCTCTTCCCGTGGCGGACGGTCATCGACAACATCGCGTTCGGCCTTGAGATGCAGGGAATGAGAACGGAGGAGCGCTACCGGATTGCGGAACGTTACCTGCATCTGGTGAACCTCACCCCGTTCCGGGACAGTTTTCCATCCGAGCTGTCGGGCGGGATGCGGCAGCGGGTGGCCGTTGCCCGGGCACTGGCGCTCGACCCTGTCCTCCTCCTGATGGATGAACCGTTCGGGGCGCTCGATGCCCAGACGCGCAACATGCTCCAGAAGGAGCTGCTCGATATCCGGGAAGAGACGAAAAAGACCATCATCTTCATCACCCACAGTGTTGACGAGGCGGTTTTCCTGTCGGACCGGATCATTGTCCTGACCCCGCGCCCCGGCCGGATCTGTCGGACGCTCGATGTGGATCTCCCGCGTCCCCGCGACCGGACCAGTGTGGAATTCGCCCAGGTACGGCGTACGGTTCTCGATCTTATCAATCAGAACTGCTCAATCCAGTAAGGTTTAATACGCCCCGTATCCATTTTATTAAAGCAGTTTAGTGAAGCGTACCGGCATCAATATTGGACAAATAACCGATATTCTTGCCCGCTTTTAAAATTTAATCCCAGGAGTAGGACGCGATGGTTAGAAAACCGGCAAAGATGTACAGGAACATTTCCAAGAAAGCCTATACCAGGCGGAAATACATGGGTGGTGTTCCCGGGAGTAAGATTGTACAGTTCGAGATGGGCAACCTCTCACAGGAATTCCCGACCGAGGTCGACCTTATTGTTGAAGAGTCCTGCCAGATCCGGCACAGCGCTCTTGAGGCAGCTCGTATTACCGCTAACCGTCGTCTGATGAAGGATGTGGGCCGGTCAAACTTCCACTTCAAGATACGCGTCTTCCCCCACCATGTCCTGCGCGAGAACAAGCAGGCAACCGGTGCCGGTGCTGACCGTGTCTCAGAAGGTATGCGCCTTGCATTCGGCAAGGCAGTTGGAACTGCTGCACGGGTTGATTCAGGCCAGAAGATCATGACTGTCTTCTCCACCCCCCAGTACCTTGAGAAGATCAAGGATGCGCTCCATCACAGTGGCCACAAGCTCCCGACCCCCTCGCACCTGAAGGTCAGCACGATCAAGGTCAGCGGCAGGGTTATTTCGGCCCCGAAACTTGTCGGTGAGAAGGTTGTTGCAGCTCCGGTTGTTGCCGAAGAAGCAGTAGCTGAGCCCGCAAAGGAAGCCGTCAAGGGCAGCGGCGCAATCCACGCAAAGGGCGGCAAGGACGCAAAGGCAGCACCCGCAAAGGATGAGAAGAAAGGCGCAGCCCCGGCAAAGGGCGGCAAGAAGTAAATTTTTTTCGACTCTCTTTTTTTTTACCGCGCATTTCCAGCCAGTTCAGGGATTGATTTAGCCGGTACAGGCACCGTACTGACCGGACGGCACGATTCCCGTCAGAATGTTCATGATTCCGGCAGTGCCACATATCGCACCGGGGCAATCAGGACTCAAGATAAAAAAAAGAGGGCACCATGGGTCATTGTCATGGATCCACGCCTTTGTCTTCCAGCTATGGGACTGCAATGGGAAAATTGTGATCAAACGTATCGAGCATACTGACGAATGTATCGAATACCACAGGTTCTCCTGAAGTCACAACCACACCCTGTGGTGTGACAGAAGGGGTGAGGGCCAGCGTCTCGAGCGTTTTTCTGGGCATCTCGACAGATACGGCTGCTTCCGGTGAGGTCTCGTTCAGCCAGTACACGATTACGCTGTTCTTTACCTGGACAAGAGCGGTATCACCGGTGTCGGTAATTATGAGATTCATTTTATAGTTGTCACCGTCTGCTTTCCCGGCATTGACCCTCACCGACAGGTAGTCCAGGAGCTGGTCAATGGTCATCGCAGACATGATATCTTTGGAGATCATGTTCCGGCCCGGGGACGGCAGGGTGCCCCGGAGTTCCGATGCTGCCGTCAGGTATGCGTTCCGGGCAGAGCCTGATTCTTCCTGGTATCCGAGTTGCTCGAGTGCAGCAGCTTCGATCTTCCTTGCCTCCATGTTCGCAGGATCGGCAAATACGAGATAATTCGCAATCGAGGCGACCAGCTCATAGTTCCCCTCGTCATAATCCTTTTTAAGACGCTGCATAACGGCATCTGCCCCGCCCATGTATTCGGTCATGCCCGTTGCATATTCGGTGGGGGTAAGTCGTTTCAGGTTGACGGGATTCCCGTCGTAAAAGCCGAGGTATCGCTGGTACGTGGCCTTCACGCCCATGGAGACCTGGCCGTAGAAACCATGGGTGTACCAGTACTGCTTCAGCGATGCGGGGAGCTCGACCATGTCCGCGATCTCGTCCATCGTGTAGCCCTTGTTGGCCAGGTTCAGGGTCTGATCGTTGATGTACTTGTACATGTCCCGCTCGTTTTCGAGGCTCCCGATGACCTTGTCATTCCCGTTCCGGGGCCAGTTATGGGCTGATAACATGACCTCCGCTTTGTCCCCGTACAGCCGGCGGGTCTCGTCCAGGCTCTCCGACCACGCAAGCGGATCCCGCACCTGGGCACCCCGCGGCGTCAGGATGTTGTGGAGCGATCCGGCGCAGTTCTCTGCAATGAAGAGGGCGTTGTTTTCCGGGAACCAGATATTCAGCTCAACCGGTGCCTCGGTCTCGTCTGCTTTCTGGAACACCATGCGGACGCCGTCGATTGTGACTTCCTGCCCGGTATATGTAATATCCATGGTGGGCGGGATCAGGGAGGCAGTGCCGGTTGAGATGGTCTTACCGATACCGATGTCGACTTGTCCCTTCCCGTCCTTTGGGAGGAGAAGGCCGTACTGGTACATGGCCCGCCGCTGCATTGCGTTGCCGGCATACACGTTCTCGCTGATGGCATATTCCATGAAACGGTCGGGGGCGATGATCGTTACCCTGCCGGCTTTAACCGCATCGCTGGTGGTAACCCCCTTGACTCCCTGATAATGATCGGCATGGGGGTGGGAGTAGATCACGGCGTTTACCGGATATGAGCCAAGGCTTATGTTGACCAGTGTCATTGCAGCCCGGGCTGTCTCGACCGATGAGAGGGGGTCGATGACGATCCAGCCAGTGTCACCTTTGATCAGTGTCATTGATGAAGCATCGAAGCCCCGGACCTGGTAGATCCCCGGCCTGACCATGAAGAGGCCGTGGATGTTGTTGAGCTGCGCCTGCCGGTACAGGAGCGGGTTGATGGTATCCGAACGGGACCCGTTCTCGAAACGCCGGAATGCCTCAGCATTCCATGCGGTGATATTCGGGATGTCGGCCGGGATGATCAGGGGGTCGAAGGTTGCGATGAGTCCCCTGCGTGCAAATTCGAAGTCCTCATCGTTGTTGTTCCACGCGGGAGTGTTGTTCGCCTGCATGTTGGCGGCAATCGTGAACTCTGTGGCATTGTTCCGGATGTCGCCAGCGGCCGATGCACACGCAATGTTGCAAAGGCAGAATGCAGTAATCATCAGGAGAGTATAAACCGGGGATCTCATGGGTACTATTCTGTCACCCTGTGCTACGGTATATCGATATCGGAATGATATGGGGGAGTAAAGTCAGTTCCCGCCAGACCCGCTTACTGGATTGTTGCCTGAGTCGTTCCCCCTTCCCAGACCTCCGGCACCCGGATCCCTTTTGTCTCGGAAAACCACTCCGCTACGAGACCCCGGTGGCAGTGTGTCCGCTCTTTCTCGAAGCAGAGCATGATGATGTCCTGGCCCGGCACGAGTTCTCCGAGCTCGTGGAGCACCGCGTCCGGGTCGATGGTGGTGAGGACCTCGTCCCGGTAGCGCTGCCGGAAGACTTCCCAGTTGCCGCTCCTGATCATATCAGGTGCGGGTGCGAGCGACAGGTACCGGGCGCCGGCGTACCATTTCGGGGGGAAGCGGGCGATGGAGACGGCTCCCGGGTCGCGGGCGCTTTTGGCGAAGTAGCTGGTGCGAAGCATTTCGGGTACCGGAGTGTTGGTTGGAGGAGGGGATAAGGTGTGGTGGGTGGATGAAAAGATCCGGAAATGGGGAGGTCAACAGGTTACCTCCCCTACCAAAATTTTCCAAAACGATCCTACCCCCCCACCCATATGCAGGGGGGGTATGCTGCGCCTTTTCTGGTGCCGAGCTCGGTTCAGGTCCCCCACCCATATGCAGGGGGGGTATGCGGCTGACCCCCTCCCCTCTTTGTGCCCGGGGAACCCCCCTACTCATCTTCGGGTAGCAGGTGTTTTTCCGGTCTCACGTCTGGAGTTCCACGCGAAATGCAGCGCTAACGCGTGCGCAAATGTGTGCATTACTCACGTTTGGGTTGGGGGGTATGTGGTTGACCCCCCCTCTATTATTTTTCAAAATCGTAAGGACCCCCCTGGCTGGGGGGTGGGGGGAATATGCGCTAACTTATCGCAAAATTTTTCGACGACAATGACGGATAAGAATACGCACCGAACAACTGGCGGATCCGTTTTCGATTGCCTTCAGCAAGCCCGTTTCTGATATTACTCCAATCAGCGATACAATTTTTCAGAGATAAAAAAGGATTAATCGCATTTTTTAACAGGTGAAAAGCGAACGAGGTCTCTCTCCAAAGATTGGATTGAACGGGATCATCGTCACAAAATTTGGCGCAGAGGGTATCCCCAGGGGGAAAAAGAGCGGCCCCGGTCAACAATAGCGTTTGTTAAAAGCGCCACAACCATCTTTCCGTGCAACCATGCT
>JALOBP010000093.1 GCA_023228295.1 Methanoregula sp.
AACCCCGGGTTCTGCTGGCAGGCAGCGATTGCATAGAGCCCATGCCCGCCCCCGATATCAAGGAGTGTTTTTGCAGACCCAAATCCCTCCCAGGCAGTGATGATTTTCGTGATATCCTGGACTTCCCCCCGGAGAGAACGTTCGGCGAGTGCCCTGAGGAACTGCTGGCTCGGACCGTCGGAAAAACCGGTATTTTTCGGGGCCGTCGCAACCAGGGTTTCTTTCAGGCAGCTCCATTGGCCATGATCATCAGCAGCACTGAGGAACCAGTCTCCCTGGTATGCCGGGCTTTTCTGTACCAGCAGCCGTGTCGCTGTTCCGGTGTTGGTAAACCGGTCATCTTTCGTTGAAAGAAAACCGAGGTCCACAAGTGCCTGGAAAAAACTCCGGGTGAACATGCCATTGATCGACAATGCTTTCCCGATCTCTTCGCGAGGCATGGAACCATGCTCGTCCAGCCAGTCAAACAGGCCAAGCCCGAGAGCTGCCCGGACCACCTGGTAGGTCTTGTATCCATCAACAATCGTATCGATCGAGGAGATCTCATCCCCGGTGTTAATGTCTTTGATTTCTACTTTCATTGAACACATAATAATCACATCCTTGTCATTTTGACGACGGTGAATCCGTCAAAAGAAACGTATCAAATTCCGGATCACTGAGTGAATACCCGTAAAATGTCTGGTAAAAGTCCCGGGTTTCTGTCTTAAGATCGATGTCACTGAACTTTTCCGGGTAGAGGGTTTTTGCAAGCCACAGGATGCCCAGCGGAGATTCCGGTGAAGGACGGTCCCACCAGAACGCGCCGGTCGGGCAGACATACACCTGCCCGTTCTTTACTGCGCTGATACTGCTGAGCTGGGGATTGTTTTTCACATCATTGACGGTGAAAACGCCTTTGTTCCGGCTGATGATGATGACATCCGGGTTCCATGCAATGATCTGTTCTGCGGTTGTTTCCTGAACCGTTCCCATCTCTTCGGCCACATTGATCCCGCCGGCAGCGGTGATGAATTCCTGTCCCCACCAGCCGCTTCCGTCAGTACTGCCGAGTTTGCCATTCATGTAGTACACTTTTTTCCGCTGGTCTGCAGGAATCGTGGAAACGCGGTCCTGTATGCGGGTAAGATGCACGTCCCAGGAGGAGAGCAGGGCGCTGGCTTCCTTCTCTGTGCCAAGCACCCTGCCGATCATGGCAAATTCCTGTTTCAAAACGCTCATATTTCCCCGTCCGGTCATGACAGTCACGACAGGAATCCCGCTGTCCCGGATTTTCGTGTTTCCTTTTTCTGAGGTGATGCTGGCAATCACGAGGTCCGGGTGGAGGGCAACGATCTGTTCGACATTGACATTATCGAAAGAACCGGCATCCGGCACGGTTTCAAAACGGGGCTGGATCACCCTGAGCTGGGGCATGATGCACTTGGACGGTTGTGCAACGATCTTGTCAGACCCTCCCATGACCATCACCTCGTGTGTGGCCCCCCCACAGCAGGTTATCACGATACGGCTGAGGTTCGCCGGGACTTCTATGGTCCTGCCGGTCATGTCGGTGATCGTGCGTGTCTGGCCCGTCTCCATCGCACTGGAGGTTTTTGGTATGAGGAGGATGGTGGCAAGAGCGATGATGAGCCCGATGACAACGATTCCTGCAATTATTTTTCCTGATGTGTTGTTCAATCCAAAACGTTCAGCCTTTTTTTCCATAATTTCACTCCCTGCAATTTCCGGATGGTTTTCGTGATTGCGACTCGCTGTGAAAAGCCTGGGGATTATCGTCTGGAACCCTTACTTCGCTGTATTTGCTACAATGACCGGAGTACCCGGATACTCCGGGTGCTGCGTGTCCCGGCACCGGCACTGCCCGGACTTGTGCGGAACGCAAACATGGCGTTCGACATCGCGGCTGTACGTGATCGAGACGTCCACCCCGTACGTCTGTTTCAGGTTCTCTTCCGTGACAACATCTTCCGCAAGACCGTAGGCCATGAATGAGCCGTGCTGCATGATCGCCACGTTGTTGGACGTGAGGAACGCGTGGTCCGGGAAATGCGAGCTCATGATCACGGACAGTCCGTCGCGTGCGAGCCGGTCGATGATCTCCAGCACCCGGATCTGGTTACCGAAATCGAGGTGCGACGTCGGTTCGTCAAGGAGCAGGACCTCGGGCTCCTGTGCCAGTGCCCGGGCGATCATGGCGAGCTGGTACTCCCCGCCGCTGATCTCGTTGACCGGCTTGTCTGCGATCTTACGGATGCCGACAAGATCGATCGCCTCATCGGCTTTCGCATAATCGTCCTTCCCCGGAGATGAAAAGAGTTCAAGGTGTGGGGCCCTGCCCATCAGGACAAACTCCCGGACCGGGAAAGGAAACACGATCTCGTGGGCCTGGGGTACGTAGCCAACGATCTTTGCAACGTCACGGTGGTTCAGGGACCGGACATCGCGGTCATGCAGCCGGATCGACCCGGCGCAGAGCGGGTTGAGGTTTGCCAGGCAGCGGATCAGCGTGGACTTGCCGATCCCGTTCGGGCCGAGGATGCAGAGTACTTCCTCCTCCGCAAGAGAGAACGAGATTTCAGAGAAGATCATCCTCCTGAGATCATACCGGAAGCCGGCCTGCTGCACGTCAAGGATCATATCCATCCCACCGATCTCCTGCTGAGCAGGTATGCGAAGAACGGCGCCCCGATGATCGCGGTCAGGATCCCGAGCGGGATCTCGGCGCTCGTGAGCATGCGGGCGAGGTCGTCAATAATGAGCATGTAGCAGCCTCCAAGGAGCAGGCAGACCGGCAGGAGTCTGGTGTAGTCCGGGCCGACCAGCATCCGGCCAAGGTGCGGCACCACGAGACCGACCCAGCCGACAATCCCGGCAATGCAGACCGCGGATGCGGTGATCAGCGTTGAGCAGAGAATGATCACCTGAGCCATCCGTTTCGTGTCGATACCCAGCGCCCGGGCCTCGTCGTCTCCTACGGCAAGGAGGTTTATCCGCCAGCGGATGAGGAGGAGGGCGGCTGTTGCGAGAAGGAAGAGCGGGGCTACCATAACGATATCCGAGTACCGGACCGACGCGAGACTGCCCATCAGCCAGAAGGTGATGGCCGGCAGTTTCTCGTACGGGTCGGCCACGTACTTGGTGAGCGAGATGAGCGCGGTAAAGAAAGCACCTACGATGATACCTGACAGGACAAGAATGAGCGTCGGTGTGTTGCGGTAGAACCGGCTGAGCAGGTATGTGATGGACACAGCAAGGATCCCAAAACCGAACGCTGATACCTGGATCATCATCATGTTCCACGACAGGAGGATGGCAAGAGCCGCCCCGAAGCCGGCGCCGGATGCAACGCCAAGAATATCCGGTGATACGAGCGGGTTCTTGAAGAGTCCCTGGTAGGCGGCGCCGGCCACTGAGAGGCCGGCCCCGACAAGGATGGCGGCGATAACGCGGGGCAGCCGGATCTGGTAGATAACATTCTCTTCTGCAGCTATCCATACCGGATAGATATGGACGATGTCTGCCGGGAGCAGGTTTACGATTGGGGCTGCAAGCAGAAGGATCACGTGCGACGGGACGACATCATACCTGCCGATAAAGAGTGAGACGAAGAAGAGCACGGGCAGCAGGCAATAGACCAGTAATGTCACCATAAACGGGGTGACAATCATTTCCCGGAGCTGGGAGGCCGTCTTGTATATGTATGCAACTGCGTCGGATCTCCAGGATGAAAGTGCTGTCATGAATTTACTCCTTTGGTGTGATAGTGCTCACTTTTTCTGATATCGACAATAAGAAGAAGTAAAAAATTCCCGTGGCAGGATTGCATAACAGGAGCATATCTGCCCTGTCCTCAGTGGATACCCTGTCTCACTCCTGCGTTATCGGGGTCGGGGCAGGAGTACATTCCGTTGGGGGGTAACTTATTGCGTTCTTCTTCTTCGTCAGCCAGATGAGTTTGCCTTCGCTAAATGCAAATGCATTCATTCGCAGAATGCGGATGTGGGGCGGGACATCGGATGTATCGGCTGCCTGTGGTGTGAGCAGGTACTTTTTTGTCAATGATCCCTGACCATCGGGAAGGGCATTGAGTGTGCTGATTAATTCTTCCCTTGGTACCATATCAAAAGAGGCCGCGATGAATGCGGTCTCCACTCCTACCCATTTGCCCCGGGTAATCCTGTAAAAACGCCCGGCCGGTTTTGTTCCTGCAACCGTCGCGACGTTCCACCCGTCATATTCAGAAAACAGCTGGTGGATATCCCTCTCCGCGAACACTTCCATGACGTCTTTTGACGAGCCCATATGAATCAAAAATCTGTTGTTCGTCCCACCATATAAGTTTTGGTTTTTTAATTTACTTTGTACAAAAGTTAAACAAAAATTGTTAAATATCGTGAAATTTTATTGATCAATATACAAAAGTATTGACCATTTCCCGAGGGATGCAGATGAGAAAAATGAGTCACCAGAAAAACACTCCGTTTTGCATTCCCTGCAATAACCGGCCTGTCCTGCATGGTTTTTCGTCCGGATCAATTCCGATCCCGATCCGGCTCCTACAGGGATTTTGTTTTTTGTTATATTGCAAAGACCCGGGCATTCCGCCAGGCTTAAAATCCAATTGCACCGGTCCCATTCCTTCTCCTCGGAATCATCTCGTACACAAGAATGCCTGGGAAAAAAGACCGGCTTAAAAATGACAATTCTTTGATAATCTTCTTACGATGACCGCCAATAACAGATCCTTCAGAACGATTCTCGCCCAGGGAGATGAGGCCCGGCAGTACGACGAGTATGCGAGAACCATTTTTGCCCGTGTCTACCCGGTCATTGCCGACCAGATCCTTGAACGGACCGGGATCATCGATGGCTCCTGCCTCGAGGTGGGATCCGGGCCGGCATTGCTGGGAATTGCCCTTGCCCTTTTATCCGATCTCCGCGTGACGGCACTCGACAGTTCACCGAAGATGCAGGCCATCGCATACAAGAATATCCAGGAGAGGTGTGTGGAGAAGCTTGTGATCCCGGTTACGGGGGATGTCCACGCAATCCCGGCAGCGGATGACATGTTTTGTCTCGTAGTCAGCCGGGGATCGTATCATTCCTGGGATGACCTCCCGTCAGCATTCCGTGAAATCTACCGGGTGCTCAGGCCCGGCGGTATGGCTTATGTCGGTGGGGGATACGGTAGCGCCCGGCTCCGTGACGAAGTGTATGCCAACCGTAAAGAGCATGCGATCCTGGACTTCCCTGGGTATGCCCTTCCGATGCGGTTCCATAAGTTCACGGTCGGTGAGATCCAGGCCGCGCTTGATACTGCCGGTATCCGCGATTATCATATCATCAGCGATGATTCAGGGTTCTGGATTCTCTTTAAGAAAAACGATGGAAAAGAATCCGGTTTGCAACACCGGCTTCACTTTCACGATGGATTTTTTTTCTCACAATAATTCCCTGCGAAGGGGTAACATTTGGTCTGCCCGGTTCTGCACCCGGTACCGGAAAAAGAGAGGTTAATCGATCGCAACCATTACTTCGGAGGCCTTTACGACCGCGTAAACCTTCGATCCTTCCTTCAGCTTCAGCTTTTCAGTGGAGGTTGTGGTGATGGAGGCAACCATTTCACTGCCCCCGGCAATGGTGATAACAACTTCGGTACTGACCGGGCCCTTCTTGAGGGACTTCACGGTGCCCGCAATCTGGTTTCGTGCACTGATCTTCATGGTTTTCACCACGCTATCCTTTTTTTCTCGGGCAATAAACATTTGGCTGATAGTAAAAAATCCTCAGGATTAAAAACAAATTGTTGATATCGTTAAATTGTTAACATAAAAGTATGAACGGCGATCAAACCCCCGCTTCAACCCAATCTCCCCTCATGCCGGCAACGGCGTTCAAGTGTAGCCCCCCTTCCTTCCTCGAGCAGTGGCGGGCGCTGAAACTTGCGCATTGCGCTATTCCGAATTACGGCAATTCCACCCGGTTCTGGGGCAACAGGAAGAAGATCCAAACAGTGTACACAAAAAGCAACAAAGGTCACGATGAAAAAACCAATGCCCGTCTTGCCGCCATGAATATCCCGGACGGCTCCCGCGTCCTCGACATCGGTGCCGGACCGGGAACATATGCCATCCCGCTTGCAAAGAGGGGCTGCAAGGTGACGGTTGTTGAACCTTCGCCCGTGATGCGGGAACTGCTGGCAACCCGGATGAAGAAAGAGAAGGTCAAGACAATCACGGTTATCCCGAAGCGATGGGAGGATGTGGTACCGGCTGACCTCGTCGCCCCGTTCGATGCTGTCATCGCCTCCTTCTCCTTAACGATGATGGATATGGAAGAAGCGCTCGCGAAGATGCATGCCATCTGCCAGGGTACGGTGCACCTGTACTGGTTCCTGACATCTCCGGCATGGGCACAGGTCAACCGGGATCTCTGGCCCCATCTCCACGGGGGAACTTTCCCGGGGGAACCTACGGCGGACTGGCTCTGGCAGATCCTGTACGAGATGGGGATCTATGCGAGCATCCAGCCGGAATCGCAGGTTTCCATTTCACGGTATGCGAACATCGATGAGGCCATCGATGAGTTCCGGCAGCGCCTGAACTGCACGACACCGGCTCACGAAGAGACCGTCCGGAATTATCTGAGGGTAGTCCTGCGGCAGGATGGCGATGGACTCATTCTCGGGAACGGGACATACAGTGCCCATATCTGGTGGAACACTGCTGACACGGCCAAACGATGACGGGTCCCTATTGACAGAAAATTTTTACTATCGGGTGAATACATGAGCGATTACGAAGTATTATTCAACAAGGCAAAGGCATTCCACGGGCATGTCTGCCCGGGGATCGTCCTTGGAACGCGGCTGACCATTGCAGGGATGCGGGAACTGGGCATGAACCCCCATGAACCCCAGCACAACCTTATCGTCTACATGGAGATCGACCGGTGCGGTGCGGATGCAGTGCAGGCAATCACCGGTTGTTCGCTTGGCCACCGGTCCCTCAAGCACAAGGATTTTGGGAAGTTTGCCGCAACCTTTGTCGATCTGACGACAAAAAAGGCTGTCAGGGTTGCAGTCCATGAGAAGAACCGGGCCGAACATGACAAACTCGATCGAAAGGACCTGATCAGACTTCTCGGGGAATGCCCTGAATCAGAGATCCTGAAGATCGAACGGGTAACGATCGATATACCCGAAGACGACATCCCGGGTTTTCCCCATGGAAAAGCAATCTGCAGTGTCTGCGGGGAGCAGGTCATGGACAACCGGCATATCATGGCTGGCGGAAAACCGGTGTGCAAAAACTGCGGTACAAAATCATATTACACGGTGCTTTAACTCGTGAAAGATTTCTCCCGGCCCGCAGTGAACCCCACAATTCCCTTGCAGCCTGATTCCCGGTACTGGCGGAATGCCTGGCGGCAGATAAAACTTGCCCGTATAGCAACGCCGGGGTTCGAGAGTGCCGGTGCATACTGGAGCAACAAAAAGAACGTCACCGAGCTGTACGTAAAGAGCCGTACCCGCCAGGCATGGCAGGGAAAAGTGGATGCCCAGTTCAAAGCCATGGCTATTCCTGCCGGTGCCCGGGTTCTCGATATCGGGGGTGGGACCGGGACCCACGCGGTTCCCCTCGCAGCAATGGGCTGCGATGTCACGGTAATTGAACCCGCAGCAGCGATGAGAGAAGAGTTAGAGACGAACCACTCCTTGTCGGGAGCCGGGCCGATCACCATGATACCTTCCCGGTGGGAGGATGTTTCCCTGCAGGATCTGGGTGAGCCGTTTGACGTAGTAATGGCGTCCTATTCGCTCTCCATGCTGGATATCGGTGAGGCGGTCCTGAAGATGCAGGCATGCTGCCGGGGTTCGGTCCACCTCTTCTGGTTCCTTACTCCCCCGACATGGGCACGGGTCAGCCGGGATCTCTGGCCCCTGCTGTACGGCAGGGAATATCCGGAAGAACCTCTTGCAGGCTGTCTCTTGCAGGTCTTGTACGAGATGGGGATCTATGCCAGCCTGGCAACGGAACGCAAGAACGATACGGAGTACCGGACTGTTGAAGACGCTGTGCGGGAATATTCGCAGCGCCTGAACTGCACGACAAAAGCGCAGGAAGAGATCCTCATGACCTATTTCACCCGACAACTCCGGCCATGGGGGAATGGATTTGCCCTTGACGGGGCGTCCTACAGTGCCCACATCTGGTGGAAGGCAGGAACACCATTGAACGCACATTTGAACCGGATGAAGGATACGGTGGAGCATTAACCGGGGATTGTATTATCGTATGGTCCCATGAAATAGTATCTGGTTATGACCGCAGGATTCTCAAACCCGATCCCCCCCTTTCCCGGCTGGATGCGTCGCATGTACCGGCTTTCCCGCCCGGTGACGGAAGCGGATATCGCAGCGTTTCTGGGGGACCAGGATCTGTACCTCCGCGAGACGTCGTCCGGCACCAGGGCCATCATCCATAAGTATGGTCTCGTGGAGATCAACCTGATCATCGGTGTCCCGGAGGCAGAGGTCTGGTTCAACCCGGAGAGCGGAGCATACCCAGCAGAATATCTCGATGCCCTTCTTGCTACCCGGTTTTAATCCGGACCCGGGTGCCGGAAAATAAAAAAAGAACGTTAATCGATCGCAACCATTACTTCGGAAGCCTTTACGACCGCGTAGACCTTCGACCCTTCCTTCAGTTTCAGGTGTTCCGCTGATGTGGTCGTGATGGAGGAGACGATCTCATTGCCCCCGGCAACAGCGATAACGACTTCAGTACTGACCGGGCCTTTCTTGATCATCTTGATGGTTCCCGGGATCTGGTTTCGTGCACTGATCTTCATGGTTTTCACCATGTGTAATTACCATCAGCATTGCTTAAACGTATCTCAGAATGTAATTCATGGAAAAAAACTGGATATTCAGGAATGGCTAAAGAATACCGGAATTTCCCGGCAGGTCTTTCCAATATTTGCCCTTGTCCCAATCTTATCTGCCCGTTCCGTTATCGTTCCTTGCAGAACCGGTCGTCCGATCTCACGCTGACAACCCGTTCCCCACAGCCGGCAAACCATCCGGGCTTCTCGTCTGGATGGCAGTCGAACTCCGGGACGTATGGTTTGATGTCAAGGAGTGGTGTCCCGTCAACAACGTCAACACCTTCGATGACCAGTTCACCGTCATTCACGGAGATGAGCCGCACAATTGAGATGCCGATTGCATTCGGGCGGCGGGGTGACCGGGTTGCAAAAATGCCGTGCGGTACCGTATCAAGGAAGGGAATTACTTCGAGCTCGTAACCCTGCGAACGGTGGAATGCGTAGATCAGGATGACCCGGGAAAAGTCCGACAGGTCACGCAACCCCCCGCGGAATTTTTTACCAATCACTATCGTTCCCCGCACACCGGCCGCACCGGCAGGCTGGATCGGCATACCGGCAGGTTCGGTAAACGGCGAGTGGATCGTTCCGATGGGAGTGTAGGAAAAAACAGGTACGGTATGCGGATTCATGACAGATCACGGGAAAATCAGCATTCCGGAACACAAGGGAACCGGACTCTGGTTCAATAATTCCATCGTTCGTTTTTATTGAAATAGTATACGCCCATCAGGAGTCCGGGCGTTGAATTGTGCGGGTTCCCAAGCACACTTGAGGGATCCGGAAGGAGCAGGTGCGGTACTGCGGGTGTCCTGTCTTCCTGGTAATCCCGGGTGATCTCAACATCCGATGAGAAGATCATCATCCCGATGCATGAGGCAAGACCAAAGAGGCAGATGGGCATTACCGAATCTCCCTGCCAGTTTCCAAGGATCTGGAAACCGAGGATAATACCTGCCACCGAGCAATGATAGTAATGGAACTGTGCGATCCTCCGGTCGGTTGTATCACAAGGCCGGATGGAACCGGAGATCCTCAAAGTACTGAACGGGAAAAATGGCGTGATTCCCTTACGGGTGCACAGGTCTTCGATAAGGTGCAGGACCATGCCCAGCATTACACCCCCAAGGAATGCGGTCGGGATATAGAGGGTAGCGCTGCTCATCAGGATTGATCCGGGAACGAGGATGATCATTGCGAGGATTGCCCAGAGGAACAGTATCCCGGGGAGGGAATGTGTCAACCGTTTATCCCCGGGATGGAACGTTCGTCCTGTAAGCGGCGGGTATATCCGGCATGTCAGAGGTGTGCAGAGAATACTGCCAAACAGGGTAACTATCCACGCAAACGTCCTTACCTGGAAACGATGAGGTTTTTTCATCTGAATGTCCGGCAGGATTGAACCGATGCCGGTACCAAGGCAGATTACCAAAATGAGGAGCGGAGAAGCCAGCACTATCGCACTGTAAAGTATCAAAGTACACATGATGCTGAGTGTGATATGATGCCGGGTGATCATGAGATATTCTCTGATTTGCGTGTCCGGGATTCTGGTAAGATCCCTTTTATTTCAGAACTTCCGTTTGTGTGTGGTTTTTGTGTGCATGTGTCCACAGGATGTGCATTCTTAAGTGGACGATCACTCTGTTGGTCTTTGAGAATTATAATGCTTTGCTTTTAACTTTTTGTAATTGTTAACTTTATTTAATTAATAAATTAGGAATACGTCCGGGATTGTATGTTCTTTTGGCTCTTCTCCCAATTTGGGATTTATGATTCGATAAAAAATCGCCCTCATTTGAGATCTCATTCTCATCAAAATCCTGCCCACCTCGGTCAGCTCGAAGAGCATTACCGGTAAGTGAGTAGCG
>JALOBP010000094.1 GCA_023228295.1 Methanoregula sp.
AAACCATAGGTCTCCGCAAGGAGCCGGTCCGTTTTCTCACCATGGGCAATGAGCTGTTCGGCAAGTGCGGAGATGATCGTGCGTTTCTCCTCAACCTCCAGTTCCTCCCAGACCCGCCACTTTCCGTCAGCCGTCTTCTCGCGGATCCCCAGTTTCCTGAGGAACTGTTTTGCCCCTTCGGGATTGTTGCTGATCCCTTTTATGAACGGGTCGTCGTTGTATGCCAGCGAGAGGTGGATCGGGCGGGTTGCGGTTCCATAACAGTTGAGGTCCTTCCTGTGCACCTCGACCGACTGGTGTCGCACCCCGTCCTCGACAATGATATCCCGTGCCGGGCCGACAAGGCCGCACTTCTCCCGCGCCATCATGTCACCGACATTGCCGACAATCGCGAGTTTCGCGAGATCGATGTTGGAACCGTCCATCTGCCGTGCGATAAGGTACGAGACGCCCGCAGCGCTCATCCTGGTATGCCCGTAGGGGAGGCAGTTGACCTGCGTGTATTCCCGCTCGCAGGGCTGGCTGATGTGGTGGTCGATGATCAGGATCTCCTTCTCGGTGAATCCCCGGTCCATCATAAGGTTCTGCTGGCCGGCACCAAGGTCGGCAAAGACCTTGAAGGAATCGTCCCTGGGCACCTGCGGCATGGTGAGCGGTTCGAGCTGGCGGACAAACACCGATTTGACAGGGATCTCCTGGCGGGAGATGGCCTGCGACAGGATGGCCTCGCAGGAAATACCGTCAGCATCGATGTGGGAGATGATGGTAATTTCCGGGGCTGCCGCGATCTGTTCCGCGGCTGCTTTCACATCATCACAAAAACCCATTGCATATTATTAGGGACTTCCTACACATGAATTGTACTTTAGAATGCAACTGGAATTGTTCAGGGAATTCGTTGAAACCGGGCCTATCACCCCTGCCCGGATGCGGGCCGTGGATGCCAATGCCATGGCACTTGGCGTTACCGAGCTTCAGCTGATGGAGAGCGCCGGGAGGGCACTTGCCGATCAGGTTCTCACGTTCAGCCCGGCCCGGGTCCTCATCCTCTGTGGTAAGGGCAACAATGGCGGGGACGGGATGGTTGCCGCCCGGCACCTCCAGCGGGGGGTGGAGACCTCGGTCCTCTACCTTGACAGCGGGAAAAGGAGTAAATCATGCGAGCACCAGCTCGCCGCTCTCCGGCACGCGGCAGTGAGCCTCCACCCGTTTGAATGCCGCGAGGATCTCGTCCTGCTGAAATTCCTGTTCGATAAAGCGGATGTGATTGTCGATGCCCTGCTGGGGACTGGTATCACCTGCAATATCCGGGAGCCCTTTGCTTCCTGTATTGCGATGGCCAATGAATCGAAGGCGAAGGTTATTGCTGCCGATGTCCCGACACCGGGTATGCGGGCAGATCGGATCTGCGCATTCCACCGCGCAAAGATCGCAGGATCGATTGTCATCGATATCGGGATCCCGGCTGAGGCGGAATGCGGCGTCGGCCCCGGGGACCTCACCCTCATTCCGGCACGGTACCCGAAGGCGCACAAAGGCGTTGGGGGCACCGTGCTCGTCATCGGCGGCGGGCCGTACCAGGGCGCCCCCTATCTTGCCGGGCTTGGGGCACTCCGGGCCGGAGCGGATATTGTCAGGATCGCATCACCTGCATTTGAGCCAATACCCGACCTCATCTACGAACGACTTGAGGGGGACCTAATCGGTGATGAGCATACCGAGCGGCTCATTGTTCTTGCGGAGAAAGCCGATGTTGTAATCTGTGGGAATGGCCTTGGCACGGAGAGCCACACGGTTATCCAGGCAGTTGCCCCGCATTGCAGGAAGGCAGTTTTCGATGCCGATGCCCTTCGGCTTCCGCTCCCGGCAGCACAGGGTGAGACCATTTACACTCCTCATGCCGGGGAGTTTGCCCGAATCGCCGAAATTACCCTGCCGGAGGATACGGTTGGCCGTGGCCGTGCTGCTCGTGCTGCCGGCATACCGGGAACGGTTCTCATCAAAGGAAAGACCGATATCATCACGGACGGGAACCGGGTGCGGTTCAACCGCACCGGTCACCCGGCCATGACGGTAGGGGGCACCGGGGACGTGCTTGCAGGGATTGCCGGGGGACTCCTCTGCCGTATCCCGGCCTTTGAGGCTGCCTGCATCGCCGCGTACGCGAACGGGAAGGCCGGGCAGCAGGTTGCGGCAGAACGGGGCGAGGGGATGCTGGCATCCGATCTCGTCGACCGTATCCCCGCAATACTATTCGGGAAAGGTGGATGAATGGTTGAATTTACACATATTCAGGATGATAAGGCACAGATGGTGGATATCAGCGGGAAAGGCGATGTTACCCGCGAGGCAGTAGCAGCGGGGAAGATCTATCTCCGTCCGGAGACGCTTGCCGCTATCCGTGAGGGCAAGGTCGTGAAGGGGAATGTCCTTTCAACTGCGCGGGTTGCTGCCACGATGGCAGTCAAGAATACCTCGAATCTTATTCCGATGTGCCATCCCATACCGATCAGTTCGGTCACTGTCGATTTTTCCGAGGATGACGGGTTTATTGAATCGAAGGTTGTTGTAAAGATGACCGGGAAGACCGGGGTCGAGATGGAGGCATTGACGGGCGTATCGGTTGCTTTGCTGACCGTATGGGATATGGTCAAATCGGCTGAGAAGGACAAGGATGGGCAGTATCCCGTGACCCGGATTACTGATATCCGCGTGGTTGAGAAGAAGAAGGGGAAGTGATTTCATCCGTCTTCCCTTTTGTCCCGATAGGTGTACTTTAATATCCCCACTATCCTAGTATATAGGAATACGGGATGCGTCCCGTGTGAAAGGAATGTAGCCCGATTTTGGGCCGAACCTTAGGTGATTACCATGGTAAAATCAATGTACGCATTCGTCAGGGATGCATGGAAAGTACCAGCAAACAGCGGAGTCAAGGAACTCCTCTGGAACCGTATGCAGGAGTGGCGCCGCGAAGGCAGCGTTGTCAGGATCGAGCGCCCGACCCGTATCGACCGGGCACGCACGCTCGGTTACAAGGCAAAGCAGGGCATTGCTGTTGCACGTGTCCAGGTACGCCGCGGTGGCCGCAGGGCATCCCGGTATGTCCGCGCACGCCGGTCCGCACGTATGGGTAAGAGACATCTTACCGCCGGCAAGAGCATCCAGCGCATTGCCGAGGAACGCGCATCCAAGAAGTTCCCCAACATGGAAGTCCTCAACTCCTACTGGGTTGGACAGGACGGGAAGCTGAAATATTACGAGGTCATCCTCGTTGACGGTCACCACCCCTCCATACGGGCAGACAAGAACCTCGCCTGGCTCGCAAACCCGACCCACCGCGGCCGTGCCGAGCGTGGCAAGACCGCAGCCGGTCTCAAGGGCCGGGGTATGATGACCCGCGGGAAGGGAACTGAGAAGACCCGCCCGAGCATCCGCTCCCATGCCAACCAGGGCAAATAACCTTATCTTTTTTTAACCGAAGTTACTCTCATGAAGATCACCGATGCCGCTGTCTTTCCGTACCCGAAGGGGGACACGTCGGTAAGGCGTTTTGCGCTCGAAGCCGGTGCTCTCGGTTTTGACAGCCTTGTCGCGATCGATACGCCATCGGCGACGTATGGTGATGTGGAAGTACGATCCGGCATCATCTTCCACGACATCCCGGTCCGAGACATCGTCAACCACATGAAACGTTACCGCGGGACTGATGCTGTCATATCAGTAAAGGCCGGGGATGCGGGATTCAACCGTGCGGTCATCGGCGTGAAAGGTATCCATGTCCTCCGCAGTATCCATATGGCTGACAAGAAAGGGTTCGATCATGTATCCGCGAAGATGGCGGCGGACAACAATGTTGCCGTCGATATCGATCTCTCTGTCCTCACCCTGGCCCGGGGGATCGCACGCCAGCGGGCGATTGCCCGTTACCGCGATGTCCTGGTTCTCGAACAACGGTTTGAGTTCCCGCTGACACTCTCCACGTATGCCCGGTCGGTTCTCGATCTGCGCGCAGTCCGGGAGTTTACCGGTCTCTGCTCTTTGCTGGACATGGACATTTCTTCCGTTGAAAAATCTCTTGCTGGTGTCGGGGCGGTCCTGACCCCCCCGGCGCCTGCAGTACGGGTGATCACATGACAACCCGCCCGCCAACCCTCCGCGACAAGCGGCGGTACCTGCTGGTCCGAATCGAGCCTGCCGGGATACCATTCGATCAGAAAGAACTCTACTATGCAATCGCCGATTCAATCACTTCGCTCTTTGGCGATGCGGCTGCCGCGATCATGATACAGGCAGTCGTTGCAGCTGAGGGCGATTATATTTTCATCCGCTGCCGGCGGGGGACTGAGCGTGAACTGGCAATTGCCCTGTCGACGATTACGAGCTGCCGGGAAACCCGGATAGTCCTGCGGATAATTGCCGCTTCGGGCACACTGGAGAGTCTGCGCGAGCGGATCCATACGATGAACGTGCCTGAACCGACAGCAGTAGTGCAGGGGGATGTCACGTTTGATAAAAAAACCCACACCTCCGTGTACTGTAACGGACAGAAGGTTGATGTGATTGAAAAGGGATTTAAAAATACACACCGATTGTTTTTAACAAGCGAAGATATGGAGACATCATAATGCAACCACAATACCAGATGGGATATGACCGGGCCATAACTGTCTTTTCACCCGACGGCCGGCTCTACCAGGTCGAGTATGCCCGCGAAGCCGTCAAACGGGGAACAACCGCAGTCGGTATCAAGGCAAAGGACGGCGTCGTCCTGATTGTTGACAAACGCGTGAGCTCGAAACTCCTCGAAGCATCCTCCATCGAGAAGATCTTCAAGATCGATGAGCACATCGGCGTTGCCTCGTCCGGCCTTGTCGGTGATGCCCGTGCACTGGTCGACCGGGCACGGGTCGAATGCCAGATCAACCGTGTCTCGTACGATGAGCCGATCGAGGTCGAGGCACTCTCAAAGAAACTCTGCGACCACATGCAGACCCTCACCCAGTACGGCGGAATCCGCCCGTACGGCACCGCGCTTCTTATCGCTGGCGTTAGTGACGGGGAATGCCGGCTCTTCGAGACCGACCCCTCCGGCACGCTCCTCGAGTACAAGGCAACGGGTATCGGTATCGGCCGCCCAGCCGTGATGAAGGTGTTTGAGGAAGAGTACAACCCTGATGCCGAGATCAAGGACGTCATCATGCTGGGCTTAAAGGCGCTTCACTCGGCAACCGAAGGCAAGTTCGATGTTGATCAGGTCGAGATTGGCGTTATCGGGAAAGAGAATCCGGTCTTCCGCAAGATGAGTCGCGAAGAAGTGGCATCGTTCGTCGGGCAGTTCAAGCCGTGATGGTACATGATTCCGCTTGACCACGCCACAGTAGCGCGCCTCGATAGTCATGGGGAGCGTTTCGAGATTCTCGTAGATCCCGACATGGCAGCGCTGGTCCGGCAGGGACAGAAAGTTGAGATCGAGGATGTCGTAGCCGCGCTCAATGTATTTGGGAACACTTCCAAAGCGACCAGGGCGTCTGACGAATC
The DNA here is from genome assembly GCA_023228295.1 of Methanoregula sp. GTDB lineage: Archaea > Halobacteriota > Methanomicrobia > Methanomicrobiales > Methanospirillaceae > Methanoregula. Next base: position 5,542 of record JALOBP010000094.1, read on the forward strand.
CCTCATGAAGGTCTTTCAGACCACCGATTTCGATACTGTTGCACGGAGGATCATTGCGAAAGGTGAAATTCACCTGACCTCCGACCAGCGCAAGCACATGGTAGAGGAGAAGCGCCGGCAGGTCATCACTTTCATCGCGCGCAACGCGGTCAACCCCCAGACCGGTCACCCGCACCCTCCGACACGAATCGAGATGGCTATGGAAGAAGCACGGGTGAACATCGACCCGTTCAAGCATGTCGAGGAGCAGGTCAAAGAGGTTGTCAAGGCGCTTCGCCCGCTCCTGCCCATCCGCTTTGAGGAGCTCCGGCTAGCAATAAAGATCCCGCCGGACTTTGCGGCCAAAGCATATGGCGACATTGCTGCTGCTTCGACAATGGAGAAGGAAGAGTGGCTCAAAGACGGCTCATGGGTCTGCGTGGTCCGTATCCCGGCCGGCATCCAAGGCGACTTCTACGACCTCATCAACAAGCTCTCCAAAGGCGAGGGACAGGTCAAGATCCTCAATCAAGTATATTAGTTCAGACGACAAATAAGAGAAGACAGATCGGTGGGTATCCATCATGGCAAGTTCAACGCACAAAGCAAAGGGAAAAGTAACCGGGAGTTCAGGACGTTTTGGCTGCCGGTATGGAAGATTTGTTCGCAAGCGGGTCAACGAGATTGAGAAGATCTCCCGGGCGCTTCACCGCTGCCCCAAGTGTGACATGCAATCCGTGGCACGCAAGGGAACCGGTATCTGGGAATGCCGCAAATGCGGATACAAGTTCGCCGGTGGTACGTACCAGCCGGTGACCCCGACAATGAAGATCGCGCAGCGTGCGATCGACCGCACAGTTGATGAGATCAGGAAATAACCGATCAATATGGCAAGTACCTACAAATGTGCTCGGTGCAAGCAGAAAGTTGAGATCGACGTCAACGTCCGGTGTCCCTACTGTGGTCACCGTATCCTTTTCAAGGAACGCGGTGCGGCGATCAAGGAACTTAAAGCCCGGTAACACCGTTCCGGGGCATATCCCGGATAAAATAATTTTATTATCTGTTTTCATCCATACTGCATAAGTGAGGGTATCCTTTGGCACGCCATGTTGCAGTCTTCCGGTTCCGGTCAGATCATGCAAAAAAGATCTATGACGCGCTCCAGCCGGAACTTCCCGATGAGGTAAATCCCCGCTCAACAACGCGTTGTGCGCTTGAAGGGATGGATACACTTGTCCTGACTGTTGACGCGCAGGATACCGCATCCCTCCGGGCAGCGCTCAACATGTACCTCCGGCTCGTGAATGTTGCAGATGAGGTTGTCAGTCTTGTTGAGAAAAACTGATCTGTTATTTCAACAGTGAGATCGCACCCTTCGCGCGCGTGTTAAGGAATAACCCTTTTTATTCCCGGCGCCGATATTCTCTACAGGAGTTTAGTATGAACAATATCTCACCCAAAGTCCAGAACCAGATCGGGATGCTCCAGCAGATCCAGCAGCAGCTTCAGACCATCCTCCAGCAGAAAGCCCAGTACGAGATGGCAATCCGCGAGGCAAACCGTGCAAAGGAAGAGATCAGCGACTCTCCTGAAGACGCGGTTATCTACATGAGTGTCGGCACGGTCATGATGCAGAAGAAGAAGGATGTCGTCGATGCCAAACTCACCGAGAAGGTCGAGACCCTTGAACTCCGTGTCAAGTCCCTGGAGAAACAGGAGAAGATGCTGCAGAGCAAGTTTGAGCAGCTCCAGGCCCAGGTCAAAGCGGCAATCGAGGGCAAGGGCGCCCCGTCCGCTGCATAATCCTTTTTTATCCTTGCACCCCGCCCAAACACTCATAGTATCCTGCATACCAGTCCTGTTATGGATCACCTTGCAGACTTTCTGGCGAGTGGGCCGGCCCACCGGCTCCTTGTCATCAAGACTGCGGCGGATCATGCCTCGCAGGCGCACAAGGGCCAGCTGCGTAAGGACCGGAAAACCCCTTACATCACCCACCCGGCCCGGGTAGCGGGGCTGGTCGGGATGTTTAACGGGTCGCATGTGGCCATCATTGCTGCGTGGCTCCACGATGTATATGAGGACTGCACCCCGGAGTGGCTTTTAAAGACGGACAAGCTGGTTGATGGGCTGCCACTACCGGCCGATGACCGGCAGGATATTGCCGCGATAGTCGATGCCATGACCAAGAAGAATACAATCTCCAAGAAATCTGCCCGGCTTTCCGACAGTCTCGACCGGATCCTTGGTGCGCCACCTGAAGCAACACTGGTCAAGCTCTGCGATCGTATCGACAACCTCCTTGACTCCGCCGACCGGAACGGGGGCTTCACGAAGCGCTACCTTGCATCGACTGACGAGCTCATCGACAAGCTCTCGATACGGGCTTCGCTATACGGGTATAATACGGCACTTGGGATTCTCGTGCAGATCCGGAACTCGAACCTGAAGAAGTTGTGAAAGTTCTTTTCTCTATGCTTTTGAATTTGCGATAGCCTCGCCGCCCCCCATGGGGCGCCCCCACTGCGGATCGTTAACTGGAACTCCTTATGGGGAACGTGAATGATTTCTTCAGCAGTGGGAAAAAGAGAAAAATGGGTTTTTTAAGCCCGGTTGATCATGTTTACGGCATTGACCAGCGCCTCGACCGATGAGAGGACGATGTCGTCTCCGCTGCCGCTGGCATCGAAGATCTTCCCGTGCTCGTCCTCGACGGCAATGGTCACGTGGCACATGGCATCCGCTCCTCCCGAGATCGCCTCGATATTGAACTCCTTGAGCTGGAGTTTCGAGGGGGTGATCCCGAGAATGGCGTTCAGCGCCGCGTCAACGGGACCGTTGCCGACCGCGGAGAAGACATGTTCCTTACCGTTTACCCTGGCCTTGACGCTTGCCGTAGGGATGACGTGGTTGCCGGTCATGATGGCGATGTCCTCCAGGCTGAACACCTTGTTGTCCAGCTCGATGCCCATGATTGTTTCAGCGATCTCGTAGAGGTCGGCATCGGTCACCCGCTTGCCGCGGTTGGCAACAGCTTTCACCTTCTCGATGATTGCATCGAGTTGCGGGTCGCTGGGCTCGATGTGGACGTCAGTGAGTATCTGCCGCACCGCGTGCCGGCCCACGTGTTTCCCGAGCGTCAGCCTGCGGCGGTGGCCGACCATCTCCGGTGTCATGATTCCCGGCTCGAACGTGGCAGAGTTCTGAAGTACGCCGGCCGAGTGAATGCCGCTCTCGTGGGAAAAGACATTCTCGCCAACCACCGGCTGGATGGGTGGGATAGCAAGGCCGGAGAACCGGGAGACCAGACGCGAGGTTTCAACGAGCCGTGCCTTCTCAATACCGGTCTTAATCCTGAACATCGACTCCATGATCATCACGGTCTGGGCAAGGTCGGCATTGCCGGCCCTCTCCCCAATCCCGTTGACGGTTACCTGCACCTGCGAAGCCCCGGCCTCAACGGCAGCTATGGTGTTTGCAACCGCGAGTCCGAAGTCGTTGTGGCAGTGGACGTCTATGGGGCACCTGACTTCCTTGTTGATGCGGGTGATCAGGGTCTTCATTGCAGACGGCGAGATGACTCCAACCGTGTCGGGCACGTTGATGACAGTGGCGCCGGCATCGGCTGCGGTCTGGAACACTTCGATTAAGTAATCCCAGTCGGTCCGTGTGGCATCCATCGCCGAGAACATGCACAGGTCTGAGCGCTTCCGGATATGGCCGATAATGTCGGCCGTGATCTCGAGCACTTCCTTCCGGCTCTTGTTGATGGTGTTCTCCCGCTGGATATCTGAAGTCGGGATGAAGACGTGGACCATGTCAACATTGCAGTCAAGGCAGGTGTCGACATCGGCTTTCACCGAGCGGGCAAGCCCGCAGATCTTCGATTCCAGCCCGAGCTTTTTGATAGCCGTTACCGTCTCTTTCTCGGCTTTTGAAGATGCAGGGAAACCTGCCTCTATAGCGTGTACGCCTATTGCGGAGAGCTGGCGGGCAATCTCGAGTTTCTGTTCAAATGTGAATGCAATACCAGGGGTCTGTTCTCCGTCACGTAATGTGGTGTCAAAAACAGTTATTTCTTCACGAGCATGGCTATCGGTGAAGAAAACGATCCCCCGCAAAATCCTTGCGAGTACTCATACAAAATACTAAGCCTGCGGATTATATAAACAATCGCTGCACCAGAACCATCCCCAACACAGGGGGATCTATCCAGTCATGTACGTGATACAGGATATTCAGATGACTTCCGGCATCCATGGGATGATTATAAATAAAGATTGATTCCAGAGCGATTTATGGGAATTAATACGTTCACGTGCGATTATCCCTGTACAGACGTTTATAGGGGAATGATCTTCCCGAAGCCGGACTTCGATCCCCGGAATATCAGGATTGTCATGATTTCAGAGTGTCCTCCTGCCAACCGGTCGGATTACTTCTACGAAAGCGGTTCCGGCGCCTTCTTCCAGACAACACAAACGGCATTCCGTGATGCGGGAGCTGTTATTGAATCCTATGAAGACCTGACACGGATGGGAATCTATCTCACGACTGCCATCAAGTGCAGTAAAACCGGTTATCTTGTTTCTGCAAAAACCATAAGAGAATGTGCGTCCCGGTTTCTGAAACCTGAACTGGACCAGTTCCCGGATATCCATATAATCATGTGTATGGGTGACTTTGCCATAAAAGCAGTTAATTACATCTATAAAGAAAAATACGGCAAAAATCCGATACCTGCGGGATCTACCTATAAAATACGCAAACAGGAACATATCCAGAACGGCATATGTTTTCTCCCTTCTTATACCCATACCGGTGACAGTTTCAATATCGAAAAGGTGAAGCGGCAGATGATTGCCGAAGATATAAGGACTGCCCTGAGTTACCTGAAGGCTCACTAACCCGGTTTATATAATATCGTCATAATCCGGCCGGCAGTCAGCCGCGGAGATTGCTGCCGGAACTGTCGTAAGGTACGTTCATGCGATGTCCGTTCCGGAACCGGTGTGCGCAGTTTTCCTGCCGGCCCCTGCCCGGGTTCGGATCTGCCTCAATTTCTCCAAAAAACCGGGTCGCGTTACGATACGTTTAATACAGAATTATCCCTACATTATTAGGCAGTGCCCCGCCTTAACTCAGCCTGGTAGAGTGCGCGGCTGTAGATTGGTTTACCGTCAAAGGTAACTGCGCGGCTACCGC
>JALOBP010000095.1 GCA_023228295.1 Methanoregula sp.
AAACAGGCCGGCATAATTCTCCTTGAGATCCGCAAGAACCCCGGCAATGTGCTGCTGGTTCGCTTTCTCGATAAACCGCTTCAGGTCGGTCCGGAGGCCGGTGATCTCGTTTTTGAGTTCCCGGATCTCGGTGAGTGTTCCCAGTGCTGCTCCCATCAAAAATCTCCCAGACTGCTGGTGCGGCCCGGCTCATTACCGTACGGGTTATTTTTCTGTACCGCACCCTGCTTGTATAGTTTAATGACGCTCAAGTATATATTCATAACAGAACGATGCATAGCCGGTGAAGACGAATATGACCAAATCAGTCAAGGACCAGATCCATGCACAGATTTCCGGAGCACTTGCAGGGGCAACGTTCCCCATCAAAACCCCGGGAGATCTCATTGCAGCGTTCCCGAACGGTGCAGACACGACCTGTCAGGTCGGCGACCTGAAGATGACTGCCGGAGAGGCAGGAAAACTCTTAAATGCATCGGATTTCCCCTTTAAAAGCGCAAAGGCAGTTGCCGATGTGATTGTCGAGCGGGCAGGACTCTGAACCGCGTGGGTTCTCACCACCCGGTTGATGCACGCCCGGATGACCGTGGGGCAGGGGGACCCCCCTGCTTACGGAATCGCAGGGGTGGGGGTACCCCCTCGTGCCTTGCCTGTAGGGGGGTCCCGCCCCTCCCCTCTTTTTTTGCCCAAAAACCCTGAGTCTGTCGTGAATTTCCTGTAGTTGCGTATGCCCGTTCATGCAGAAAAGGGGGGTGGGTACCCCCCCACGGCAGACCCGGTGCGCCATCTGCGGGACCGGGATCCTGCTCGGGCTGGTCCTGCTGCTGGCCCACCTTCCTCTTCTGATGCTCATCGTGCCAATCGCAATCCTCTTTCTCGGTGTCGTTGCGGACCCGGAGGAGACGCACGCGGTCTGGTACGGGATGCTGAACACGCCCGGCATCTTCGAATTTCCCGCACTGACCGACATCGAACGGTTTACCTATGCAGAGAAGCGGCATTACTTCTGGTTCGGCGAGGTAGGGATGGCCGCGATCCTGGCCGGAGTGTTTGCGGTCCCGCTCGGGATCTTCATGGCAGGCCGGACTGAGATCAGCCTTGCGTTCATCGGCGGGGTGGTCCTGTTCCTGCCGCTCTTCGTGTTCCTGCCGAAGCTGATCCAGCGTGCGATGAAGGCAGATGCGGATGCCGTGATCGAGGCGTTCGGGAAGAATGAGCAGATGAAGAAAGTGTTCTGGACGCTGTTCATCTCGATGGCGGGGCTGGTACTGGCCCGGGTCGTGGACCCGGTGACGGCGCAGCAGATTGTCGGGATGCTTACGGGGATGGGGTGAGAAATTCCCAGTTTCATTTTTCTGAAAACATCGAAATGCGAGGTTGCTCCTAGAGATAATTCTTACCGTGGCAATCCGTGATGAGAAGTTGAGAGCCGATCAGAAAATTAGAGGGGTTTAATTTTTTTCGAAAATGATACTATCACAGTCATGCAAAACAGAGAACCAATTGCAACTAATGATGAGAGCGGAGCCGGTTTCGAAGTGGGTGGGATTGCTACAGGTAATGAGTTGTTTGGAGAGGTACTCTTTCCATGGATATTTGATTCAACAACAAAGGTGCTATTGCCCCATTTGTTGAAATACTTAATTTCATTATTCGTGCTAACGACGAAGTATTCCCCATCTTTTGATGCAGCGACGTGAGACGCTCCTTGACCGTAGCGCCATAGCACGTTTCCAGATTTATCGAATAAACGGACCTGATCTGAATAACCTGCAATAACATAATCCCCGATTTCAGAAATTGCTACGCTAGATACATAGCCATTTTCCTGTTTCTGCCAGAGAAGAGAACCACTTTCATTAAAAAACCGGAGATAATACTGCGAACCGGCAACTACATATTTTCCATCGGGAGTGATGGCAACATCGCGGAAAGGAGGACTGCTCTGAAAATTCCAACGGAGTGTTCCATTCCTGAAGATCGAATAGAGATTGTAATCATCGATACTGACAATTGAGCTGCCATCATCGGAAATTCCGACCCCAACCCCTTGGCTCATTGTAGGGTAATCCAGAATTTCTGAACCATTCCGGTCAATAACAATGATCTTTCCCTTTCGCGTCTGCCAGCCAAGATCGACTGCTGCTGCACCATACTTGCCATCGCCGGATAGGGCAACATCCCAGACCGCGCCTTGTTGGGCGTATTTTCCAAGAAGGTTTCCTTTCAGATCAAACATTTCGAGGCGGTCTCCCGACGAAAGGATCGTGTTGCCATTATGGGAAATTTCGGTTCGGATTACCGGATTACTATTGTTTATGTTGGCAAGAAGATTTCCCTGATGGTCCAGAATCAGCGAATCTGCGGTAACGATTCCGCCGTCACCGGAAATCGAAACTGATGAAATAGGAATGCTATTTGTCGAATACGTCCAAATAGTTCTACCGGTTCTGTCGAACATTCGAAGGATTCCGTTATCTGACCCTGCAATAATAAATGAACCATTATCTGAGCATGCAATCTCTGCGCCATAACGTCCCAATTTATCTGACCAAATAGGAGACGAATTAGTTATTGTATCAAGTCCATTTACAGAAGGAAATAATGCCAACATTATCAGAACAAGTAATAACAGATTTTTCCCCATCTTGTTTTGAAACAAATTTGAACCTCCCGTTTCAGTTTAAATCTCCAGAAAAATTTTGTAAGTATTGTTACTTTACATAGACGTAATTATTGTAATACGTGCTATATAAAATCCAATAGCTACCATACCCGGGGGCGGGGTCGTTAACGTACAAATAGTACGAACCACTTTGAATTTTATATCCTGAAATAGTTCTGGCATGGCCCAAATTTCCAACTTTCAAAGGCCGGTTTGCATCGATCTCATCGGCGGCATTGTTCCAGTTTGTATAAGGACTGTATGTATCAAACGAATTTGTTTTACCGAGTCCTCCAGAGCCGGTCGAAGCAGTATAGTACGTCAACTCCATTGCAGGCGTTGAACCCTGCCCGCCACCATTGCCCATCTTATTTGCAATCGCTTGCTGGGTGCGTGAATATCCGTAGTACTGTGAAATCATTTGAGCCACCGTTACAGCACACCAGTTTTCACTGGTCTGATCGTAGCGCGTGACACTCAGTAACTTCTGCGAGACATATTGTGGGCTAATACTTAATTTCTGTGGATTTACAGATTGTTGAACGTGTTCTTTCATCTGGTCGATTGATATGTCATCATAGAATGACCAAGCACCTCGTTCCCCATCATTTACAACTTTTTTTTCAGGGATTACTGAAAGATCATTTGCATCAATGATAATTCTCTTCGATTCTCCTGTTTTTGCATTTGTGATTAGTGCTAATACTCCTAACCTGGGGAAATTATAACCCACAATAGTCTTTGACGTAAGGACATATTCCGGATTGTTTGCAACGATTTCCTTGATTTTTAAATCGATTGCTTTAGTGTCCATGCTAGTCGGGTCCGATCCAATTGAAAGTACCGGGCCGCCGGTAATTTTACTAGCTGCCGCATTAACCTCACCAATTTTTACCCCATTTTTCTTGGCAGTGAATTGATAGGCGAGGATCGCTCCGTTAAGATCATAGATTACAAGAGGTTTCGGATCTAACGTAGCGCCGTCCCATTTTTCATCGAGAGAACCGCTTGAGACGAAATTTTGCATTGTTGTTTTTGCATTATTATATGCAACATCAGCAGGGATAGAATTTGATTCGACTAAGCTGAATTTTTCATTGCTATAATTATTTTCGGCACTCACCATCGGTACCATCACCATCGCTGCCAGCAATAGTGCGAGCAGGACGACGCTCCATTTGAAAAGTTTCATTTGTTTCATACCTCCATTTTTTCGATACGCTCCGCTCGGTAAATGAGAAGTCGAAATATGAACGAGTGTTCTCACGCCACCGGGATTGGTCGGAGTCCCAATGGATGTGACTGGGATAGTAGCTGGGACCCCGGGAATACCGCTGCGGTATTCACACACAGGATTCAGTGAGCGGTTGATATATGATTTATGTCCACATCATCCAACTGCCAGTTGGAATTTGTGGACAGAAAAAATAAGCAATGTCTCCTTAAAAGTGATCTTCCATGTCGAAAAGACTGGGAGTTGTTGCGATGATGCTTCTGTTGATTGTATCGTTTGCTGTTGTATCGGCAAGTGAAAACAATGTGAATGTCAAGGACGGGGGATATACCGTTCTGCCGGGGCCCGCCGGAAACACTGAATCTTTCGGGATACAATCCGTTTTCGCGACCATCACTCAGGGGGCGACAAACTGGCACACCAAATCCATTTCCTCATACATCACTTCCCTGAACGTGGATCTGAACTGGGGAAACCCATCAAACTCAATTCGCCTGAAAGTCTATTCCCCGGATGGTTACACGTTCGGACCCTATTACGACAGCTTTGACGGCTCGAATAACGGTCGAATTAATTTTTATATCAACAATCCAAACGGCATTGCACTAGGAACATGGTACTATGAGGTGTATGGCGATCGTGTTACGGGAACACAAACCTATTCTCTCTGAAATTGAGATGTATGTTGAATGAAACCCTCATTAATTTTCCTTTTTTTCCTGCTGATTGTGGCTTTCAACGTCACAATAGTCCATGGAGGGTATTCAGTCGATTCATTCCCTCTTCAAAACGGGCCTTCCGACACTCTGGGGACGGATGGTTTAACCTCTTTTTTTGCGCTCCCTCTGTGGATCCAACTCATCTGGATTTCTAGTTTATTGCTCGCAATATTCGGTGCGATTAAATTCGGCCCGTTTATTTTTGGGAAAGTCAGGGTCAAACTTCAGAACATGAATCGTGCAGTGATTCTTGATTATATCGAGAATAATCCCGGTTGTACTCTCTCCGACCTCTCAAAAAATACTGGCGTTAACCGGGGGACTGCTAAGTATCATCTATTCCTGCTCCTTATCGCGCAGAAAGTTGTCCGGAAAAAATACGGGAAATTCACCTACCTGTTCTCGAACGGCGGGAAACATCTCGAGAAAAAACAGGTATACGGGTATATTATGAATCCTGCCAAGCGGAAGATACTCGAAATGATCCTCGACAAGCCCGGGATCAGCAACAAGGAGATTGCCGCTGGGCTTGAATATGATCCAAGTACAACTCACTGGCATCTCCAACAATTCCTCAATGAGAAAATGATTGTTTCCCAATGGGACGGAAGAAATACGAATTATTTTCTCGTACCGGATGTGGAAGAGATTATTAGGTGTAGAGTGCCAGAGTTTCTGTCCTAAAATAGTGACATAATTTATGTCCGCTTTCAAGAGCACCAATCAGGTGCATGCGGGCGAACACGGCCATGGTGCGGGCCCCGTCCAGTAATCTGCTGACAATAATACCTGTTTTTTTAATAGTTCAGAGATCGTGTGAAATAGCGGCAAATTCTGATGCGAAATCAGAGTATATCTCTTCTGCAGCCTCATCCTGTATGTTCACAACCGTGAACGGGAAACGAATCATGAGCATACACAATACGCATCTTGCCGATCATACATCTGACCAGGATTCTCCCGGTACCTCTGCCCGTGCATATCCCGGTATACGGCCGGAAAAGCCCGCGGCACTGTTCTGTGGTATCCGTGGCGCCGGGCAGTATTGTCGCTGTCAGGCGCCTGCAGGGGCTTATCAGAGGAAGAACACTCCCCGTGTTATTAGCGGAATTGTTTTTTTCCGCGATATGGGTCTATGACCTCATTGTCCCGGTTTCACGTCCTCACATCTGATCCGGTATTGCCCTGCGGCTTTACACCCGACCTCACCATACGAGTACTGGATTTTCGCCTCATGCAAACGCACACACCTTCACTAATGGCCGTGGAGTATTGTCCACGCTCCCCGGTTTGATACTTCTTCTTTCTGACAGTTCCTGCAGCAGGTTCCAAGGCAATGCAGGATTACTGAAAATATCTGTAATTCTTTAAAAAACAGAATGATTTTTCTACACGGCACTGGGAGGTTGCTTTATACTGCAACAACCTCCTGTTTTTTAAGAGCCAGTCCGTACAGGCTCTGCCGGGCGTCCGTGAAATAATACCGCTCGACAAGGATCTTCTCCTCCCTGAGCCGGGCCAGGGCATAGCGAACGGTGCGTGAGGGTAGTGATGTCTCGCGGATCAAATCCTTCTGCGTGAGCAGCCCTTCGGATTCTAGGACCTTGTACACGAGCTTTGCCGAAGGTGGCAGGTGCCCGATCTGTGCGATGGTGGTATTAGTTCCGTTTGCTGTAACAACAAAAACGATCACTCATAGTGGATTACCATACCATAATGGGGCATCACAATTGTTAAGTATTTCCCTATCTCGCATCAGATTTGATCTGACGTAACAGCAATTATTCCGTAATCCGTGATTTGCGGCAAAAACCGCCCGCAAATCAGCCTCTAAATAAATCGCCGTCCTAAATCGTATGGCGACCACACAAGCGCCAGAACAAAATGCCAATGTGGCGGAAAGGCTACGCAACTGATTGCAGATCAGTGTATCCCGGTTCGATTCCGGGCATTGGCTTTCCTTTTTTTATCTGGTTTACAGCTTACATTTTTTTAAAAATTTTCCTTCGGCCATTTTCTGGATGTTTTGCGCGGCCACACGTTTGTTGGATTCCCGGCTTCAGAATACGCCCCCCACTTCTTTGCATTTCGTGTACCTTCGACGTAAATTCTCGTGGCGGAAAATCCTGCCGATGACCGAACCTATAAATATTCACAATTGTTATCTATTATAGTCAAGTTCACAATCGTGAATTTTACCGGTGCCAGTGTGGCGGAGTGGTTACGCGGTTGATTGCAGATCAACTACACCCCGGTTCAATTCCGGGCGCTGGCTCTTACAAAAAGGTGAAACATCATGAATATCAGAATCCAGAAGACATTCGAGGCCCTCTTTGCCCTTGAGGATGTGCGGCAGCTCTTCCGTGAATCGCTCCCGACAGGGTTCGATGCGGAGGAGGAGGCCGCATTCCGGCAGCGGATTGCCGATGTGAGATCAATCCTTGCTGACCTTGAGGTGGGTACCGGCACACCGAAGGTGACAAAGATTGCCGGTTCCATTGACCTGCGTACGCGGGAAGAGGAGGCCATCAACATCCAGCCCATCCAGGCTGCAGGAAGACTGACACCGGAGGCGAGGAAGGCCCTCATCTCCTATGGCGACGGGTACTCTACTTGTGACGCCTGCCGAAAACCGTTCCGGCTCGACAAGATCTCAAAGCCAGGCATTGCCGATTTCCATGCCGATCTTGCAAAGTTTGTGAACATGGACCATGCCCGGGTCGTCCCAGGGGCCCGCCGCGGGTTCCAGGCTGTGACCGGGACGCTTGTCACCAAGGGTGACACCGTGATCGTCTCCGCCCTCGCGCATTATACCGAGTTCCTCGCGGTCGAGAATGCCTGCGGGATTGTCAGGGAAGTGCCGCTCAATGCGAAGAATATTGTCACTGGTGAAGCGACGGCACAGAAGATCGAGGAGGTCAAAGCGGAGACCGGGAAACTTCCGGTGCTCGTGATGATCGACCACTTTGACTACCAGTTCGCTAACGAGCACGAGATCAAGGAGATCGGGAAGGTTGCCCACCAGTACGACATCCCGTTCCTCTACAACGGGGCCTATACGGTCGGCGTGATGCCGGTCAACGGTAAGGCAATCGGGGCTGACTTTGTCGTCGGTTCCGGACACAAGAGCATGGCATCTGTCGCGCCATCCGGAGTGCTCGCGATGACTGATGAATGGATGCCAAAAGCCCTCCGCACCACCGCGATGGTCGGAGATCTTACCAAACGCAAATTCGGCATCAAGGAAGTCGAGATGCTCGGTTGCACGCTTATGGGCGGGACGCTGCTCTCCATGATGGCATCGTTCCCGACTGTGAAAGCAAGGACCCTGAAGTGGGAGGACGAGGTAAAACGCTCCAATTACTTCATCGGGCGGCTCCTGAAGATTACCGGCAGCATGGTGCTCTCGGAGTATCCTCGTAGACACACACTGACAAAAGTTGACACCACGGGAAGCTTTGACACGGTTGCCCGGACGCACAAGCGTCGTGGGTTCTACCTCAGTGACGACCTCTCGTCCCGGGGTATCGTCGGGGAATTTGCCGGAGCAACCCGGACCTGGAAGCTGAACACCTACGGTTTGTCGGACAAGAAGATCCACTACCTTGCCGATGCCTTTACCGAAGTTGCGGAAAAACACGGCCTATCCGTGGAAAAATAATTACAGAATAATACCGGAGAGATGCCGGTAAGGAACCCGGCGAAAATGCAGGGCTCTGACCTGATCTCACCCCCATGATAAACGAGGAACAAGCAATGACAATGAAATTCCACCTTGGAACAACCACCCTCCACGCAGGGCAGGTGCCCGATCCGACCACCGGGTCCCGGGTTGTACCGCTTTACCAGACATCGTCGTACGTGTTCAAAAGCACGGAACATGCAGCAAACCTGTTTGGCTTAAAAGAGCTCGGGAACATCTACACCCGGCTCATGAACCCGACCACGGATGTCTTCGAGAAGCGGATCGCTGCAATAGAGGGCGGGACCGGCGCCATCGCCACCGCGTCAGGAGCAGCAGCGATTACCTACGCGGTCCTGAACCTGACGTGTTCCGGAGATGAGATCGTCTCGGCCGACAACCTGTACGGGGGCACCTACGAGTTCTTCCATTATACGCTCCCGAAGTTCGGGCGGCATGTTGTTTTCGTGGACTCCTCAAAACCGGAAGAGTTCAGAAAAGCGATCACCGGCAAGACAAAGGCGCTCTATGCCGAGACCATCGGCAACCCCAAACTTGATGTCCCGGACTTTGAGAAGATTGCAAAGATCGCTCACGAAGCCGGCATCCCGCTTATCGTTGACAACACAACCGGTGTCGGCCTCGTCCGCCCGATCGATCACGGCGCCGATATCGTTGTCCACTCGGCCACGAAGTATATCGGTGGTCATGGCAACTCTCTCGGAGGCGTCATCGTCGACTCAGGGAAATTCGCGTGGAACAACGGGAAGTACCCCGAGTTCACCGAACCCGACCCAAGTTACCATGGCCTGAAGTACTGGGATACGTTCGGGAACTTCCCGGGCCTCGGGAACGTTGCGTTCGTCTTCAAGATCCGCGTCTCGCTCATGAGGGATACCGGCGCCGTGTTAAGCCCGTTCAATGCCTGGCTCTTCCTGATCGGCCTTGAAACCCTACACCTGCGGGTCCCCCGCCACTCGGAGAACGCACTCGCGGTGGCACAGTTCCTGCAGGGGCACCCGAATGTTGCCTGGGTGAACTATCCGGGGCTTCCCGATAACCTGAACCACGACCTGACGAAGAAGTACCTCACGGGAGGATACGGGCCCCTTGTCACTGTCGGGATCAAAGGCGGGGAGACTGGGTCGAGGAAGTTCATCGACAACCTGAAGCTCTTCAGCAACCTCGCGAACATTGGCGACTCAAAGAGCCTCGTCATCCACCCGGCATCGACCACCCACCAGCAGCTCACTCCGGAAGAGCAGAAGAAAACCGGTGTCACACCCGACGCCGTCAGGCTCGCCATCGGGACCGAGGACATCGAGGACCTGATCGATGACCTGAAACAGGCACTGGAAGCGATACCGTGAAGCAGAACACCCCCCGGGCTCTTATCATCGATGATATACGGGATATCATAGCCGAACTCACCCGGGAACGACATGGTGTGTGCAGATGATCCAAGGCTCCGCAGGAATTGTTAAAACCCAATATTATCACCATCCCTCCCTGCTCGTACTGGAAAGCGGGGAGTCTCTCTCATCTCCTACGTTTGCGTTTGAAACGTACGGGAAACTCAACCACGACAGGAGCAACGCAATCCTTGTCTGTCACGCTCTCTCCGGTGACGCCCATGTTGCCGGATTCCATGAATGCGATGAAAAACCCGGTTGGTGGGACACGGTTATTGGCCCCGGCAAAGCACTGGATACCGATCGGTATTTCGTGATCTGTTCGAACGTGATCGGAGGATGCAAGGGCTCTACCGGGCCCTCGTCAACGAACCCGGAGACCGGCAAACCGTACGGGGCAAAGTTCCCGGTCATCACGATCCAGGACATGGTGAACGCCCAGAAACTGCTCATCGGACATCTCGACATCAGCCAGCTCTACGCGGTCGTGGGCGGCTCGATGGGCGGTATGCAGGCTCTCCAGTGGACGGTCTCGTATCCGGATGCGATGAAGAAGGCTGTCGTAATCGCGGCAACCGGCTACTCAACGCCCCAGCAGATTGCATTCAATGAGGTCGGGAGGAAAGCGATCATCTCTGACCCCGACTGGAACAATGGTAACTACTACGGGAAGGCACTGCCTTCGCACGGCCTTGCGCTTGCCCGGATGGTGGGGCACATCACCTACCTCTCGAATGAGTCGATGCACGAGAAGTTCGGCAGGGCGCTGCAGGGAAAAGACAGGATCGGATTTGACTTCTCCACCGATTTCAAAGTGGAGAGCTACCTCCACCACCAGGGGGATACCTTCACGAAGAGGTTCGATGCGAACTCTTACCTGTTCATAACGAAGGCGATTGACTACTTCGACCTGACACGGGATGGCTCACTCGCTACCGGTCTTCCGGTGTAAAAGCAGCATTCCTC
>JALOBP010000096.1 GCA_023228295.1 Methanoregula sp.
GGCCCCGTTAAATGGATCTAAAATGATATCGTCTTTGTACGAGAAGAGTTTCATTACCCGCCGTGGCAGTTCCTCAGGAAACATTGCGGGGTGATCATAATCTTTCATCCTCGTTTCCGGGGGAAATGACCACTTTCCCATGACCCATTCCTTAAATTCTTCCGCGGTAATATCGATATTTTCCCGCTTTCCGGTCTTCTTGTGCGAGGTCTTGTCGAACACCTCGATGAATTCCCAGGTATATTTGATATAAGGCATTGAGGGGGATTTCCAGCTTCCCCATGCGGTATATTTTGCATTGTAATTGTTCTTCTCCCACAGGAACTCTGCTTTCCAGAGGAGCCCGAGGGATGCCAGTTGCCGTGATATGATGTGGTGGGTGGGAACATAATCCGAGAAGAGCGGCTGGACATTTACCGCAATTCTGCCACCGGGTTTCAGGACCCTGTCACACTCCTTCCAGACAGATTGGAGTGTGGCGAAATACTCATTCCATTCATGAGTATCATCATGCGGGTCCTGTGCATAGGAATGGCCGAAATTATAAGGAGGGGATGTGATGATAAGATCAATACTCTGGTCCGGCATGCGGGAGAGAACCTGCTGTGAATCTCCACAGATCAGCCGGTTGATGAAAGGATCGAGATCGGGGGTTTCCAGAGGGGTATGGCTCACATTGGCGTGACGGGTTCCTTTTCGGATTTTTGCCTTGACGTCCTTGTTTTGGACTTTTTCTTGCCGCATGAAGAACTATCCTGAACAGTATATTCCCATCGGCCTGATAAAGGCTGTCACTTTTTTAGGGGGCATGTTCACGTCAAAAGCGTTAATTGGGGCAATAAACATACTGTGTGTGATTGTTCTATGCTGCAAATCAAGAACTTGTCAGTTAATGTCGGGGACAAGGAGGTGTTGCACGACATCAGCCTCTCTATTGGAGAGGGGGAGACTCACGTGCTCCTTGGTCCGAACGGATCGGGCAAGACGACCCTCCTCATGACCATCATGGGTTTTTCCAATTATGTGATAACAAAAGGACAGATCCTGTTCAAGGGAGAAGATGTAACCAAGATGCATGCCCATGAGCGGGCACAGCGGGGTATCGGCATGATGTTCCAGCGCCCGCCGACCATCTCCGGTCTCAAGCTGGGAAAGATGCTTACCGCGATCTCCCGGACAAAAGAGGAAAATATCCCCGAACTTGCAAAGACCGTTCATATGGACAGGTTTCTCGAACGGGACATCAACAAAGGTTTCTCCGGGGGTGAGATCAAACGCAGCGAGGTTTTGCAGTTGATGCTCCAGAACCCGGACTTTGTCATGCTTGATGAACCGGAAAGTGGAGTCGACCTCGAGAACATATCGCTGATTGGAACAACGATCGGGGGTCTCCTTGAGAAGGACAAGCATATCGTAAACCGAAAGAAGAGCGGACTTGTCATCACCCATACGGGGTATATTCTCGATTACATCGATGCAGATAAGGGTCATGTGATGTGCGACGGGCAGATCCGGTGCCACGGAAACCCCCGCGAGATCTTAAAAGAGATTAAACAGCGCGGATATAAGGAGTGTCTTGAATGCCGGAACCCGTAACAATCCCTGAGCTCTCGAACGAAGATAAGGAGCGCCTTGCCCAGGTGGGTATGGACCTCACCAAGAAAAACCGTTGCGGGACATTTCTCCAGATGGACCAGGATATTGTCCAGGCGGAATGTGGAGAAACCGGCATCGAGGTTCTTTCCTATAAGCAGGCAATAGAGAAATACGACTGGCTCAAGGATTATGCATGGAAGAACATCTCAAAGGAAAAAGATGACATCACGAGGTATGTTGCAGCACAAAATGACCCGAAAGGGTATGTCATCATCGCCCACAAGGGTTCAAGCAATGTCATGCCTATTCAGGCATGTCTCTATCTCGGCAAGGACAAGATCCAGCATGTCCACAACATTATCATCGCCGAAGAAGGTGCTGAACTTCACATCATCTCCGGTTGTGCCAGTGGATCTCATGCCGGGAAAGGAGGGGCACATTACGGCATCTCCGAGTTTTACATTAAAAAGAATGCCAAGATCAGCTTCACGATGATCCATAACTGGAGTGAGGACATCGAAGTGTATCCGAGAAGCGCATCGGTTATTGAGGAGAACGGGGTGTTCCTGTCCAACTACGTGTGCATGCAACCGGTGAAAAAGATACAAATGTATCCGACAGCAACTCTGGTCGGTGCAAATTCCGTTGCACGGTTCAGTAGTATCGTTGTTTCGACACCCGGTTCCACCATGGACCTTGGATCCCGTGCAATCCTTGAAGCCCCTGGCGCAAGCGCAGAACTGGTTACCCGCGCCATCACCAAGGGAGGCACCATCATCTCCCGGGGCCATATCAACGGAAAGGTGGCGGGGACACGCGGCCATCTTGAATGCAAAGGTCTCATCCTCAAGGACGGGGTGATCTATGCAATTCCGGAGATCGAAGGATCGGTTGTCGGCACAGAACTTTCCCATGAAGCAGCGGTAGGAAAGCTGGCAAAGGACGAGATCGAATACCTGATGTCACGCGGACTCGACGAGGACGAGGCCACTGCCACCATTATCCGGGGATTCCTGGACGTAAAGATTTCCGGTCTGCCGGATGCCCTCCAGAAACAGATCGATGCATCGATTGATGTTGCAGAAAAATCAGGCTTTTAACGAGAGATTATGACTGAGTATCCCCGGGTGGATGAGCGGTTCCGGATGGTGGAGCGCCAGATCGCCGCCCGTGGAATCCATAATCCCCGTATCCTTTCAGTATTGCGGCAGGTCCCCCGCCATGTTTTTATTCCCCAGCCTTACGACCAGTCGGCGTATGATGACAATCCCCTGCCCATCGGCAACGGGCAGACCATCTCCCAGCCCTATATCGTGGCCCTGATGACCGATCTTCTGGATCCGCAACCGGA
Source organism: Methanoregula sp. (assembly GCA_023228295.1). Lineage (GTDB taxonomy): Archaea > Halobacteriota > Methanomicrobia > Methanomicrobiales > Methanospirillaceae > Methanoregula. The sequence continues at coordinate 2,948 of JALOBP010000096.1, forward strand.
GGACCGGATTCTGGAGATTGGGGCAGGCAGCGGCTATCAGGCGGCGATCCTCGCTTCGCTGGCGGCGCGGGTTATCACGATCGAACGAATACCGGCAGTTGCGGACCTTGCCCGGTCGAACCTTGAGATGCTGGGAATTGGTAATGCGACGGTGATTGTGGGGGATGGCACACTCGGGCATCCCGCGGATTCTCCGTATAACGGCATCATCATTACTGCTGCAACCCCGGAGATCCCCAAACCACTTCTCGATCAGCTTGATGATGGTGGACAACTCGTTGCACCGGTCGGAGACCGGGAAATCCAGGAACTGGTCAGGATTGAAAAAACAGGGGGTCGGTTTGTGGAAAAACGATATGGCAGTGTCCGTTTTGTCCCCCTTATCGGGGCGTATGGCTGGGAAGAGGGGAATGCATGAACTGGCTTGATGTGACCCGCCCCCTTGCACCAGGGATGCTCGTTTATCCCGGGGATGTTCAACCTATCTTTTCCCAGAAGGATGCGGGGAATTACCTTATCAGCGACCTGCACCTGAGTTCGCATACCGGTACGCACATCGATGCACCGGTTCACTACCTTAAAACCGGAGATACCATAGATACCATTCCCCTGCAGAACCTGATCGGCACCTGTAACGTCATCGATCTTGGTCGGGTAAACGGTCTTATTACAAAAAAACACCTTCTTGACAAACTTGAGGGTAATAAACGCATCCTGCTCAAAACATCTTTTTCAGGGAAAACCACATTCATCGAAGATTACCCGTCATTAAGCCTTGATGCTGCAGAATATCTCATCTCCTGGGGCGTTTCCTGTGTCGGCATCGATTCGCCTTCGATAGAATCATTTGAATGTGACGGCAGCGTTCATCGTTGCCTGCTGGGGTGCAACTGCATCATTATCGAACTTCTTGACTTGTCGGGTGTGTCGGAAGGAGCATACGAGATGATTGCCCTCCCCCTGCGACTCACAGGTCTTGATGGGAGTCCTGCACGGGTAATTCTAAAAAAAATTAGATGACAGGAGTGAATTCATGGACATTGTGATCGAATCGGTAAAAAAACTCGAAGTTCTGCTTGAAAACTCGGGTTGTTCTGACGGGGGAATCCAGCTGGATGTCGATCCGGATTCAGTGAACTGCCAATATGAAAAAGGCGCCTGTATGACCGCAGAGTTCGGAAGAAAGCAAGGGGTGTTCACCACGTTTGACCCGATCCGGGCCTGCACAAAGATCTCTTTCATGTTTGGAGCGGCTCTTGACACTCCTGCTGTACGGGGAGCTGCCATGGCCATTATCAATGTCGCGACAGGTTTTTTCTGTCTTGCCCGGACCCTGCACCCGTGTGACAGGGCATCACATGCGGCATGCGGGGCGGATCTGGCAGCGAAGCTTGCAGGAAAACAGACCTATATCGTAGGCGAATTGCATTCGCTGGAATCGGTATCAGGGATCCATTTCACCACAGACCCTTCATCTGCGGAGATCATCCTTATCGGCGGAGACGGACTCATTTCGCCGGAAGCCGGTGAACTCATCAGCAGGTATGCACAAAAAGCCCGGATCATCTGCGTTGGTCCCTCGACAGCCGGTGCGGCGCGGCTGAACGAACTGGAGCACTGGTGCCCGTACGGGCAGAGTTAATCATCCTTTTTCTTCCGCACCCCACTTGTTCCAGCGGTAATATCTTGTGGGGAGCACACCAATACCGGACTATGCTTTTTGGGTCCTCCGGAATACGAAGAAAATACGATCAGGTCCTGATCGATACCGCGCTTGCCGTAGGCTCAGCACTTGCACATCGTTCAAAGGACGTTCTTGTCGGCATGGACACCCGGACAACCAGCCCCCTTCTGGCACATATGATCGTTGCCGGAATCCTTGGAAGCGGAGGGACCGCCCATATCTGCGGAATGGTTCCCACGCCAACAGTCGCATACGCAACCCGTGATGTCAAAGCGGGATGCATGATAACTGCCTCCCACAACCCGGAAGAGTACAACGGCATCAAACTTTTCAATCCGGATGGATCCTCATTTACCCGCAGGCAGCAGGCAGAGATGGAAGACCTGTTAAAAACCCCTCACTGGACCGACTGGAAAGACCGGGGCTGCGAAGTGGAGACAGACGCCGCATCAAAGCATAAGAACGCGATCCTGAGTCAGGTGAGCGTTGAAAGGCCGATAGGGGCAATCCTCGACTGTGGGAACGGGGCCGGGTGCCGGCTCAGCCCTTCACTTCTGGCGGATGCCGGGGTTCGTGTTATTCCTGTGAATGCCAATCCATCCGGCCATTTTGCCCGCCCTTCCGAGCCACTGGAGGAGAATCTGGGATACCTGAGCGAAATGATCAGGAAAACCGGTGCAGACTGTGCCGTGGTTCACGACGGGGATGCTGACCGCATGATGGCGTTTGACAACAAGGGCAGGTACATCGACGGAGATCATCTCCTGATGCTCTTTGCCGGGCACTTGGATGCAAAGCGCGTTGTCACAACCAGCGACGCATCAATGATCATCGATGAGATCGCAGAAGTCCGGCGGACTCCGGTTGGAGACAGTTATGTTTCTGAAGAACTCCTCGAATGGGGGGACTTTGGCGGGGAACCCTCGGGGGCATGGATCTTCCCGAAGATCTCGTTATGCCCTGACGGTCCGTTTGCTGCTGCCCTCTTCTGCGAGATTGCCTCTCAGGGCGATGTTGCAGCGATGATCGATGCCATGCCAACCTACCCAATCCTCAGGGAGTCGTTCTTAAACCCGGGTGCCCGTGAAACGGTACTGGCGCTTGGAGCGGCAAGTCCTACGGACGGCATTCGGGTTTCTGAAGAGGAGGGCTGGTACCTCATCCGGGCAAGCGGGACAGAGCCGAAGATCCGGATCACCGCAGAAGGAAAAACCCCGGCCGATGCTAAAACGATGCTGGCAAAGGCCAGGGCACGGGTAATGCAGGGGAAAACTGCTTAAATGTTGTAAGGAGAGCTGTACGTATGGAGTGTGTCATTCTCGCTGCGGGAGAGGGAAAGCGGATGCGCCCTCTTACGGCGAAGCGCCCGAAGGTGATGCTCCCGCTGGTCAACCGGCCGATGCTGGAGCATCTCGCCATTGCCGCCCGCGATGCCGGAATCACCGATTTTGTGTTTGTCGTAGGATACGGGGAACGCGAGATCCGCAGGCATTTTGGCGATGGCTCTGCGTGGGGTATCCACGTGGAGTACGCACCTCAGCGCCAGCAGAACGGGACCGCTGATGCTGTGCGGGCAGCACGCGAACTGGTAACGGATACGTTTCTTGTCCTGAACGGCGACATGATCCTCAAATCCGAAGATATCGCGAATTTATCCCGTGGAGCCACCCCCTGCATGGGTGTGAGCACAACTGACCACCCCCAGGATTACGGGGTAGTGCTCACAGAAAACGACCTGATCACATCGCTTGAGGAGAAATCCCAAAACCCGAGGTCAAACCTCATCAATGCAGGGGCGTACCTGTTCAATTCTGACATATTCAGGATGATCGAACGGGTCCGTTCATCGCCCAGAGGAGAACTGGAACTCACCGATGCCCTCACGGAACCGATTGCTGAAAAAAAACTCCATGCCTATAACCTGTCATACTGGATGGACGTGGGACATCCCTGGGACATGCTTGATGCCAATACCACGCTCATGGGGCAAATTGCGTCAGAAAATCACGGAACTATCGAAGACGGGGTATCCCTCAAGGGAGTTGTTGTTGTTGGTGAAGGGAGCATTATTAAAACCGGCACATACATTGAAGGTCCCTGTATCATCGGGAAGAACTGCCGTATCGGTCCCCATGCATATATACGGGGAGCAACAAGCATTGGCGATGACTGCCATGTCGGACATTGCTCCGAGCTGAAAAATTCCATCATCATGAGCGGGACAAAAATTCCACATTTTAATTATATTGGCGATTCGATCATCGGGTCAGGGTGTAACTTCGGGGCCGGGACCAAAATAGCCAACCTCCGTCACGATCACGCCACGGTCAGGATCTGCGGGAAGGACACCCGAAGGAAAAAATTTGGTGCCGTTGTTGGCGATGGGGTACAGTTTGGTATCAACTGCTCAGTCAATGTTGGCACAATGATTGGCAGCAACGCCCTCTTTGGGCCAAACTCGTATATTGAAGGATGTATTGGAGATAAAGCGATTATCCGGTAGGTATGCTATGCAGGCAGTAATTCTGGCAGCAGGAGAAGGAAAGCGGGTGCGACCGTTAACGAGGAGCAGGCCAAAGGCGCTGATCCCGGTTGCAAACCGCCCAATCATCGAATATGTCATCGAGGCCCTGTTAAAAAACGGGATCCGCGATATTATCGTAGTTGCGGGTTATCGAAAGGAACAGGTGATCCGGTTCTTAAACCAGCTTGAGGTTCCCGTTGAGGTCGTTATCCAGCAAAAACAACTGGGTACCGCCCATGCATTAAAATGTGCAGAGTCAAAGATAACGGGAGATTTCCTTGTCCTTCCCGGGGATAATTACATTGACCCGCATTCCATTGCGCGGATCGCGGGTCAATCGAATGCGATGCTGGTGCGGGAACACCCCAATCCTTCAAATTTCGGGGTGGTGATGTTACAGGACGGGTATGTCACCGAGATCGTAGAAAAGCCGGAACATGCCCAGAGCCTGATGGTCAGTACCGGGATATACTCGCTCAAAAAAGAGATCTTCTCCTACATCAGGGGAAACGACCTTACCGATGCAATCGCAGCTATGATCCAGCAGGGTACCCCGGTACGGGGCGTTCCTGCAGATGACTGGCAGGACGCGATCTTTGCCTGGGATCTCCTCAAGATGAACCGGCGCTTGTTGCACCAGGTAAGTCCGGGTCGTGAAGGGGTCACCAGCAGACAGGCCATTATTTCAGGAGTGGTGCACATCGGGAAAGGATCTACCATCGGGCCGAATACCGTTATTTCCGGTCCGGTGGTGATTGGAAATGATTGCACTATCGGACCAAACTGCTGCATCCTGCCAAATACCAGCATTGGTTCACGGGTAACCATTGAACCCTTCACCCTGATTGAAGACAGCCTCATCATGGATGATACAGCAATCGGATCACACTCAAGAATTGTGAACAGCGTCATCGGTGAGCGATGCATGCTTGCCGATCACACGTCTGCTTCTATCTCAACCGGCCTTATGGAGATCGAGGGATCAGCCATACGGTCTGAATTCGGCGCGATTCTGGGAGATTCCGTCGTGAGCGGGCCGTTTTCTACCTTCCGGAATTCAATACTGGGCAATAACGTCACCATTGAGGGGCAGAGCCGCATTACGTCGCGGATCATCCCTGACGGATCCATGGTGGTATAACGTGTGTGGAATCGTCGGGTATATCGGGCGGCGGGAAGCGGCCCCGGTTATTGTCGAAGGTTTGAAAAAACTCGAGTATCGCGGCTACGACTCGTTTGGTATTGCCACGATGGGAGATGTGCTCTGCCTTGACAAGCATAAAGGGCGGATCTCGGAAAATGCCGGCGCAGCACTCCTCCTGAAAGGGAAGGCCGGCATTGGTCATACACGGTGGGCCACCCATGGCATCCCAAATGATGCAAATGCCCACCCCCACACTGACTGCACGGGTAACATCGCGCTCGTTCATAACGGCATTATTGAAAATTACAGCGACATTAAACGCGAGCTCCTTCTCCGCGGACATACGTTTAAATCGGATACAGATACCGAAGTTGTCGTTCATCTCATCGAAGAAGTATATGACAGGAAACAAGACCTGCTCGCAGCAGTCCAGGAAGTCATCCCGGCACTCAAAGGATCTTTTGCTCTCCTCGTCATGACACCCGGAGAAGATCGCCTTGTTGCTGCCCGACGGGCAAGCCCACTGGTTATTGGGATTGGTGACGGGGAAAACTTTGCCGCTTCGGATATGACACCCCTCATCGAACATACTGAGCGGGCTATCTTTTTAGAGGACGGAGATGCTGCCTCAGTCACACGGACAAAAGTAGAAATATTCAACCAGGGAAAAATCGTCACGCGCGATGTGGAATTAATTGACTGGACCCTTGAGGATGTAAAAAGAGGAGGGTACCCGCATTTCATGATCAAGGAGATATATGAACAACCACTCGCATTCTATAACTCCATCCAGTCTGTCGATATGGATGCCCTGCCAAAAATCCTCAAAAACCCAGGAACCATCACGGTTGTTGCATGCGGATCGTCGTTTAATGCAGGACTCATCTTTAAGTATCTTCTTGAAGAATCCTGTGGGATCCCGGTCAGGATGGAATATGCATCAGAGTTCCGGTATTTCCCACCCCCGATCGATGGACTTGTTATAGGGATAACACAATCCGGGGAGACTGCTGATACCCTCATGGCACTCCGGCAGGCAAGAGCACACAACTGCAGGACACTCGCCATCACTAATGTGCTTGGTAGTACCATCAGCAGAACCGCAGACACCACGATCTTCATGCGAGCGGGGCCCGAGATCAGTGTTGCTGCCACGAAATCCTTTATTGCTCAGCTGGCAGTATTAATGCAGATCGCCAACTGCCTTTGTGGCAGGAAGTGTGACGATATGCTCCAGCGAGCCCACCAGGCAATTGAGGAGGTCCTTCTCATGGATCTTACCGAGGCAGTTGACCTGTGCAGGGGAGCATCAAGTATTTTTTACGTTGGCCGGGGCCCATTTTATCCGGTCTCTCTTGAGGGAGCGCTCAAGATGAAAGAGATCTCGTACATCCATGCCGAAGGGTATGCAGCCGGGGAGTTGAAACACGGGCCTTTTGCACTCCTTTCCACCGAAACACCGGTTATTGCCCTTTGCATGCCGGGAGAGACGTATGGGGTGATGATCTCCAATATCAAAGAGATGAAAGCGAGGGGTGCACCAGTCATTTCTCTGGGTTGCGGTGCCGACACCGAGCTTGTGGATATTGCCGATATTTACATTGGCATCCCCCAGGCCCCGGTATTCGTCCAGGTACTGTGCTCCCTTGTCGTCCTCCAGCTTCTCGCATATCATACAGCAGTTGCAATGGGATGCGACGTGGATAAACCAAGAAATCTTGCTAAGAGCGTGACCGTAGAATGAAAGAATATGGAAAAATACCCTCGGAGAGAATGCCCGGATTTTCGAGCCGGTAACCCTTGGATTTCCCTCACGGGATAACCTCAACAAGACCGATTTTTCCGGCGTAACTATAGGAAAGAATGCTGTGCTGCGGTCAGGAACCATCATCTATTGTGATGTCGAGATCGGCGATGACTTCCAGACCGGGCACAATGTCGTTATCCGCGAGAAAACCTGTTTTGGCAACCGGGTAGCCGTTGGTACTGCCACCGTCATCGAAGGGAACTGCAGTATCGGGAATAACGTCAGCCTGCAAAGCATGGTCTACATCCCCACCGACACTATCATAGAGGATTCTGTTTTCATCGGGCCAAATACGGTTCTCACCAATGACCGGTATCCCCCTTCCCGTATCGGGGGGCTGAAAGGACCGCATATCAGGAAAGGCGCCGCAATCGGCGCCAAAACAACTCTTGTTCCGGGAGTTTGTATCGGGGAAGGGGCCCTGGTTGCTGCCGGTGC
>JALOBP010000097.1 GCA_023228295.1 Methanoregula sp.
TGCCAACATCGCAGACCTGCGTAAGGTAATCCAATGATCGTACGGGACTATCTCCACCGGTGGGTCAGGAAAGACCCGGTAAGGTTCCATACCCTCCATGCCGACCTGATCTCGTCCCGGAACGGGATGACGCTCGAACAGTATCTCTGGCGGGCAATCCGGGTTGCGTTCCTTTCCGGAATCCTGTTTGCGGTTGTCGGTTACTTTGTTTATTCCTTCATTGCCTTTCAGGTCGTGACCGGAAAAGCCGGGATCTCGAATGTCTTCAATATCCATGTACCGGTCTCCCCCGGTACAATTTTCCCGGCCTTCTACGTGCAGGCATTCGTGATCATTGCAGCTTTTATCATCGGCACCTATGCCGGCTATCTCCTGATGCTGAAGATACCCGGTATCGAGAAAGGCAGCCGCAGCATCAAGATCAACCTGACCCTCCACAATGCCGTTGCCTACATGTACGCCATGCGCCGGGGTGGCGCCCAGCAGATGACGATCTTCCGGTCCCTCTCGGACCGGGCAAATATCTATGGCGAAGTTGCGTTAGAGTTCCGCCAGATCGTCCGGGATGCGGATTTCTTCGGGTATGATGTGGTATCGGCGATCCGCCACCTCGGGGAGACCACACCCTCCGAGAAACTCAAGAGTTTCCTCGAAGACCTGCTCTCTGTCATCGAGAGCGGGGGTGACATGGCAGATTTTCTCGGAACCCGGGTACGGCTGTACCAGGAAGAGGCGCGCTTTGAGCAGCGCCAGTTCTTAAACGTCCTTTCCATTGTTGCGGAATCGTATGTCACCCTCTTTGTTGCCGGGCCGCTCTTTTTGATCATCATCATGGTTGTTATGGGTATGATGGGTGGATCTGCGGTACTCCAGCTCGCCCTGATAACCTATGCTGTCATGCCTATTGGCTCCCTTGTCTTCATTCTCCTTATCGATCTCATCTCTATCAAGGCGGAGCGGACGGAGCGGTACGTCAAGACGAAGTGGCTCCATACCTATTCCGATGTACGGATTCAGCGCCGGCCCAACGAGGAACACCTGTTTGAACAACTGAAGCAGTACGACCACGTGCGTGTTATCCTCTACTACATCAAACACCCGCTGGATAGTTTTGTCAGAAACGTGAACCACACCCTCTATATCACAATCCCTGTCGCAATCATCTATATCCTCATGGTTCTCATGCGGGTGCCCCAGTACCAGAATATTGAGACCTATATCGGTGTCGTGGATGACCATATTGTCATCGGGCTCCTTATCGTTATGATCCCCTATGCCCTCTTTTACGAGATCTGGTCCCGTAAAGTACTGGGCATCCAGGCACTCCTCCCGGACTTCCTGGAGCGGATGGCCGGCATCAATCAGGTCGGGCTTACCATTGCACAGGCGATTGCCATCATGGTGAACACGAACCTCGGCCTGCTCAGTTACGAGATCCGGCGCATCAAACGCGACATGGACTGGGGTGCCAACTTCACCGAAGCCCTGATACGGTTCGAAGAGCGGGTCAGTACACCCACGATTGCCCGTACCGTTACCCTGATTACCAAGGCTAGTGAGATGAGCGGGCAGATCAATGAGGTGCTCACCATCGCTTCAAGCGATGCCAAGATGAGCGAGATCTTAAAGCGGGAGCGTCTCGCTGAGATGTTCATCTACACGGCAATCGTCTATCTCTCGTTCTTTGTTTTCTTATTTGTCGTCGCTGTCCTGACCACCCAGTTCCTGCCGGTACTTGCTGATGTATCCATGTCCGGCATCCCCCAGACCGGAGCATTGGCAGGTCTTGGATCGATACCCCTCGTGACATTTGGCAGGCTTCTCTACCATGCGTGCCTCGTCCAGGCTCTCTTCTCCGGCTTAATCGCCGGGCAGATGGGTGAATCCTCCGTTTCGGCAGGGGTCAAACATTCCTGCGTCCTGCTGGTCATCGCCCTTGTGACATTCAACTTTGTGCTAGTCTGAAGGTTTCCGGCTGCAGGAGGAAGTGGCACGTCAGATAACATTAAATCTTTACGATGAATATTTCGTTATGAGGTGAGCGAACGATGTGTACTGTAGGTGGGGGCCCGTCAGGAGATCTCAATTTCGATGAACGGGTAAAGGCAAAGAAGTACCGCTGCAATGACTGCGAAGAAGAATTCTCCCATATCAACCCGAAGAAAAAACCCGTTTGTCCCAGCTGCGACTCGGACAATGTCAAAGAAATATGATCTATCCTCTTGAAGGGGAGTTCCTGCTCATCAGGGGAACCCGTTCATTTTTACTGGTTACTCAGGCAGACGCCTGCTTTGCGCTCTGCATTGAAACCATGGAACAGGAATACTGCCAGACCCTGGAACCCCACGATCTGGTTGCGGCATCAGCACCGGAAGGTGGCCCCCTCGAACCGGCGGTCATGCTGATCGAGTTTGTCCGGAAGTACCGCATGCCGGTCACGGTCCTGCCCCGGAACCATCCCGGGTCAAAACGCTTTTCGTATCTTGTATCAGCCGGGCCGGAAATCCATACCAGCTGCAACATCAGGCGCGGGACCCATCCCGAGCAGCACCTCATCTGCTCCCATGATGAACTGTCCGGGATGGTGCTGAAAGGAACGGCCCGCGGAGTGGAAATCCATCATCTGCCACAGGAAGTAACCGTCCTACGGCTCCGGTACTCCCTCACGGTTGATTCCCCGTGACTGGGGTGGTGGGCCGGCCACTTCCCGGAACCATATCCCATAGCCATGAAATAACAATACATATATCCCAATTTTCCTAATTATTGTACTTGCCGTGAGAGGAGGGTTGGATGAAGACTGAGGTCCTAAGAGACATCAAAAAAGCTGAAGAAGAGTACCAGTCCACTATCAGCAAGGCTCAGGAAGAGAAGAAGCAACGACATTCTCAGGCCGAGCTTGAAGCTGATAACCTGGTATCCAAGGCGCAGAGCAATGCAGAACAATACAAAAAGCTGAAACTGGAAGAAGCACGGCACCAGGCGGCACTTAAGCACGCTGAAATCATAAAAAGTGGCAATCAGCGCGCAGCGACACTCAAAGTGAAAGGCGAACAGAACCTTTCAAATGCAGTGCAGCTGCTGGTTTTGCGGTTTAAGGAGCAGCTGCATGTTAAAGCCTAAGCGGATGAGCCGGCTTCTCATCGCCGCCTCGCGGGACCAGATGGCCCCGGTTGTTGCGGAACTGTACCATCACAACCTGTTTCACATCGAGGAGTATGTCGATGTCGGAGCAGAAGGCTACGAGGGCTTTAAGATAGGTTCGCCTCTTTCAGGTGCAAGCGAAAAGTCCGCCGATCTCATCAAGATCCGGGCTATGACAAACGCCGTCTCCCTTAGCGCAGACGACGTAGATGCTGGACCGTCCTGTTCGCTGGAGTTGCAGATAAAGATCGAGCGGGAACTCCCGCTTCTCGAGCGGGAAGTCGAAGAGCTGACGGTCAGGCGCTCAAAACTCGACACCCGGGCAAAAGAACTCGAACAGAAGATTGCCGAGATCACCCCGTTTTTAGACGTACCGGTTGACCTGAATCTGTATCACGGTTACAAGAGATTCACCACCATTGCCGGCTACGTTTCCCGCGAAATTGTCTTACCCGTACCCTGTGAAATGCATTTTTCAAAGGGGAAAGAGAAGAATTTCCTCGTTGTGGTTTTCTCGACTGAGCAGAGGAGCGAAGTCGAAAAGGCTCTCCAGGAAGTTGGGTTCCAGTCGGTTCCCGTTCCGGACGAGTCCGGATCCCCAAAGGGCCGTATCGAGTTTTACAAGGGCGAGATCGCAGCCCTTAACAAGGAAATTGAGGGAATCAGCAAGCAACTCGAAAACGTGAGGCAGAAACACGCCAGTTTCCTAGTCGCCTGCGAAGAACTCTTAAAAGCAGAAGTTGAGCAGACCGAGGCCCCCCTGCGCTTCGCAACAACAAAACAGACGTTTGTTGCAGAAGGGTGGGTCCCGACTGATCAGGTCACGGCTGTGACAAACTCCCTCGTCCATGTGACCGAGGGGAAGATATTTGTCACGGCATTACCGACAGATCTTGAGCACGATTCGGTACCGGTAGAATACAACAACCCGGACTTTGCAAAACCAACGCAGGTGCTCATGGATGTCTATTCCAGGCCCGGTTACACGGAAATAGACCCGACACTGATGATCGCGATCGTTTTCCCGCTGTTCTTCGGGCTTATTGTCGGGGATGTCGGGTATGGGCTGATTTTCCTTGCCATGTCATTAGGACTCAGGAAATTCCTGAAAGGCGAGGCAGGCGAACAGTTACTTACCGTTCTCAGGAATGCCAGCATATCGACCATCTTCTTTGGTATCATTTTCAGTGAATTTTTAGGATTCGCCATTCCCGGGTGGAATCCTGTCCTGTACTCCCGTCACCTCATGTCTGAGCACGGGGGACATGGCCCGAACATCCCGGAACTGATGGTCCTTTCAATCTGGATTGGTATTGCACATCTGACGCTGGGCAGGCTCCTTGGAATGTACAACCATGCAAAGCAGGACCACGGGCACCACCGCACCCTTGCCGTCATGGCTAACTTCGGCTGGCTTGCCGTGATGTGGGGTATCATCCTTGCCATCTGGTCATGTGCAGCAATTCCGCTGATGCCCAGTTTTACCGGGCTTCCGGTTCTTGCAATCGTTCCGGGTGTAGGGTTCGGTCTGAACCTTGCAACAATCATCGGTGGAATACTGATTCTTGCCGGTATCATCTTCATTGCACGGGAGAATATCCTTGAAGTGATCGAGTTGCCCACGATCGTCTCCCATGTGCTCTCGTACGCCCGTCTTGTCGCAGTCGGTCTTTCGGGCGTCGCGATCGCAATGGTCGTGAACTACATGACCTTTGAGATGTTCATCAACCCGGCACTGGAGAACTTCACGCTTATCAGCATCGTGTTGATCCTTATCGGCCTGGGGATTTTCCTTTTCGGGCATCTCCTGAACATTGCATTGTGTATCCTGGGTGGCGGGCTCCACTCGATTCGTTTGCACTATGTCGAATTCTTCACCAAGTTCTACAAAGGTGGAGGCAAGAAGTACAATCCCTTTGGGATGAAACGCAGATTTACGGAGGAATAAATTATGGCAGCAGAAGCAGTTATCGCAGCAGTTGACGTTATGAGCATTGAACAGATCACCGCATCGCAGGTTGGAATGAAGGCAATCGGCGCAGGTCTTGCCGTCGGTCTCACCGGAATTGGTACCGGTGTTGCCGAGATGGGTATCGGCGCCGCTGCCGTCGGAGCAATCGCCGAGAACAAGGATTTCTTCGGTCTTGGCCTGCTCTTCACCGTTATCCCTGAAACGATCGTCATCTTCGGTCTTGTCGTCGGTCTCCTTCTGTTATTCTTATAACGGAGCAGACAATGGGATCAGTTGTAAAAGAACAGGAAGTCTGCCCCAATTGCGGCCATGTTCACACCCCCGGGGATGCGAATATTGGCCTTGAGAAGCTTGTCAAGGATATCCGGGAGAAGGCAAAGGCCGAGGTGGAGAAACTCCATGCCGACGCAAAAGCCGATTCGGACCAGATCCTTGCACAAGCAGGAAAGCGATCCGAGACGATCAAGCTTACGGCAGAAGAGGAGGTTGCCAAACAGGCCTCCCATATCGTAAGCCAGGAAGTATCGGCAGCAAACCTGCTCGTCAAACGCGAGCTTCTCAACACACAAAAAGAGCTCCTCGACCAGGTGTACGAGAACACCCGGAAAGAGATCGCCGCACTCCCTGACAGCTTCCACCGCGAAGCTATCAGGAAACTCCTCACCGAGGCCAAGAAAGAAGTTCCCGCCGGCAAGGTCTACTGCAACGCCCGCGATGTCGCCGCAGCAAAGGCAGTCATCGCTGAGAATGCAGAGTTTGCAAAATTTACAGTCGGAGAACCCGTCGATATCGATGGCGGAATCCTCGTTGAGGGTGAAGGGGCAGCATTGCAGATTGACTATAGCTACCGCACATTCCTTGCAAAGGTCTGGGAATCCGGGTTGAAAGATGCATCGGACATCCTGTTTGGATAAGGGGGAGCACGTATGGGTGTGAATATTTCAGCACCGTACATTTACGTGTGTACCAGGATGCGGATGAGGAAGTCCAAACTCCTCCCCAAAGAGGAGTACCAGCGGATGCTCAACATGAGCGTCTCGGAGATCACCCGTATCATTGGAGAAACTGAATACAAACAGGAGATCGACGAACTTGGGACCACGTTCAGGGGAATTGACTTAATCGAGGTTGCCCTCAGCTGGAACCTTGCCAAGGAGTACCAGAAGATCCAGGCAATCACGCCGGGGACTCTCAAGCAGTTCACGCAGGTCTACCTCAGGACCTGGGATATCCAGAACGTGCTGACGATCCTCCGTGGCAAGATGCAGGGCGTGAAAACCGGCAAGATCAAGGAGATCCTCATCCCTGCCGGCAGTCTTGACAAGGTGGCACTGGACCGGCTTCTCTCAGAGGAGAGCCCGGACCGGATCATCGAGATGCTCAAGGACAACCGGATGTTCCCGGTGCTCGCACGCGAGTACCCTCTGGCAAAGGAAGCCGGCTCCTTCTCCCGGATGGAGAACGAGCTCTACAAGCACCTTTACGCCACCATCATCAACGATGCAAAGACCGGGGTCAAGGGCGGAGCATCCTTCCTTGCCTACATCCAGCTCGAGATCGATATCAAGAATGTCAAGACCCTGTTCCGGCTTAAAGCCGACAAGGTTGATGAGGAAGCCCGGGAGATGTTCATTCCCGGTGGCAGCCTCTCATTAAACGACTTTGCAAGCTTAAACGCCATCAAGGACCTGGGTGAATTCATCGACATGATCAGGGCAAATATCAGTAATGATACCCTCCATGTCCTTCTCGATGAGGTCAGAACCAAGAAAGGTGGCGTCCAGTATATCGAGGCACGCCTCACCCGCGTGCAGCTGGAGCAGATGGAGAAGATGAGTAAAAGAAACCCGTTCTCCATCCATCCCATCCTCGTATACCTCGAGAGGAAGAAGTACGAGGTATTCAACCTGCGGGCGCTCGCACGGGGCAAGGAGTCAAAACTCCCCTCGGAAAAGATCGTGGACTACCTGGTGATGTAAATGGAGATCGCAGTAATCGGTAACAGTGAGTTCATCCTCGGTTTCCGGCTCGCAGGCATCCGAAAGACCTATGCAGCCGAAAACGACGAGAAACTCGTTGAACATATCACCAGCGTGCTCGCGGACAATGATGTTGCCATCCTTGTCCTCAACAGCAGCGATATGGAGAAAGTCCCCCGCAAGCTTCGTATAACCCTGGAAAACTCCGTCAAGCCAACCGTGATAGCGATTGGTGCAGAAGAGGGAGGACTCTCCATGCGGGAGAGAATCAAGAGATCGGTGGGTGTTGATCTGTGGAAGTAAAAGACAAAAAAACCAAAGAGACCAAACAAGGGGTTCTTAAAAGAATCGCCGGCCCTGTCGTTACGGCAGTCAACCTTGACGCCCACATGTACGATGTGGTGAAGGTCGGCAAAGAAGAGCTGATGGGAGAAGTCATCAAGATACAGGGTGATAACGTTATCATCCAGGTATACGAGGATACCTCGGGTATCCGCCCGGGTGAGCCGGTGTCCAACACCGGGCTCTCGCTCGCCGTGGAACTTGGCCCGGGCCTCCTGACCAGTATCTATGACGGTATCCAGCGCCCGCTCTCGGTGCTCGTCGACAAGATGGGCAATTTCATCGAGCGCGGTGTCTCGGCACCGGGGCTCTCCCATGAAAAGAAGTGGACGTTCAAGCCAGTCGTCAAGACCGGCCAGAAGATCGAGCCGGGCGCAATCCTTGGCGAGGTCCAGGAAACCAACATCGTCCATAAGGTCATGCTGCCCCCCAATGCAAAGCCGGGGACGGTCAAGACCATCAAGAGCGGGGACTTCACCGTTGACGAGATCATCTGTGTTCTTGAAGACGGCCGTGAATACCCGATGATCCAGCGCTGGCCGGTCCGTATCCCCCGTCCTGTGAGAGAGAAGAAGAACCCGACGATCCCGCTGATCACAGGTCAGCGTATCCTCGACGGTCTCTTCCCGATTGCAAAAGGTGGTACCGCTGCAATTCCCGGCCCGTTCGGGAGCGGCAAGACCGTTACCCAGCAGCAGCTGGCCAAGTGGTCGGACGCCGAAATCGTGGTCTACATCGGCTGCGGAGAACGCGGCAACGAGATGACGGAAGTTCTTACGGAATTCCCGCACCTTGAGGACCCGAAGAGCGGAAAGCCCCTCATGGAGCGGACGGTCCTTATCGCCAACACGTCTAACATGCCGGTGGCTGCCCGTGAAGCATCGGTTTACACCGGTATCACCATCGCGGAATACTTCCGTGACATGGGCTACGATGTCTCCTTAATGGCAGATTCGACCTCCCGCTGGGCAGAAGCCATGCGTGAGATTTCCAGCCGTCTTGAAGAGATGCCTGGTGAAGAAGGATACCCGGCATACCTCGCAGCCCGGCTCTCGGAGTTCTACGAGCGTGCCGGTCTTGTCGAGACCCTGAACGGAGCATCCGGGTCGGTCTCAGTTATCGGTGCGGTCTCACCTCCTGGAGGAGATTTCTCGGAGCCGGTCACCCAGAACACCCTGCGTATCGTCAAGGTCTTCTGGGCACTGGACGCGAAGCTCTCCCAGCGCCGGCATTTCCCGGCGATTAACTGGCTGAACTCCTATTCGCTTTACCTAGAAGCCCTTCATGACTACTATGACCGTGAAGTCTCTCCCGACTGGAACAAGATCCGGTCATGGGCAATGGAAGTTCTCCAGAAAGAGGCAGAACTTCAGGAGATCGTGCAGCTCGTCGGTTCCGACGCCCTGCCCGAGTCAGAACAGGTGACCATCGAAGTCGCCCGTATGATCCGTGAGATCTTCCTCCAGCAGAATGCGTACGACGCGGTCGACACGTTCTGCGACATGAAGAAACAGTACGATATGATGAAAGCGATCAAGCTTTTCGCAGACCTTGCCTACGCTGCCCAGCTCGCTGGCGTCAGCCCGGCGCAGATCAACACGGTCAAGTCCAAGAACGAGCTGCCCCAGATCAAGTTCATCAAGGACTACAAACCCGAACTCGCCAAGATCGAGAAGCAGATGGACGATGAGTTCAACACACTGAGGTCGGCAGCATGAAGGAATACAGGACGATTAGTAAGATTGCCGGTCCCCTCGTTTTCGTCGAGAAGACCGAGCCGATTGCCTACGGGGAACTCGTGAACATAGTCCTTTACGACGGCACGATCAAACGCGGCCAGGTGCTCGACACGAGCGACGAGCTTGTTGTTGTCCAGATCTTCGAGACCACAACGGGTATCGGCAGGGACAGCGGAGTCCGGTTCACCGGCGAGACCATCAAGATGCCGGTCGGCAAGGACATGCTCGGCCGTATCCTGTCTGGTGGCGGTAAGCCCATCGATGGAGGCCCGGAGATTGTTCCGGAGAAACGCCTCGACATCACCGGTGCGGCCATCAACCCGTACGCCCGTGGAATGCCTGCGGATTTCATCCAGACCGGTATCTCCACGATCGACGGTACTAACACCCTTGTCCGTGGCCAGAAGCTCCCGATCTTCTCTGCGGCAGGTCTGCCGCACAACAATGTTGCGCTCCAGATCGCCCGCCAGGCAAAGGTCCCCGGTTCGACCGAGACGTTCGCCGTGGTCTTCGCTGCCATGGGTATCACGAAAGAAGAAGCGAACTATTTCATGCAGGACTTCGAGCGTACGGGCGCTCTCGAACACGCCGTCGTCTTCCTCAACCTTGCAGATGACCCGGCTGTCGAACGTATCATCACCCCGCGTCTCGCCCTGACCACTGCAGAGTACCTTGCCTTCGAGCTTGGTATGCATGTGCTGGTTATCTTAACGGATATGACCAACTATTGTGAAGCGCTCCGCCAGATCGGTGCAGCCCGTGAAGAAGTGCCCGGTCGCCGTGGCTACCCGGGTTACATGTACACGGATCTCGCCTCACTCTATGAGCGTGCCGGTATGATCAAGGGACTGAAGGGTTCCGTTACCCAGATCCCGATCCTGACCATGCCCGGTGACGATATCACCCACCCGATCCCTGACCTGACCGGTTACATTACCGAAGGCCAGATCGTGGTCAACCGTGACCTCCACCGCAAGGGTATCTACCCGCCCATCAACGTGCTGCCATCGCTGTCACGGCTGATGAACCTCGGTATCGGCAAGGGGAAGACCCGGGACGACCACAAGAAGGTTTCCGACCAGATGTACGCAGGGTACG
>JALOBP010000098.1 GCA_023228295.1 Methanoregula sp.
CGATCTCGTCCTCCATCTGGATGAAGACCCCGCCTTTCTTCGGGAGCTTTGCTGCCATGAGCTCGGCAACTTCGGTCGAGGGGGTGATCGGGTACCCGCCAAAGAACGTGCAGCCGGCTGCAAGCGCCCCTTCCGCACAGGCAGTGTTCCCCTGCCAGAATTCAGTCCGCGTCAATATTCAATCGCCACCTTATGGGGTTCGTACGGCTCCTCATCGATCCAGTGGATTGCCTGGTCCGGGCAGGTGAGCTGGCAGACGCCACAGAGCTGCCGGCCATAGAGGTTCCGGAGCCGGCAGTTGGTGCAGCGCTCGGGCCGGTCCAGTTCAGGTACGGCAACGCCTTTACGGTTGAGCTTCTTTCCCTCGCGGAAGATCTTATACGGGCAGACTTTCGTACAAAGGTTGCAGCCCTTGCAGCGGTTCTCGTCAATGGCGAGTTTCATGGATCGGCAGTCCTTTTCGTTATCATATATTCGGCGGCCTTTAAAAAAACCTGTTTACTTTGCACGAGCCGGTCAGTATCTGCTCTGGTATTTCATATTATTATCCAATCTGTAAAAGGAAAGTCCGGCCATGCCGTTTGCCATCGCGGCCCGGCACGGGTCAAAAAAGCAGGTACCGGACGCAGCTCACATGTGGTCGCTGCCCATCCACTTCCAGAAGACGAGGATCGCGGCAGTCATGATCACGACTGCGTACCCGATCACCCACCATAGCTGCGGGAATATCGAGGCATAGTCCCCTGCGATCGCTGCCCTTGCTGCATTTACGGCATAAACGAACGGCAGCGCATAGGCAATCGCTTCGAACCAGCCTCCGACAAGACCCGGGGCAAACCATATCCCGCTTAACCATGCGCAGGCATTCGTCAGTCCCGCCCCACAGATGGCGCTCACCTGCTTATCGGTGAAGACCGATCCTGCCATAAGGCCGATGCCGATGAAGAGGACAGCTACCGGGATAAGGACTACTGCAAGAGCGACCAGTACAGTGACGTTCACTGCCAGCCCGAGGAAGAAGGCGGCAGCAAAAAAGATGACACACTGCATGACCGCTATCGGCAGCAGCGGTAAGGTGTAGCCAAGGATGAAATCGGAGGCGGATAGCGGCGACGTGAACAGTCGCATCAAGAACGACGTGCTCCTGTCCTTTGCAATCAGCATCCCGGAGAAGAGGGAAATGAACGCAAGGTTGAATATAGCCATTCCCGGGGCAAGTTCTTCAATCCTAAACAAGCTTGCCGGTATATTTTTCTGCATGGCTGTGAGCAGGAGGAGCAGGACAAGCGGGAAACCAAAACCGAACGCAAGGTTTAAAGGATCCCTTACGATCTCTTTCCAGTTCCGTGAAGCAAAGACAAGTAATCTCATACATTCACTCCCTGATCCGTTGCGAGCGCCACGAAGGCGTCCTCGAATGTTTGTGCGCCTGCACGGGAGACAAGCTCCGGCACTGTCCCGACCGCTTTCAGTTCGCCCTTTGCCATTATCCCCAGCCTATCCGAGAGCGCTTGGGCCTCCTCTAGGTAATGTGTCGTGAGGATGATGGTGACTTTCCCCTTCAGTTTCCCGATCGCGTTCCAGAGTTCCCGCCGTGCGAGGACATCGAGCCCGAGTGTTGGTTCGTCGAGAAACAGGATCTCCGGTTCCGAGATCAGCGCCATCGCGATACTGAGCCGCCGCTGCATGCCACCCGACAGTGTCTTTGCCTTGCTGCAGGCAACTTCATCGAGGCAGAATGCCGACAGCATTCCGGCCGCTTTTATCCCCGCGGCCTTCCTGTCGCTGCCGTATATACCGGCTATCATCTCCAGGTTCTCCATAACAGTCAGGTTCGGGGCTACCGCGGTCTCCTGCGGCGAGACATTGATCTTCTCTTTCACTGCCGAGCAAGCGGACACTATGCTGTCGCCCAGCAGGACGGCGTCCCCGCTCGTGGGTGCGATGAGGCACGAGAGCATCTTGATTGTCGTTGTCTTGCCGGCCCCGTTCACGCCGAGCAGGGCGAATAGCTCGCCCTTTTGTATTGTAAGGTTAAGATTATTGACCGCGGTCTTTTCCCCGTACCTTTTTGTCAGGCCAGCTATCCGGATTTCGGTCATTTGTCTTCCTCTCTGGATTCCTTTGCTTTGAAAATTTCCTCCGCGAACTGGATGAACGGTTCGCTCTTTACAATCGCGATTCCCTGCTCCTCATCTCCGAGCATCAACAAGCTGTCACCCGGCTTGATATCGAAGATCTTCCGGGCTTCGGCCGGGATGACGATCTGACCTTTCTCCCCAACCTTTACTATGCCGAACATGTGTTTTCCTTTCAGCCCTGCCATGTCATTCCTCCCACAGTAGGAAATGTATAACTTGTATGAATAAATAGTTTTTTTAGAGAATTAATACACATCAATTTTTATAGATATCTGTGAAAAACGAATGGCGTGGCCGGGCATGTTCGGTACCTGCCGGACTCCGGCAGCGTACTTGGAGGATAAGATCAACGATCTTACTAGGAGTATCTTTATCAGGAATATTTTCGCATGACAGTTTCGGACTTTCTCCGGGCAGCGTCAAAAATATCGTTCCCGTGCGAATCGATCCCGACCACGAGCGGGAGCCGGTCGAGCCCGATCTCCCAGACGGCCTCTGCCATGCCAAGGTCCTCGTAATGGACACCGTTCAGGGTCATGTGCGATGACGCAAGGGCTGCGCAGCCACCGGTGAACGCAAAATAGACTGCCGTCCCCTTCAGCTGCTTCCGCACGGTTGCCCCCATGCCCCCTTTCCCGATGAGCCCCCGGACTCCTTTTTCGATGAGAAACCCGGAGAGCTCGTTCATCCGGGCAGAGGTGGTCGGGCCGGCGGCGATTACTTTCTTGTCCCGGATGACAGGGCCGCAGTGAAAAATTACTGCACCTTTTGGATCGAACGGGACCCCGTTCTCCATCATCCGGAGGTGCGCCTCGTCCCGGGCAGTATAGACAATCCCGGAGAGTTCCACGTGATCGCCGGCTTTGAGTTTCAGGACCTCTTCCCCCAGCGGGGTTTTGAGCTGGACGATCTTTTTGCTCATCGCTTCGCCTCAACGGTTGCATGCCGGTTTGCCCAGCACTGGATGTTGACGGCAACCGGCAGTGATGCCGTGTGGCAGCCGGCCGTTTTTACTTTGACGGCGAGAGCGGTGAAATCCCCGCCAAGACCCATCGGTCCGATCCCGAGTTTGTTCACGGCGCAGAGGATCTGCTGTTCGTACTCCGTCATCGTATCAACCGGTTCGAGCAGGGCTTCCTTCGCAAGTGCCGCAGCGCCGTCGAATGTCCCGCCAATACCGACACCGATGATGACCGGGGGGCAGGGGCGGGAGCCGGCAAGATACACGGTCTCGACAACGAACTTTTCGATCAGGTCCTTCTTCGAGGGGAGGAGCATCGTGATCCGTGACATGTTTTCGGCACCGGCTCCCTTGGGAAGTACAGTGACCGCGAGTGTTTTGCCGGGCTTCACGTGCATTGCCGGCATTCCTGCGCCGGTGTTGTCGCCCGTGTTGTGCCGGGTGAGGGGGTCGACGACATTGGGGCGGAGCGGGACTTCCTTTGTTACCCTGCGGACGCCTTCGGCAACAGCATCGTAAAAATCCTGGCTCAGCGGGACATCCGGGGGAATGGTGAGATAGATGACCGGGACCCCGGTATCCTGGCACATCGGGACGCCGAGCCGTTCGGCGATCTCGATATTCTTGAGAATATTGGTAAACTCCCCGCGGGCTACCGGGTTCGTCTCAGCAGCGGCGGCCTTCTCAATGACCCGCAGCACATCGGGCGGGAGGCGGATGACAGCCTGGCGGTATGCCTGGAAGGTGGCATCGGCAAGGGCCTTGTGAAGGGGATCGTCCGGCGTCTTCATGCATGTATACTGAGGAGCGGGGGGTGATATATACTGTGTGCGATGGACAAAGGAGGAGACGCTTAAGGTAATGGGGTAAGGATAGCGTAATTGCAGGAGATTTACTCCCCCGCCAGTGCCAGAACATTGCCGGTTTCTGATGAAGTGTGAGGGTGGTTACTGGTTACCAGGATTCTTTTTTCCATTGCATTTTTCCCACAATACCCGGTCAAAAATCTCAATGGCACCTGAGTCGGTAAAAACGTTGTTCGTTGTTGTTGCGGTTGATCGGGTAATGGTATCTGCAGGACTTTTTTTCTGTGATAGCGGTCTCCTCGCTACCAGGTATCGTCTGATGATCCTGCGCTGCGGTTTTTGAATGGTAACCTTCTCAATCCGTTCCACCCGGTAGGGGCAGGAGAAGAACGGGCCTTGGTAAATCCGTTTTAAAAACCCGGAGATTGCGGGTGCAAAAAATTCATCAAGATTGAAATAGGTCCGGAATTCATTGACCGTAACCCACCGTTGCTTATCTCCCGACTCTTCCATGAACTGTTCAAGGAGTTTTGGTACATCTTTATTACGTGCCATGTATTGGCTCCAGTGGTTTTGGGTGCTTCCTTCGCGAATCGCGATACACCCGCAGTTTCAACAGATACCGGCATTTTTTCGGATCGGAGGGATTTTCGCCCATTTCCTGCGTGATCTTCGCAACAATAAAGGGAAAACGCCCGAACGGTCCGGACTCCAGTCTTCGTAAAAATCCGGATATTGTATTACACTGGTAGCGTGTCAGGCCAAACCGGTCGCGGAGCTCCTGCACCGTGACCCACCGTTCATCTGCCGAGTTCTCCTCCATGTAGGTTTCGAGAAGTTCGGGGATACCCGGATATTTTCTCATGCCAGTATTTCCGTTTTAATCGTCATTGTCCCAAAAACCCTGTCGCGACAAAACCCGCATTTTCAGGAACTGTATCGCGGCAGCTTGCCTTTGGGAACTGGAAGTCATCATCGGTTCTTTCAAGGACCGTGCAGGTAATCCAAAGGATTAATGCGAACACTCATGATCGGGACCATGGGTGCAGCTGCTCTGCCCCGGGATGATCTTTCCAAGAACGAAGTCCTGGATAACGGTATCGATGAGTCCGGAGATTCCCAGGAACACCTCGATGTTGTTAGCGCAGAACAGCTCGACAGCCCGGGGTCCCATCCCCCCGGCCAGGACATGGGTTACCTCATGTTCTGCCAGGAATTGCGGGAGTTTACCCGGCTCATGACCGGGACTTGGTAAGATACTGGTTCCGGTGATCTTCGCGTCTTCAATGGTGAAGATCGCATATTCACTGCAATGTCCGAAGTGTTCTGACACCTCGTTTCCATCTTTTGCTATTGCAACTTTCATGATAATCCGTATCCGTTGATTCACTGCCGGCAATGGCCGCGGGCATTGACTCTTCCCCGTCCGCACCCGCACGGCATTCCGCCGCGGCCTGCACCAAAACGCGGTACCTGGACCGCGATCGTTTCCTGATTCTCTCCTGGCAGTACTACGCTTTCCTGCGCCGTAACCGTTGACGGTTCAGCTTCAGGTTGCGCCGGTCCGGACCGGCATCTCCCGAAACCCCGCCCGGTAATCTGCCCCATTCCACGGGGGCCCGTTCCATCCATTCGTGGCATATGACCCATCTCCCGGTACCTTCGCGGGTACCATTATTACTCATATGCGCATAAATACTTAAAACAAATTGTTTCGGCAATACCCGGTGACAACATCACGCAGATTCACCGGGATCACGATCCTGCACAACAGCACCTCCGTGACAACGACCACCCCCGCTTTTTTTGTAAATGGTTTTGTCCCGTTTCGGGCAGTGCCCGTTAAGCCTGCGTGTGCACCCCTCCATCCGGATCGTTTTTCCATTGAGGAGAGCGTCAGCGATCTTGTGGCGGGCCTCGTGAATATCCCGCCAGACTGTCTTTCGTGACACACCGAGAATGCCCGCTACCACTTCCTGTTCAAGGTTCTGCAGGTCAATTAAGTTCAGTGCGGCGATCTCCTGAGGCAGGAGCAGGACTTCTTCATCCTGCCCGCCCGTATTGCACTGCGGGGCATAGCACTGCCCGGCCGGACCACCATCGAGCGACCGGTTCATCCGGGGCCGGCCCCGCCGCCGGCAACACTCAGGCTTCTCACTTTGGCCTGTCAGGATTGCTCAACTCCTGTTCTATGGTTACAGCCAGTGTCCGGATGGCCTGCGCTGCAGGGGACGCCCCCGTTTCCGTGACCGGGACACCTGCCCGCACCGCGTCGATGACCGCGGGGTCGAACGGGATCCTCCCGATGAGGGAGATATTCTCGTCGCGACACCACGCTTCGATCTTTTCCATCTGCGATGGATCCAGGTCCCAGCGGTTGACCGCCACAAGGACCCGGGGCCGGAACTGCCGGCATACAGCAACCACCCGTTTGAGATCATGGAGCCCCGATACGCTCGGTTCTGTTACCACCAGCACGGCATCCACACCGCTGATAGTGGAGATGAGCGGACAGCCGGTCCCGGGCGGGCCGTCAATTAAGAAGAGGTCGCACTGCCCGTCGCGTTCGAGTGCCGTCTTCTTCACAGCATGGACGAGCAGCCCGGAATTGCCGGCGCCCGACACGAGCCGGGCATGCACCAGGTGCCCCCGTGCGGTCTCTGAGTATTTGATCTCCCCGGTCTGTCGCGGCTGCATGGTGACTGCTCCTGCAGGGCAGACTGCCGTACAGACGGCACACCCTTCGCAGCGGAGCGGGTTCACACGGTACTTGTCGTCGTCCCGGTCAACCGCGCCGAACCGGCAATGGGCCTCGCACTCCCCGCACTGCACGCAGGCGGCGGGGTCGATGACTGCGGATTTCATCCCCATGAACGGATCGGTACGGAGGAGGCGGGGGCTCTGGACGAGTTCGAGGTTCGCCGCGTCCACGTCGCAGTCCGCGAGCACGAGCGATCCACTGAGCAGCCGGGAGAGTGCGGCGGTGACCATGGTCTTGCCGGTGCCGCCCTTGCCGCTGATGACTGCTATCCGGATCATCGCTCCACCCCGGCAAGCGACCTGCATTTGAGATAGAGAGAACAGAAGTCCTCCTGCCATTCCGGCCGGGCCCGGCAGAGGAGGTCCCCCCGGCTCTGGATGGCGGCGATCTCCCGGCTGAAAGGGATGGTCATCAGGACATCAAGATCCTGGCCGGCGCAGAACCGGAGGGTCTCTTGGTCCTTCCCGTCGCTCCGGTTGATGATGACCCCCGCGGGGATGTCCAGCCGGGCGGCAACATCCACGGCAAGCTCGAGGTCGTGCAGCCCGAACGGGGTTGATTCCGTGACAAGGATGCAGGCATCGCACCCGTCGAGCATCTCAACGACCGGACAGGAAGTGCCCGGTGCAGAATCGCAGATCACGAGGGGATCGCCTTCTGCCAGTATTTTTGCTGCCCGGATGATCGGCACCGCATGCGGGTTTCCCTCATCCAGCTTCCCCGAGACCAGTTTCATGCCTGACATCGGAGCAGAAGTGGTAAGGGTGCCGATCCGTTTTGGCTCTTCACGGATGGCCGAGTTCGGGCAGACCAGCGTGCACCCTCCGCAGGAATGGCAGAGCTCGGGCAAGAAGAGGATGCGGTCGCGCAGCACGGTGATTGCGCCATACTGGCAGAACTCGCCGCACTTCCCGCAGTGATCGCAGGCGGACTCGTCAACCACAGGCACCGGCATGGTGACCTCGGTTGTCGTAGCCGGCGCCGGGAAGAAGAGGTGGAGGTTGGGTTCCTCGACATCGCAGTCAACAAGGGTGACCTGCCTGGTACTGGCAAGCGTGAAGGCAAGATTTGCCGCCACCATGCTCTTGCCGGTACCGCCTTTTCCGCTGGCAACTGCAAGTTTCATGTGCGTGTTCTCCGGTGATTGATCGAAGGGTCCCCTGCCTGCTCTTCCGCTCCTTGCAGAATTATTCCGCCCGTTCAAGGGTGTTATTCCTGAATGCGTCAAATGCGTCCCGGACCGATCCGCCGGCACGGTACGTGTACTGGGTGACACCAGCCGAATCCAGGACTGCCTTTGCATTCCCACCCAGGAGGCCGCTTACCAGCGCCTCTGCTTTGCGGTCAAGGATCAACTGGGCGGCTTTCGGGCCAACCCCCCCGGCACCATCGGCAAACGGGTTTGCGATGGCTTCATACGATCCGGTCTCACGGTCCATGAGAATAAAATACGGCGCCCTGCCGAAGCGTTCCTCTACCTTAGTATCCGGTGTTGCGCCCTGTGCGGTAATGCAGATTTTCATTGTAATCATACCCTGATTTTATTATTACTCATATGCGCATAATGGGTTAAAAGTATGGATGGTGCACCTTTGGGCGTAGTGCGGCGGTCTGATAAGGTGCTTCGGTGCGAGTAAATTTGGCTGGGGAAAGGGCAATGTGCAGGGATCTTCCGGTGTTTTCATTCAGGTATACGGAAGAGCGTGGGGTAATATTGAAATTGGGGAAGCCGATGGTTCTCACCATTTAACGGAACATGGATCCAAATAAAAATCGTTACATACAACAGAATTCATACTTTTCCGGCAGGTCATCCCATGAAACACTTCCGATACTGCGGCGCTGCCGGCACAGCCCTGATACTCATTCTGTTTGTGCTCTCCTGCGGCTGCGGGGATTACGTGCCGAACCATGACGTCATCGTCATCGGGCTGAACCCGGACGGCACGCAGGCATGGAGCCGCACGCTGGACGAGGGGTATGACGATGTTGCCAGCGATATTGTCGAGACATCGGAGGGCAATCTTGTGATTGCAGCCGGCAGCGGCAGCAGGCAGTACGAGAGCCCGGTGCCGAAACTAATCCGGCTCGGCCGGGACGGGACGCTTATTTCGGAAATTCCCTGCCCGTCCATGACCTTCGATCTTACGTCGCTCGTCCGGGCAGGTGAAGGGACCTTCGCAGCTAGCAACCTCAACGGGAAGGTGGGATTCTTTGACCAGAACGGAAACCTCGTTTCGGTCACGGAAACCGGAATGAACGGCGTATGGTCGCTTGCGGTGGCACCGGCCGGTGGCATTGCCGTTGCAGGACAATCATGGGAGCAGTATCCTGCCGGATCGATAGCCGAGTACGATGAGAACGGGACGGTTTCCACGCGGGCACCGCTTGCCAGCGAGACCGTAGAGACGCCCGGGTGCCGGGAAACGGTCCTCGAAGCCGGTGACCGGAAGATCCCGGTGACCGAGTGCGTTGCACCGATGAGGTCAGCCAGCCAGGCGGCCGTAACCCTCCTTGACCGAAACGGGTCCATTGCCTGGCAGCGGGGCTATGGCGCATATGGCCTCGAGAGTTTCTGGTCGATTGCAGCGCCAGGGGACGGCAGCGGGTACTATCTTGGGGCGTTCGGGCCACGCGAGGACGGCAGCCGGCACCGGTATGCCGCCCGTATCTCCGGCAGCGGTTCCATCGAATGGGTAACAGACCTTGGCCCGGCAACGCTGTCGTACCCGTCGCAGTGGGACACCCGGCAGGACAGGATCCGTATGATCTTCTCCGGGGAATACACGCAGGCAGACGGATCTGTCACAGTCCGGCCCGAAGCAGTTGAGTTTGATTCCGATGGGAAAATTATCGCACGGCAGGAGATCGCGGGAAGCCGGATCATCACCCCGACTTCCGATGGAGGGTTCTTCTCGGCCGGCATCGCCACCGGCCACGAACCTGCGGCATATTCCGCTATGAGCGGGTATGCCGGAGGAGATCTTCATGCCCTGAAACTGCGGGATGACGGCAGCGTGGATTGGGACCGGGTCGTGGGGGACGGTACTGCGGATACGGTCCGCAAGGTTATCCAGACTGCCGATGGCGGGTTCATTATCCTTGCCGAGCGGCAGAATAGATAAAATTGTGGCTGGGAAGAGAAGCCGGAGAACTTCCCCCGCCTTATTATCGCGGGATGATCCCTGCGATCTATCCGGCAATCCCAAATTTTTAGAGAGATTGGCAAACTCCCCACAGGCTACCGGGTACTTCCCGGCAGCGGCGACCTTCTCAATGACCCGCAGCACATCGGGCGGGAGACGGATGACGGCTTCACGGTACACCGGAAGGTGGCGTCGGCAAGCGATCTTAATGTAATCACATCAACATCTTTTAAAATTGATTGAAAAATTACTCTTTTTCATTAACTTCACAATTTTTGATTTACATAACGGAACCCCCCCACCCCAATATGCGCTAACTTTAACAAAACCATTATCTATTGAGGGGGGGATAGGAATCATAAGGTAATGAGATGGCGCGGATAAAAACAGATGGTGACTGGAAATTTCTTTTACACTTTCTACCCGAGGGGTGGGAA
>JALOBP010000099.1 GCA_023228295.1 Methanoregula sp.
TTGGTCGGCCGCCGGGATTTTCTGGTGCTCCGGGGGATCGTCCGAAGAGGCCCCATCTCATGAGTATCGGGGAACGGGAATGCTTTCCTTTCTCCGGGCCCGTATCCGCCATTTATAGAGTTCATGCAGTACAAAGAGCAGGATGGGGAAGGGGATGAGGAGCAGGAGATACTGGGGGGGGACATTTGCGGTGTTGAAGATAAACTGGACTTGTGGGACATTCAGGATCATGTAAATCCAGATGAACTCCACGATGATGGCGATGATGAGCAGTTTATTGGAAAATAACCCCCTGCCAAACGATGAGTGTTCCCAGGACCGCAGCGTCCACACGTTCATGAGCTGGCAGGTGATGGCCCCAAGAAGGGTCATGGTCATTGCCTGGTAATGGAGCGTGGTGTTCGTGATGGAGAGATCGCCGTATTGCCACCCGGAGAGGAAGAGAAAACCGAGAAATGCCACCATTGCAGCTACCCCTTCAATCGCCCCGAGGAAGAAATACCCCCGTTTGAACACTTCAGCATCCAGGATCCGCTCGTTTTTCCCGACCGGCGGCCGGTCCATGATATCTTCCTCCGGTTTTTCGCTCCCGAGGGCAAGGCCGGGGAGCATGTCGGACCCGAGATCGATGGTCAGGATCTGGATGACCGAGAGGGGGAGAGGGATTCTTAAGAAAAACTGGAGAATATAGGGGAGTATCTCCGGCACATTTGATGAAAGGATGTAGGTGACGAATTTTTTGATATTAAAGTACACCGTCCTCCCTTCCTCAATGGCAGCGACAATGGAAGCGAAGTTGTCGTCCAACAGGATCATGTCGGATGCCTCCCGTGCAACCTCGGTTCCCTTGATCCCCATGGATATCCCGATATCGGCTTTCCGGAGGGCCGGGGCATCATTTACCCCGTCTCCGGTCATCGCAACCACCTCGCCGTTTGTCTGGAGCAGGGTGGCGATCCGGAGTTTCTGTTCAGAACGCATCCTCGCAAAGAGGACCGACCGGGTTTTTAAGACCTCCTGGAGTTCATTGTCCGGCATTTTTATACATTCATCGCCGGTGATCGTGACATCCACCTGCATACCGATCTTCTCCGCGATAGCCCGTGCGGTGATCGGGTTGTCCCCGGTGAGCATCATGACCCGGATCCCGGCCTTTTTACACGTCCTGATTGCCTCATACACCTCCTCGCGGGGAAGGTCCATGATGGCGACAAGTCCGAGCATGGTAAGTTCTTCTTCCATCTCCCCTTCCCGGAACGAAACTGCCAGGACCCGGTAGGCTTTCTTCTCAAAAGTTGCAGCGTTCTCTAAAAATTTTTGTCTGGCAGTATCATCGTAGGGGACGGGCCTGCCCGCATTATCCAGATAATGGGTGCAAAGGGGCAGAAGGGTCTCAACGGCACCTTTGGAGAAGAGGTACGTTTTTCCCTCGTGCCTCCAGACCGATGACATCATCTTCCGCTCGCTGGTGAAGGGAAACTCGGCAAATTTTTCATAGCCGCCAATCTCCGGCGTTATTTTGTACGCAGCGGCAACGATAGCCAGTTCTGTGGGGTCCCCAAAGGGTTCCCCCCCGGTAAAATGGGCACGGCAGTTGAGCCGGCCGGCACGGAGGAACTGGTCCAGCCGCTCCTTTGAGCTCTCATTCCTGCTGGCAAATGCAAACGTTCCGGACAGGGAATACCCTTCTCCGGAGACCGTTATCTCTTCTCCCCCGGTAAGGTAGATCTCCCGGAGGGTCATCTCATTGCGGGTAAGGGTCCCGGTCTTATCGGTGCAGATGACCGTGGCACTCCCAAGGGTCTGGGCGGAATCAAGGTTTTTTATCAGGGCATTCCTTTTTGCCATATTCTGGCTTGCCAGCGAGAGGGAGAGGGTGATGGTCGGGAGCATTCCTTCCGGAACATTTGCCACGATTAAGGAGAGGGAAAAGATAGCGGCAATAAGCAGCCCTCTTCCAGAAAGATAGCCCAGGACAAGGAAGACTGCCCCCATAAGAAGTGCTGCCAGCGTAAGGAGCCTCGTGATCCGTATGATCTCAATCTGCATCGGTGTCGGTCTCTTCTTAACCGCACTTGCAAGGGAGGCAATCTTTCCAAACTCGGTATTTTTCCCGGTCGTGGTTACCATGGCAATGGCATTTCCCCCGGTCACGGTCGTTCCGGCAAAAACAGCATTTGCCGCATCAAGCGGAGATTGTGATTCTATGGGGGTCGCAGTTCTCCGGGACGGGCGTGATTCTCCTGTGAGGGTTGCATTATTGACATACAGGGAATTTTCACTTATGATAACCGCATCAGCACCAATCCGGTCACCTTCTTCCAGTATGAGGATATCACCCGGGACCAGTGATGATGCCTTAACGTTCTGGTTCTTTTTGTTTCGGCGGACCGTGATCGATGAGGGCATGAGTTTTTTCAAGGCTTCAACGGTTTTATCGGCCCGGTACTCCTGCCAGAAAGCAAACGTTGCATTGACCATGACCGCCCCGAAGATGGCAACCCCCAAAATTTCATATCCTTCCCCGGGAGCGTACTGGCTGGCAACCATGGAGAGGACTGCTGCAATTTCTAACAGGATGGCAAAAAACTGGACGTACTGGAGAAGGTACTCTTTAAAATAATTCTTGCCCTGCCGTTTCTCTATCTCGTTGGGCCCGAATTTTTTCTGGCGGATTGTAACCTCTGCATCGTTCAGCCCATCGGGAGACGAGTCCATGGCCGCGAGTTGTTCATCAGGAGACAGCGCATAATTATTCATAACTCAAGATACTACAGGATTACATTACCCCTATTAAAACCCGACTGCGAAAAACAGCAGGCAGAAACACGTATGGACTCCGCTGCACAATCAAAAATCTCCTGACCGTATCCCCGCCTCGGAACCGGTCCGGTTCGGGATGGTGACCGGCGTTTATGTCCCGACACTCCTGACTATTCTCGGGGTCATCTTGTACCTCCGCCTTGGCTGGGTAGTGGGAAGCGTCGGGCTTGCCGGCTGCTGGCTGATTATTGCCATTGTATTTACCATCACCACCACCACAACGCTCTCGATGGCTTCCATCATCAGCAATATCAGGATTGGTCCGGGTGGTGGAATGCAGGATTTTCTATCGCGTCTCTCTTGTTGAGGTTTGTGACACGGATACCCCCTCGGTTGAGGGTTACCGGTAACGATGACTCACTTAGCTGTTTTGAATGGGTGTCCGACCCGTGGTATCTGGGCTGTTGTGGGGGGCTGACGCTCCGTGCGGCACCCCCTGGTGGAACTGGGAGCCGGAGCACAGATGCCCGGGACCGGCCGTGATGTGCCGGGGCCCCCCCAAAAAAAGTGGAGCGCCAGAGCGGGCACCCAAAAAACGATGGGGAAAATGGATCAAAAACCATCCCGTCACTTACATGGGCGTGGCCTGGATCTCGCGTGGGAGCAGCTGCTTGAGAAGCACTTCCGGCACCTGCTGGGAGGTATGGATCGCCATATCGAAGTATGCAAGATTATCCCGGTTTCCTTTGTACTTCAGGTTTACCTGGAAGTTGGTATCCATGAGTTTGATCACCCCGAGTGTTGTGACGATCGCACGCCGCTCGTTAATCACCCGGTCCTCCCCGTCCACAAGTTTCTGCCGGTTGCCATCAATATCCGAGATCAACTCGTCATCGAATGAAAGTACTGTCATCTGTGAGTTCCCTATTGCTATCGGCTGCCCTTCGGGGAACGTAACCGAATACGTGGTAGTATACGGTAACGCGTAATTGGTTGAGACATCCGTGACAGATACCGACAGCGTGAGAACCGCCAGTAGAGCAGCAATGATGAGTATGACCACAAGACCTATGACAATCTTTGCGCCGGTTCCCATTCCCTCAGGCTGTGGCTGTTTTGCATTTTCGCGATTCCGTTCCTCCTGCACCCCCTGCACTCGTCCCTTCTCGGCAGCCTGATCACGCGCATGCTGCATGTCCTGTTCATCGATTCGTCCTTTTTGCCGGGCCACTTCCCGGCCTTCCTCATCATCCCGTGAAACAATTTCATCCATGTGAAATACTCCTGTCTTCCCGATACGTTTTCGTCGTTTTTCAAATGCAGTCCGGGGATTTACCCTATAACATTTTTTTAAACAACGATGTCATCAGGGAATTTTGCCTGGTTCTCTCGTAATGATACCAGATAGGGGCGTTATATAACCGGAAGGGTATAAATACCGTGTCAAACATTGCAAAATCTGAACTGAAACACTGCAGGCACATTCTTGCCTCGTTTACAGGGATTTGTTCGTGCTCAAAAGGGGATATTGACGTACATGGAATGCCAAAAAAAACGAAACAAGAATTGCAAAAACCAGACAGGTTTATCTGCTTTCCTAAAGAGGTAGGCATCGGGTAGTATGGAACCCGGGGGGTGGAACGTCATACTTGAGAAAAAGATCTTCACATCTGACCGCGTTGATGGAAAAAAGCCGAAACCGACACTATGCCACGCCTCCGGATGGATGAGGAAAAATCTATAAAAACCATAAAAACGGCATTTTCCTCACAACATCTGAAGATATCATACATACAAAAAGCCCCATGGATACAGGTTAAATTCCAATGTCAGCACTGCAACAATACGGTATTCCTGTTTGTATGCCAGCACGTGATCGGCCACGATTATTCCCGATCTTTTTTGGTATGCTTCGGATAATTGAGAACGCGATACAGGACCGGAAATCATCAATGCCATACCCCGTACGATGACCCGGAAATCTGAGGGCAGGACTATGCGAACAAATGATAAGAAAAAAGAAGATCCAATAGAGACGATCGAACCTGCCACAACTGTTTTTGATGATGGGAAATTTTTTCACATTCATACAGAACTGCCAGATGTTGTTGAGGAAAAAATCAAAATCGACCTGGACGACCACTCCACCTCAGTTACCATTGCTGCATCCAGCGCCGATAAACAGTATCTGATCTCAATCACGGCGCCCTGGGAAGTTCGGTTCAGCAAAAAGCGGTTTGCCGAAGGGGTCCTTGAACTTATCCTGGAAAAAAAGTAACTCCTGACAATTCCCGGCTACATTATTTGTGATTTGACCTTTTCTCGATTTTAGCCGATTCCGATTCCAAACTTTGTTGCAAAATTTGTAATCAGACCCAGATCGTATAATAGATATTCAATATTCGGGATGGGTGAGACCAATTCCCGTCTTAGAGTATTCATCTGGATTATTTCAGGCCGGAGAGGATGTCGAACGATTTAAAACGAGCTACCGGCATGTAAACGGGAATTTTCACCGGCAGAATCCTGCGGTATTTCACCGCTTTTGAGCATCGTGCCCCGCGACCGGGTGTGGTTGCTGCGAACACGCTGATTGTTTTTATGGGGAATTTATCCGGTCTTACTGCGAATATCCGCATGCTGACTGAAGAGGAAGAATCCACCCCCGTGCATTTGCGCTCAGCACAAATCCTGACCTCCACCCATAAAAAAAATTATTCGTCCCCTTTTTTCCTGCCCTTCTCTTCAAACAGGTGGTTGACCCCAAGGGTCACATTGATCCAGCGGAGTTCGTCCGACAGCTGGAAGGTGAGGAGGATGAACAGCGTGAACGGGACCGAGAAGAGCATCCCGACAAGGCCAAAAAGCCAGCCCCAGAAGATAACCGAGAAGATGACAATGAGTGCTGGCATCTCGAACTTTCGGGCTGCAAGGAATGAGTAGACCGGGTTCTCAACAATAAGGTTCAGAATGCAGACCACGACAACAACCGCAACTGCCCCGGGTATACCAAACTGGAGCCAGGCCAGAATCAGAGCGGGTATTGCTGCAATGACGAGACCAAAGAACGGGATGTATCCAAGGATAAATGTCAGCGTTCCCCACAAGATCGCCCCATGGACCCCGATAACCCCCAAAAAACCCCCAAAGAGAACCCCGTGAATGAAGTTCGTCTCGGTCCGGACGACAATGAAATCAATCACATACCCGGTCATACGCGAGAAGCTCTGCATCGTTGCCGACTCCCGCCCGAAGCGCTCCTCGAACCGGGCAGTGATCGAAGGCACTTCCAGAAGGGTAAAGAACGATAGTATTCCGACAAAGAATAGGAACATCAGCAGGTCGCCAATGAGCGTTGCACTGGAGAACCCGTAGGATACAACGTCGCCGATTTTTATCGAAGGCGGTTCACTCAGGATGTCGGATATGCCGAAGGGTGCCAGCATGGCGGAGATATCGGCAAGCCGGACATTGAGTTCCTGCTGGTATTGCGGGAGATCGGTGACCACGGAGTTGAGCGACAGGGCCGTAAGTGTGATGAAGGCAACGATGACGATACCTGCAGCAAGTGAAATAATCAGCACTGACGCGAATGTTGAGAGCCCTTTCTCTTTCAGCCAGATCTGGGCAGGTATCACAAGCATGGTGATGATCAGGGACATCAGGATGAGCGTGACGATATAGGCCGTCATCTTCACTGCAATGAGGATGATGAATAGGAGCGCAATGGCAAGGAGGGAGCGTTCCACCCGGGACATTTCCGTTAAAACCATGGTTGCTTTGTTAGTCTGTCCTAAATGGATACAAAGCTTATCCCAATGGATCATTAGTTTTTTTGGGATTTGAGAGCCATACGGGCTTATCAGATAAGGGACATAACTATCCGGGAATACATTATGGCAGCAATCGATCCCATGAAAAGTATGATCTCATCCTATCTTGCATCGCCGAAAGGACAGGAAATGATACAGGGTTACCTTTCGTCACCGGAAGGACAGAAAGCGATCTGCGATTATATCATGACACCCCCGGGGAATCGCACCCTGCGGCAGATTCTCCCCGTCATCTGTGACGGGCTTAACCTTTCACCGCAAACCCGGGAGGCCGTGATGAAAAATATCGCGGAAACCGAATAATCGTTTTATCCGGTCCTGCTTCGCGTTCCCTTGTTCCCGCATGGCCGGACTACTCCGGGTTACGTCTCTCGGTCCTGGGATCATTGTAATATCTCCCGCGGACAACCCTGCGGACGCCCCCGCGGGGATTGTCCGTATCGCCCCTGTAGCGGGGGATGAAATGACAGTGGCAGTGCATCACAGTCTGGCCGGCAGCGGTGCCGATGTTATACCCGATGTTATATCCCGCCGGCTGCAATTTTTCATCGCTGATCTTCCGGCATTCTTCGATAAGATCCGTGATCGCCAGTTTCTCCTCCGGGGTCAGTGAGAAATAATCCGGCGTATGTCGGAACGGGATGATGAGCAGGTGACCCTCCGTGACCGGGAACCGGTCCCGGATGGCAAAGCACAATGCATTTCCCGCAACAATTTCCTCGTTGGGGGGATGACAGAACGGGCAGTCGGGTATTTTTTCCATCGTCATATTGCTCCTTTTAATTTTCTGAAAATACCTGCCCGAGCCGGTCCCGGAACAGGACATAGCGGATCAGTTCGGCCATGGAAAATACCATGTGGGCATGCCGGAAATAATCCATTTCGGCAATCCGGGCTGTGTCGTCCGGCAGCTCAAGCCGGATCTCAGCATCGGGCGTGAACGACTGTTTCAGGTACTCTTCATCCTCGAGATATTCAATGGGCACGTAATTTGCGCAGATCTTCTTCTCCATGTCATCATAGACCAGCGGTGCGGTGATGAACCCTTCAAAGTCACAGGACCCGCAGGTGAAATAATTGATCTTTCCGGTGAAGAACTGCTCTTTAAGTTCCGGGTCGCGGGTGACATTTAACGATTTCCAGATAACAATGTCCTGTTTTGCCCTGCAGGACGGACATTCGACTTCAAGGAGTTCGTGGGATGACATCCGGTGTACATTTTTACCGGGCATCGGGATAATAGTAGCCGGTGTGGAGAGTTTCCTTGGGGGTGTTGCTGCCCGCCGGGAGCATTCCGTGCAGGAAAAAGCCGCGGGCCCCGTTTGCTCACTCTTCCAGCAGACGGTCGTGTTTGACCGCCTTGACAAGCCGGGTAACCTGGTGGATGGCCGGGTCCATCCGGCAGAACTCGGGCCGGCCGCTCCGAAGCGTTGCGAGCAGTTCCCGCGGCCCGTCAAAGGGGGCCAGTTCCATGAAACACCAGCCAAGTTCCTGCACGGTGTGGGCGTCGGACCCCAATGAGACCGGTGTGTTGTGTTTTATCGCATATTCCCGTGCCCGGAAATTGTCTTTGTCCTGCAAGACACGGGCATTGTACCCCTCGATGATATCCACCCGGTCGATGATTTTATTGAGCATATTCGTACGGAGTGCGCTTGACGTGCGGTAGGAGCAGAACGGGTGCGGCACAAGGGCAAGCCCGCCCTGGTCGTGGATGCGGTCGACTGTTACGGGTGCGGAGAGGTACGGGGGCACCTCTTCGGTTAAGAAAAGGCCGATTATCTCCCCGCTCAGGGTCATGATCTCTTCAGAGAGGATCAGGGGTATGTCAGGATCAATCAACCGGATTGCCGCATATACTTCAGCCGACCCTGCCGTGCTGTTGTGGTCGCAGACGAGGCTGAGGATCCCTCGTTTTTCAAACAGGTCAACGATCTCTTTGGGATTGGTAACCGAGTCGCCGGAGTGCCACGTGTGGACGTGCATATCGAATTTCCAGAAATCGGCCGCATGATTATTTCCGGTATCGTTCGCCTTGCTTATGGATTGCATAACCCCGGGCCCTGGTTTACTATCATTTTTTAAAGGTTGTAACGGTTGATGAAATAATCGTTCTGGAGAATACGTTAACCATAATCATGGGTGCAGGATGCCCCCCAAGTCCCCATTGTCAACACTACCCCCGCGATCGTGTTTTTTTAAGCCGGACACGTTACCTCCTATCCATCTGTCTGTGTTTTTCAATACGCTCCGCCGACAACGCAAAATACCACAGGTTGTGCAATCCTGACCGGTTCTCTCTCCAATTTTTGCGAAATCTATGGCCGGTCAATTCCTGATACCTGGTTATTGAACGTGATTATCGCTGTGTCCAACAGGACATGGTTGGCTGTACGAATGATCCAAGATATCGTAAACGCCAACTCGTTGAAAAAAATCTACCCCCCAGAAGTGAAAGTTCCTAAAAACCCGCTGGGCCAGGATATTACGGCTCCAGATTAAGGGGATCAAAATCAATGGGATTTTCTACAATCACTCAAGAATGCTCTCTTCTTTATGCACTCGCCTTTTCATTGAGGAATTCTCCGGATCTAAATTAATATAAACGATGATATAGTATATATTCGAAATTACATGCATGCAGAAAAAATCCGTGCAGGCAGAATCAGATACCTTGTTTGTTAAGGAGCACAGAAGACCATGCGAAACCTGTTGATACTGTCGATTCTTGCGTTTACGGTTGTCATGGCAGCCGGATGCACGAGCCTTTCCGAACCACAAAAGGATCATTCCGACGATCCATACAGCATTGAAATTACCCCGGCGCCGGATCCCGGGCTTGAATCAACTCAAAGTAAAACCGATACCAATACGGAAAACTGCATCGAGCGAACGGCAATCACATCCTATCCCATGAATATCACTCACGCAAGGCAAAACATTCTGTCCCGCGAACAGTTCCTTGAGGTGAACCGGGAATACCTGGCGTATTTGGCAAAAGAGATCGGTCAGGAGAAAGCAGAACAGATGATGAATGAGAAATATACCCGTTCAATGGAGCTGGTATTGTTGGATCCGTCATCCGGCAACGATACGCTCATCACCATTACTATCGACCCGGTAGGTTTCTGGGCTGCGGGCAGGACCTTTGAGATTACCGGCACGACCAACCTCCCCCCCGGCAGGGAGCTGACTCTTGTCATTTTCGCGGGAAATTACGACCGGGCGATTCTTCCCTGTGAAGATCCATGGGAAAACCCGGTCCTGCGGACTGCGGTTGTGCAAGCAGAAGACTCATCGATAAATACCTGGTCCTACACCCTGAATACCACCGGGTTCGAGTCTGACGATTATCTCATCTACGTCAGGGAAACAGAAAAGGAGGGTGCGTTCCTTACAAACAGCCTGTTCCACCTGTATTGACAATCTATGAAATCCCTGAA
>JALOBP010000100.1 GCA_023228295.1 Methanoregula sp.
ATTATTTTAATTCTGTTCATATGGCTCCCCCTATGGGATGAAGTTAGAATTTTGTTATGCAATAGTGGTAAATGGCATGATAGAGAATTTTATCCGGCTGACAGTTTCCAATGAGGCTGTACTGTTGATGTCAGCGCCAATATGAGCAAAGGCGATTTTGATACCAGTACCACCAGAAGCCCCTGTTTCGTTGGCGATAGTTACCGCGACATCAAAATTTATGTAACCCTGCATCTTCTCGCGATTAAATGCTTCTATAGAGAAATAGGCTTGTGACCCCTCCCCCAACATTTTGGATGATGTAATTTCCTTGTTTGCTAAATGGACACCCCTTGCGATATCTATGAGTGTTTGTTTAATAAATTCATCTAGTTCCATATTTTTTTATTTAATTTTTCTTTTTAAAATCTGTTGAACCATTCCATATTTTTTACTATTTAAACCAATCAAAGTATGTTCTATATCATGAGACTGCCCTAGTTTACTAGTCCATTTACCTGTTGGTAATTGTCTTGATGCGTGTGTGACAGCGGTGTCATTGGCATAAATAGCAATCTTTTCATACCCATCTTCTAATTCGCGGTTTTCACATGGCGAATAACCGAATTTACCAAACATTTTTATAAAAGCATCAACAGAATCTTGTCTTGGAATATCTTCTGGCCAATAACAAATTTTAAAATTATCAGGCCACCACCATTTATTATTATCTCCAGCCGCCCATGCAATACAGTTATATGATACATTTATTGCACTAGTTACTTGAAATCCTTCTTGATTTAAATTTGGAAAATCTTGTTCATACATAATGATGAATACATCTAACATGCATATCCACTATTTCTTCCCCACTCAAGCCATGATTCCGTCATCTTTTTTACATCACCCCTGTCTTCAATACTAACCGGATTTTCACCGGTGATGGATCTTAAAGCCCAAAACCAATGCTGCGGATTATTTTTTAGTTCTTCAAGAATTAAAGGTACCGCATCTTCTCCCATGCCAATTATCTCTTGGTAGCTAGGCAAGAGTACCATTTCTTGACTCGAAGAAATCAGAGTATTGTCATGTTCCCATGTAGCAGCCAACTGATCAAATTTTTTAATTTTTTGTGTTCGTGAAATTGGTAAAGAATAATGTGCGTGTGCAGTCTGAAAATCCGCATTAACTTCTTTTGCTTCTTCACCTAGACCAATGCTAACAGTATTTGCACCATCTGAAGAAATACAAACGCCAGTACAATTGGAACCTAAAGAGGATAAATAAGAATTATCAATCATATTAAGAGATTAATTCTTTTACATTTTCTGTAATACTGTTTATAAATATACAATTTTTGAATTCTCTTAATTCATCAAAAATTTTGTATAATTTAGGTGGGTCTAAGTCAAGATTGTCAGTCCTAAAAACATCAATGTCAAAAATTAGTGGTAAAATATTTTCTTTTGTTTGAGTGGGGTTAATTTTACCAATCGTTTCTGTGATGATTGCTTTGTTTAATGGATTATCTGTTTGCGGAATTAGCAATCTCATAAAAAAATCTTGTATATTTTGGGGGATTTCGCTTCCAATTTCAGGAACAGTTTTAATGTATTCTTTAAAATCTTTTATTGGTAGGGGTATGTTTAAAAGATTGATGTATCGTAAACCCACCCGAGTAATTTTAATAGGTTTAGCAATTTTAACGTATTCCTCAAAATATTTTTTTGCTTCGTCGCTAAAATTTTTCCAATTGTCGTATGGTTTAAGCTTGTTAAATGTAAAACCACTGGTTTTGAATTGAATTATTTTTTTAGAATCAGAACTTTTAAATATAAAGCCGTCCGTCTGTTTTTTTGTAGTATGTTTTGGCGTTCCTCCTTTGTTAATATCAATCAATGTTTCGTAATTTACACTAACTTCCCTCGTCGGGTACTCACCAGAGATTTTTTCTTTTAAGCTATCAAATTCATTAAAATTAAAGCCGACCGGCAAAACCACTTGTATATCAAAAACAGCCTCCGTGATGGGTGCGTTTTTAAAATGTATGTTTGTCATATATTTAAGCGACTTTATGCAAATTCATTATACTACGACATGGCTATAAAATGCAACAGTCGTTTCAGTTATTATTGACTATTTTTATCTTTTCTGCTTTCATTAAGTTAATATGGCAAACATATCATTACTTAAAGCCGAGCTTGAACGGCTCGTTAAAATACTAGACACGACCAATGATAATATCTTTGATATTTTTCAGGTATTTTATGATTATGTTGATATTATCGAGAGACAGCCCTTTATTGTTGAAATGTTGAAAAACGAAGGGGATAAATGTGATAAAGCACGTGATCAAATACTAAGTGATTATAATAATGGTGTAATTTCCAAGGATCAAATGCACATTCTTCATCAACAAAAAGTGATGACAAATATTTGGTCAAACTATGGATATTTTCATCAACTTTACACAATAAAGAACGATCCACACGGAGATATAGTAAGTCAGTTGCCCATACATAGCGTTGACTGCTATTTACCCCTGCCCGTATACCGCAAGCAAGCGCACGTTAATGATTTTACGGCGTTGCACAATAAGATTATTTCTTTTTTATCTAAATTAGAAATTGAAGAATCGGGGAAAATGTTAGAACAGAAAGAACCTGAAAAAATCGACGACAATCTATGGTCCTACGACAAAGAAAATAAGTGTCTTTTTATTGGAGATGACAAGGTAAGAATTAGCAAGAAACGTACAGCGACCAAACAAGCTTTTGTCTTTGATTATTTAGTTGAACAGAAGCTTCACAAAGAAGTTCCCTATTATGAGATTTCGGAAAAAGTTTTTAATGAAGATGTAAAAAACTATAGACCGACTAGTTGTACTACGGCTTGCAATTCCATAAATGAAATTATTCGTAAAAATACCAAACAAAAAATTGAAGACTTTTTGTTGTTTACACACGGAAAAGACGGCTATGTTAAGATAAATAGCAAGTATAAAAGGCTGGCTAGGTAAAAATTAGGTAAAGGTTGCTCAAAGTATAACTAATATAATGGCTCTGTAATACAATGCAGGGCTTTTATGTTTCGATTTAGCGAACAACTCACGGAAAAAATCAAGCTGTATTTTAAAAAACGATATAGTTTTGATTTATCGTCGGAGCAGGCCGACGAGTGTTTATGTTCACTTGCGGATATGTATTTGCTATATGCCGAATCGTCGGAAAACAACGTTGTCGTCGGCTTTGCCGACGGCGACGTTGTTTCGGGGTCGTCCTTAGCGGAACTGTAGGGGGCGTGTATCGTTGGACTTGATTATGATAACACTTAATCAGATATAATTTTGCTAATAAAAAATATAATTATGAGTTACCTTGTACATTTTAACGGCGATGTTCACTATGCGACAAAAAAACGTCTCAAAATTTCTGGTGATATTTTTGAATATTATGATTATGGGCGAGAATACTTTGTCGGAAGTCGTCCAAAATCCTTCAAAGATAAACCGAAAAAATCAGCCACGAGTCAAGAAATATTGGACCAGATGAGACATCGTCGTGCACGTCGGCAAATAATTGATTATACTAACTCAAACACAAGAGCGTATTTTGATCAAAGGGGGCGTGCGTATTGGCCGGTATTTATTACATTAACTTTCAGGGAAAACATTACGGATTTAAAATTTGCCAATTATGAATTTACGAAATTTATTCAGAGGTTAAATACCGCCGTGAACAGGCAAAGAGAAAGTTTTTTTAAATATGTTACAGTAGTGGAATTCCAAGATCGTGGTGCCATTCATTATCACTGTATATTTTTTAACTTGCCTTATAAAGCCGAGATGAAGAGAATATTTGAAAAATGTTGGACTTTGGGTTTTACAAAAATCAAGGCTATAAATCGGGTTAGGAACGTCGGGCGTTATATCACGAAGTACATGTCAAAAAATATAGATGACGAAAGGTTGCGAGGCCAAAAATCGTACTTCATCAGCAAAGGTTTGTTTAAACCGATTGTTGTAAATTATGACGAGCTAATAAATCCCGTTTTGTCCATGATGCCCCCCGAATCCATGGAGTATTCAAAGGACAATATCAAAGTCGATTTTTTCGAATTTATGAATTACAAAAATTATAATTTACGAAAATATCAAAAACGTAAAAAAGAAGCTCTTGCTTTTCTGAATCGCTACGGATATTATGGAGAGGAGAGGACGAAATAACATATTTATAATATTATGAAATATATTTTATATTGTCGTAAATCAACCGACACCGAAGACAAGCAAGTTCAGTCAATAGAATCGCAAAGAATCGAAATGAAAAAAATGGCGGATAGAGACAGTGTTGTTTTTGATAAGATTTTTGAAGAAAAAATGTCCGCCAAATCTCCAGGACGTCCGGTGTTTGCGGAGATGTTAAAATATATTGAAAAAAATAAAGAGTGTATTGTTTATGCGTGGAAGTTAGACCGCTTGGCGAGAAATTCCAAAGACGGCGGAGAGCTTCAATGGTTTATGGACAAAAGATTGATTCGTGAAATCCGAACATACGAAAAAACGTATTACACGACGGGTGATGATAAGTTCATGATGACATTGAGTTTTGGCATGGCGACAAAATATGTTGATGATTTAAGTATGAATACTCGAAGAGGAATCCGAACAAAATTAGAAAAAGGAGAATATCCGAACTCTGCACCATTGGGATATTTAAACGACAAAATAAACAAAAAAATTATTATTGATCCGCTTAAAGGTCGCTACATAACCGAGCTTTTTAATTTTTATGCAACAGGCGGATATAGTATCAAAGACATAACAAACATAATGTATCAGAAAGGTTTCAGAACTCGTTCAGATAAAAAAGTTACCAAAAGCGTTATACATCGAATTTTAACAAATCGCCTGTATTATGGAATCATCGAAAAGGACGGCAAATTTTATCCGGCTATCCATGAGGCTTTAACCACAAAAGAAATATTTGATCGAGCAACGGATATTTTGAGTGGAAAAAATAACGCACGAAAACAAAAACACGATTTTCCGCATAGAGGATTTATGAAGTGTAATGTTTGCGGTTGCGCTTTAACGGGTACGCTTAAGAAGGGGCATGTGTATTATTATTGCACCAACGGCAGGGGGCAATGCGAACAACACAAAAAATATATTCGCTCGGAAAAGATAGACGAAATAATCATGAAAATTTTTGAGAATATATCTTTTGACGAAGAACTCGTGGAAATTATGTATTTGGCTTCGAAAGAAAAAATGGAACACGAGAATAAAGAAGTGAGCAACGTTGTCAGCAATGCTCAAAATAGCCTCAAACTTGTCATCCAGAAGCAAGAACGGCTCTTAGACAGCTATTTATCGGAATTGATATCCGAAGACGTGTATAGGGCCAAAATGGAGCAACTACGAAGAGAGCAGGTCGAGGTTGAATTGCGATTAAGAAATTCGGATAAGAAAGACAGCAACCCTTTAACAACTTTGGAACTTACCAAACAGGTGTTTCTTTTCCCTAATCTAGCAAAAAAAGAATTTTTAAATAAAGATAATTTCGGAAAAAGAAAAATTATAGAAAATTTACTCTGGAACCTGAATATTGAAAATCAAAATTTGGCTACATATAAATTAAAAGAACCCTTCCAAATATTGGCAAGGGCTCCTCAAAATCGCGATTTCTCGCAAGTGCTCCGGGGGTGGGATTCGAACCCACGACCAATTGATTAACAGTCAACTGCGCTACCGCTGCGCTACCCCGGAATATATTGTTAAATGAACCCAAAATAACGTCAATATTATATTTCAATAAGTAGAATTTGTCAAGCTCTCACGACTAACATTGGTTATTATTGCGACGACAATCCCATCTTCGTAAAAGAATCTAAAATCAAATGGAGAATATATCCGAAAAGGAAAGAGGCTACATATAAAACGTATTGGGATTTAAATATAAACAGCCATAGTAATGATAGGGCGATGACGCAAATAGACAGAATGAGCAGCAATTTTTTACTGTGAAAAAAATGTCGGTGAGTATAACTAAGGGATGGTTCTACAAAGTCTGGAGCTAAACCCCCGACAAATAACAGAAAACTAGATATAAAAAATGGGATCGGGTAATGATTAAATAACGGTGTACATAAAAAAAGTAATACGGGAAATAAAAGTGATGCAAGCGCATGAGTTTGTTTTCGTGGCATAAAAAGAAAGTTAAATACATCTTTATTTTAAACCTTTTATTCCCTATTTTCAAGCGAACCACCACCAAAAAACACGCACCACCCGGCGCGTATTTTTTAATTTCAATCTATATGATATAATCATAATACAAATAATCTCTAACCTATGAAATGGTACAAAAAACAATTAGACGAAATTCTCAAAAAGAAATCCCCTGGTGATGAAATATCCAAAGACGAAAAAGTTTACCCCACCAGCAAGCACGCGCCGCATGCCATGGGCAACAGGCAGGGCAAAACTAAATTCAGTCCGGTCAAACAACGCAACAACAACCGGTCCAAAACCGACGCATAATAACAAAACAAAATACGCTCCGAGTGGAACGTATTTTTTAATTTCATTATCTCCGTCCCCTGTGAAAATTTCTATTTCCATTCCGCTGACCAAACGGTCTGCGTCGCCCGCGTGTATCCTCGGCGATAAACTGT
Organism: Methanoregula sp.; assembly: GCA_023228295.1. Lineage (GTDB taxonomy): Archaea > Halobacteriota > Methanomicrobia > Methanomicrobiales > Methanospirillaceae > Methanoregula. The sequence goes on from JALOBP010000100.1 coordinate 6,658, forward strand.
CTCACGGGAGTAACCGGAAAACGTCTCGGCGGCAACACCGGAAGCGCTTTCACGGGAATGGTTTTTTTGATGAGCGACTCAATTTGTCGGATATCATTTCTATCTTCGGGTCCGGCGAACGTCACCGACTTGCCAGCATTGCCGGCGCGTCCGGTCCGCCCGATGCGATGCACGTAATCATCCGAATTATCCGGCAATTCAAAATTGATAACCAGCGAAATATTATCCACATCAATCCCCCGCGCCGCGATATCTGTCGCCACAAGCACGCGAAATTTGCCGGTTTTAAATCCGGCCATAGCGGCCTGTCTTTGGCTGAGAGACCTGTCAGAATGAATTTCCACGGCCGAATGCCCCATGTCGCGGATATATCCGGATATTTTTTTGGCCCCGCGTTTAGTGCGGGAAAAAATTAAAACCGTTCCGCTATTTTCCGACAATATTTTTTCCAAAAGTTGAACACGCAATTCCTTGGATACCATTATTATCTCTTGTTCAATATTCGCGGCCGGAGTGCCGGAGGGCGCGACTTCAATGCGCCATGGTGTTCTCATGAATTTCGCGGCCACATCGGAGATCGCTTTGGGCATCGTGGCCGAGAACATCAAAGTCTGGCGGTCTTTGGGCGCGAAACTCAAAATCTGTTTAATCTGCGGAGCAAAGCCGATATCAAACATCCGGTCGGCTTCATCCAAAACAATCATTTTTACTTTATCCAAAGTGAGATTTTTTTGTTTCAAATGGTCAATCAAACGTCCGGGCGTGGACACGATAATGTGCGGATTACGGCGGATGTCGCGGATTTGCATATGCGAAGAAGCTCCGCCGATGAGCACGACCGTACGTAAACCGAGTTTTTTGCCAATGACACGGAATACTTCATCAACCTGCAACGCGAGTTCGCGGGTCGGCAATAAAATCAAACCTTGGCCGCCATTTTTTTCAAGCAGCTGAATCATCGGCGCACCAAAAGCCAAAGTCTTGCCGGTACCGGTTTGAGCAATACCAACAATATCCTTGCCTTCCAAAGCGGCCGGAATACATTGATGTTGAATCGGAGTCGGTACGGTGAATTCCAATTCGTGAAGAATCTCCAGTAAATGTGGAGCAATGCCAAGTTTGTCAAAACTCGGCGCAATCTTGTGTGTTTGTGTCATATATTTTATGTAACCCGAGTATCTCGGGCCATGATGACACAAAAGATTCGAGTCGGTGACCGCTTAATACGGTCAAATTTATTTTAGGATAGCCAATTATAGCACAAACATACTTTTATGTCAAGCCAACCATACAAATAATTCGTGATATCAAAAAATACGTACTTTCATACGTATTTTTTATTTTATCAATCTATTGGTTTATCCCGATGAAAGGCGTGGCGCCGCCCCAGTAAGTTGGAACTTTTCCATCCCATTTCTCTATCCAACGCAATTCCACCACTTTGGGATTTGAACTCAAAGCCTGAGCCTCGGTTCTGATGGCTTTTGCCTTTCCTTCGGCCTCAACAACTTTTTGCTCGGCCTCAATGCGGATTCTTTCTAAATCTCTTTCAGCTTTGAGTTTCAACTGTTCGGCCGTCACCTTGGCTTCAATCGCTTCGTTGAAAGATTTGGAAAAATCAAATTCGGTAATGTTAATATCATCAACAACGATATAATTCTTTATCAACCTTTCCGCCAAGTTCATTTTTATCTGGTCTTTCACGTCTTCGCGGCGGATAATCAATTCTTCGGCCGTAAATTTCGCGGTAATAGCTTTCACCGCTTCTTGAATTGAAGGCGCGATAATGCGAGAATTAAAATCCTTGCCAATGTCTTGCCACACTTTGTTCGCGTCTTCCGGAGAGAGATGAAAGTTTATAGCGATTTTGGAAGTGACAATCTGCAAATCTTTGGAAGACGCGCTGGCTGGAACTTCGTCTTTCTGCATTTTTACATCCATTATTTCCACTTGCTGAATAATGGGAATTTTAAAATACAAACCCTCGTCAAAAACTTTATCTTTCACCGCGCCAAATTGGAGCAGTACTCCCCGCTCTCCGGCGCCAACCGTTCCAATGGAACCCGCGAGCAATAAAACCACAAAGACAATCACAATCGTCCAAACCGTGATTTTTTTCGCTTTTTTTAATTTCTCCGCCTGAATCGGGTCAAATATGTTGCTCATATATTATGTTTAATATTTATGGGCTTTTGCCCTATAAAATGATTCTACCCGCAAAGTTGGAAATAAGCAAATTTTGGCTTGCTTCCCCCACTCTATATATGTTAGAATAGCGACAATGAAAAATTTCAAAAAGAAAAGCCGCACCTGAGTATCCCGGCTTTTCAAAGTGGTGGCTACATGTCATAGAGATAGCATCGAAATTCGCTTCGTCGTTTCCACGAATAACGTTGCACACTCACCGACAGCGGCGGCCCCGTTCTTGAACTCGTCGAATACTTGTGGCGCGGCGAGATTTAATCTATCATCAACTTAAAAATAAGTCAATATGATAACTTGTGAATTGGAAAACGGCAACGAGGACTCATTCAGACACGCGGTTGTGCATTGTATTGTCGTAAAAGACAATAAAATTCTTTTGGAAAAACGTGCCGAACATCTATTAGATGGCGGGATGTGGGCATTGCCCGGCGGATTTATGGATCGCGATGAAACAGCCGAACAAGCGGCGCTCCGAGAATTAAAAGAAGAAACCGGCTGGACCGCGGAAATTTTGGATATGCTCCGGATAATCACTCGTCCGGACCGCCCGCATGAAGACAGGCAAAACATCGCCATTGATTTTATTTTGAATCCGTTGGAAAAAATCGGAGACAGCGACCATGAAGTCACGGATATGGCATGGCATGAATTTGATAAATTACCTCCGGCCGAACAATTAGCCTTTGACCATTACGAATCGATTCAATTATATCTGAAGTATCGGCGCGAAAAATTTCCAATTCCACTCTGGAGAAATTAAATTCAAAAACTCGTCAGCCCTGGGCTGACGAGTTTTTTTAGACCGATGGACAAAACTCAAATAAGTGATAATATAAGATGAAGTAATCAAGGGCGTTCTTTCACAAAAAACACACTTTTTTTCCATGGGGAGGGAAAAATGACAAAACAAGATAGGCGCATCAAAGTCTTGATGATATATCCGAAGTTTCCGCCGTCGTATTGGGGATTTCAACAGTCGATAAAGATGCTAGGCTTGGGCGCGGCAATGCCGCCGCTCGGTCTTGCCACTCTTGCCGCCATGCTTCCTGCCGAATATTTCGACGTAGCAAAAATCGTCGACCTCAACTTCCGCAAGCTCGCGGACGCCGACATCCAAAACGCGGACGTGGTGATGC
>JALOBP010000101.1 GCA_023228295.1 Methanoregula sp.
CTCTGGATCTCTGGTCCCATATGATTGTTGTTTCGTTTCCCGTATCTTTTTGGTAACTGAACCGCCGCGGGGGCGCCCCGTCGGGGGCGGCGGAGTTTATCCTGCATGGGGGCGTGGGGGCGGCAGCCCCCACTTCAGTACTCACTTACCCACTCATAATAGCGATGAGCCAAAAAATGAAATTATTTTTGCAGGTAGACATGGCCTGTTCCGTCGAAATATGTTCCTGCATTATCAAAGTTACTCGTGTATTTATTATACCCGGAGCCAATATTGGAATATAAATAATCTTCTCCAATTGTATAGGCATTCGGGATAAGATAATGGCCGTCCTGAGTTTCTTTATGGCATTCGCCATACGACCAGTAATCCTGTAAAACGGATGACCATCCCCCTTCGTGAACCGTACAGTGATACCGGTAGACTCCGGATGGCTTCATCATGTTGATTGCCCCATAATTCCAGTCGAGATTATTGAGAGACGACCCACGGTATCCAAATTGAATAAATGCGTCGATACCCCTACTGAATCCCAGAGTCTGTAAATAGGTTGCGAATTCGTCGTTGGTTTGCTTAAGGACTACAAAGCCAATCGGAGATGCATCGGGGTCGTTTAAATCATGATAAGGAGCCGATGCGGTCTCATATGCCCATACATAGACATCCTTGTTCAAAATATGCCTGATATTTGTTGGATCCGGGGCGCCCAATACACCAATTTTAGCAGTCGTTTTCTGTGTAAGCTGATCATTAACAATTTTTTCAGCAGCTTCTTTTCCGACAGTCTTGACAAGATAATCAATATATTCCTTGTTTACAGCGCGGAATTCTTCTTCTGAATATGGTTTTTTAGCTTTTGAGGCATCTATCTGATGTGTAACCCACAGAATTTCCGGTAATGTTTCTCCATTGATTGTCATTGTCTCATTGGCCAGAGAATCGGCCATTACATCCGACGTTTCTGAAATACTTGCCGCACTCACGATCGGTACCATCGCCATCCCAGTCAGCAGCAGTGCCAGCAGGACGACTCCAAGTTTCATGTTACTCATCTTTTCATTCCTCTTTTTGGTTTTTTTCAATACGCTCCGCTAACCGGATAAAAGATATCCCCTCTGATAAGAGAGCGGGTGTGAATCTGGTTGGCGGAAAGGAGAGGATGGATGTGATAGCGATAATGCTTCCCTCTCCGGTTGGGTTATCCGGGACAACCTCCGGCTGTCCACACGGATCGGTTTGGCATGGGGATATAAACGATTTGTCGGCCAACATTCGTCACGTCCGGAAAACCCGCGAGAGCAGAAAAACCTGATCAGATGAGAATGTAAAACAAGATCAAATGGTTGCGAGGGAAAAACCATTCCGCGAGTTATAAACTGCCCGTCAACGGGAAAATGGTATTAAGAATCCGGGGAGTGATTGTGATACCATGACCCCCGGATCTGCGGTGTTATCATAACAACCGCGTCACTCTGTTTTAATTCAAGATATAAGCAATTTGTCGGCCAAAATTCGTCGGGTCAGGAACGTGACGAATGTTGGCCGACAAAAGGTATTAATCTGTAATTGGAACGCTTTCCCGTGATACCATGAAGGTTCACTGGTTAGCACTGTTATTGGTTATCGGTGCGGCACTGACCGTACCGTTAGTATCTGCAAAGATTGTTGAAGAAAAAAACGGTTATATTGTGACTCCCGGTGATGATACTATCCGGCTGCCGGAGATCTCCCGGTTCAGTTCGGCGTCAATTTCCCAGGGACAGGCCCAATGGTATTCAACATATGTCCCTGCCGGAAAATCATCGTTCAATGCGGATCTTTCCTGGGGAAATCCATCCAGTTCCCTTGCACTCACGATAACCGCTCCCGATGCAACGTTCGGGCCTTATTACGATTCCGCGGATGGGAGGATTGATGGCCGGATTAACCTGAGAATTTTCAAATCCGACGGTCTTGCATCCGGCACATGGTGGTCGAAAATCTATGGTTATCAGGTGAGTGGTGTGCAAAGTTACACATATTCTGCATCAGCGAGTTAGACCATAACCCTTTTTTTATCGTACCTTGAATATTCATGGATGAAGAATAGGGTCAGGTACGTAACAATTCTGATCCTTTTTCTTTGTTCATGGTCACTGGTTCCCCTTGGTTCCTGCGATTTCCATCCCGGGTATACCGTCGAACCGGTAACACCGGACATGGATCCCGGAACACCTCTTGAAACCGTGCCGGTCGATTTCTGGGATCTTCCCCCGGGAATGATACTGCTCGCTCTTGCATTATCAGTCTCATCCTTTATCGGATTTCCTGCAGAACTCTTCCTTTTCATAAAACTCTATGCATTCCTGGGATATCGCAGGATATCGCAGGTTACGATTCTCTCCAATCAAGCGCGGAGCCGGATTTACACCCGTATCCAGGATCATCCCGGGATTACGTATAATGCATTAGTCCGAATGGCCGGAGTTAAACGTGGAACCCTCCGGTATCATCTCATCCTGTTGAAACTGGGCCAAAAGATCATGGCTCATGAGGCATCGGGCAGCATCCACTATTTTACAAATTCCGGTTTATATTCCGACCCTGATAAGACGGTGATAACGTATTTGTGGAATACAACGGATCGCCGGATTTACCAATTGTTGATGGAAAATTCTGAAGTGACAAGAAAAGAGATTGGAAACGACCTGGGGCTGTCCGTATCAACGGTGAGCTGGCGGATGAAAAGGCTCAGTGATGATAAAATTATCTGGATCCGAAAAACCGGAAAAAACGTGCGGTACGGAATATGTCCTGATGTGCGGCAGTATCTGGAAAAATACCTTATGCCGAATCGCGAGACGGTTCAGATTACTCCCATGGAACAGATTCGCGAATCTGCATAATTCCTGGTCCACGATTATGTTGTACAAACCTGGAAAAATGATACAGATGAGGGAAATCTGGAGAGATTTTTCCCGTTTGGGAGGGAGTCGGGGTGCCCTCGCTCCGAACCTTTTAAAAGATCATGAGTGGTGATTTTCATGAAGACCCTTTAAGATAATGCCTGGATATCATGATCGTTACCGGGGCAATCAGGCATCTCCTGGCCAAAACTATGCCACGGACGCAAACACGAAAGGATAACGATCCGGCGGGTGACAAGATCCTTGCACCGGATTTTTTGGCCCCACCACCCGATACCATTTTTCACCATCACGACCAACCACATACTAGAGACTGCCTATGCCCCATGTCCACCGGATAGAAGTCCGCTACAAGAACGACCCCCGGCTCAAAGTCCGGACCGACCGGATCCGCTCGCTTGGGTTTATGGTCGAGGAACTGCATCTTGTCGATGTCTATACCATAGCAACAACATCGCGGGATTTTTCAGCTGAAGAACTTAACGAGATTGGTTCGCAGCTCGCAAACCCGGTGGTGCAGGAGTTCACGGTAGACGAGGCAACCTATGCAACCTTTGACGCTGCCATCGAGGTCGGTTTCCTGCCCGGCGTGACAGACAACGTGGGCGCGACTGCCCGCCAGACCATCGAGGACTATTTCTCGATGACGTTTGCACCGGAAGATGCGGTGTACAGCTCACAACTCTTTTTTGTCTGCGGAAGGATCCCTGATGATTCCTTACAGAAACTGGCATCAACGCTTGCAAACCCGCTTGTGAACCGGGTTCATATCAGGACCCGGCAGGAGTATGGCACGGCCGGCATGGACCGGGTCGTGCCCTTCGTGGAACTGCACGAGCTCCTCACGGCCGAAACGGTTGACCTTGACCTCGATGACGCGGAACTTGCCCGGATCGGCAAAGAGGGAATCCTCGACCCGCAGACCGGCCAGCGGCGGGGACCGCTCGCGCTTGACCTGGCCCAGCTCCACGCCATCCGCGACTATTTCGCGGCAAGGGGAAGGAAGCCCTCGGACGTGGAACTCGAGGCGCTGGCCCAGACCTGGAGCGAGCACTGCAAGCACACGATCTTTGCGTCGGCGCTTGACGATGATGTGCCAAATGGGCTGTACAAAACCTGCATCCAGGCGGCAACGAACAAGATCCGTAAAGAGCGGGGCGACAAGGACATCTGCGTCAGCGTCTTCTCCGACAACTCGGGCGCGATCATCTTCGATGACCAGTACCTTGTCACCCACAAGGTCGAGACGCACAATTCGCCTTCGGCGCTCGACCCGTTCGGCGGTGCCCTGACCGGTATTGTCGGGGTGAACCGCGACACTATCGGCTTCGGCCTCGGGGCAAAACCCTGCATCAACATCTACGGTTTCTGCGTGGGAGATCCCGACAGCGATCCGGCGCTCTTCCGCGGGAAGGACCGCTCAAACCCGGTCCTCTCACCCCGCAGGATCCTTGACGGCGTAGTCCACGGAGTTGGGGTTGGCGGGAACTGCTCGGGCATTCCGACCCCGCAGGGTTTTGTATATTTCGACGACCGCTACCGGGGAAAACCCCTTGTTTTTGCAGGAACGGTCGGCATCATGCCCCGCGAGCAGGGCGGGAGGATACTCTCCGAGAAGCAGGCGCAGGCCGGCGACCTTATCGTGATGGTCGGAGGCCGTGTAGGAAAGGATGGGATCCACGGCGCTACCTTCTCCTCAGAAGCGCTCGACCCGGCCAGCCCGGTGACGGCGGTACAGATCGGTGACCCGATCACCCAGAAGAAGTTCTCGGATGTTATTGTCAAGGAAGCCCGCGACCGCAGCCTCTACCGGAGCATCACCGACAACGGGGCGGGCGGGATATCCTGCTCGGTTGCCGAGATGGCAAAGGAGTGCAATGGCTGCCACGTCATGCTCGATTCAGTCCCGCTCAAATACCCCGGCATGGCCCCGTGGGAGATCTGGATCTCGGAATCGCAGGAACGTATGACGCTTGCAGTCCCGCCCGAGAAACTTGACGAGTTCATGGGCCTGATGCAGCGCCGCGAAGTGGAAGCGACCGTGATCGGGACGTTCACGGGCACCGGCCGGTGCATTGTCGAATACCATAACAGGATTGTCATGGATATTGACCTTGCCTTCCTGCACGACGGCCTGCCAAAGAAACATCTCACAACGGTCATTCCGAAACCAGAGTTCCCTGAACCGGCGGACCCCTGCCCGCATCGTCTTGACGATACTCTCATGGCCATGCTCCGGAGAAAGAACATCTGCTCCAGGGAATTTATCACCCTCCAGTACGACCACACGGTCCAGGGCGGCCACGTGCTCGGGCCGGTGCAGGGAAACGGACGGGTCCAGGCGATGGCGACCCTGACAAAAGTCCTTCCCGGTTCAAAGAAGGGCGTAGGTCTCTCGCAGGGCATGTTCCCCTCATACTCCGAGATTGACCCCTACAACATGGCCGGCGCCGGCATCGACACGGCTATCCGCGGCCTTATTGCGCTCGGCGTACCTCTCGAAGCGATTGCCATTCTCGACAATTTCTGCTGGTGCTCATCTGACGATCCCGAACGGCTCGGCCAGCTGAAACGTGCAGCCATCGGGTGCTACGATGTATCGACCACCTTCGGCACGCCGTTCATCTCCGGAAAAGACAGTATGTTCAATGATTTCTCCGGGTACGATGAAAAGAACAACCCGGTTAAAGTCTCTGTCCCCCCCACGCTCCTCATCTCCTCCATCGGGGTCCATCCCGATGTTGCCAGAGCGGTCTCCATGGACGCGAAGATCGAGGGCGATCTCGTGTATGTAATCGGGGACACGCTTGATGAACTGGGCGGTTCAGAATATTTTGCCCATCTCGGCAGTGTCGGCAACACCGTCCCGCACCTCGACCCTGCGGCAATGAAGATCCGCTACCAGCGCATGACCGAAGCCATTTTCCACGGGATCGTAGCCTCAGCATTCCCGGTCACGAGCGGCGGCCTTGCTGTTGCGCTTGCAAAGGTTGCTATTGCCGGTTCGCTTGGCATGGATATCACGATCCCCGCAAACCGGCGGCCGGACTACTACCTCTTCTCCGAAACACTCGGGAGGTTTATTGTCACGGTAGCGCCGGATCACAAAAGGGAATTCGAACTGACGCTTGACGGGCATGCAATCCTGCTTGGCCGGGTGGCAAAGAAGAACCTCAGGATCACCGGCACAACAACGCTCCTTGAGCTGCCGGTGAGCGAACTTGAAAAAGAATACAAAGCACCGTTCGGGAGGTACTAGACTATGAAGCCAGCATTTTCCTCCACCCGGCACCAGGATGCCCCTGCAGTACCGGAACGGATCCTGGAAAAAGCCCTCATCATGAGCGGGTTTGGGATCAACTCCGAGATGGAGACGCAGGTTGCGCTCAACCGGGCCGGGATGGATGCCGACATTGTCCACATCAACGATCTTATCGACAACAGGACGCAGCTGTGTGACTACCGGCTGCTGGTCTTCCCCGGCGGGTTCTCCTACGGTGACGACACCGGTGCCGGCAATGCGTATGCAAACCGGGTACGCAATAACCTCTGGAAGGATGTAGAGGAGTTCCTTGACGGCGACAACCTCATTCTTGGGATCTGCAACGGGTTCCAGATCCTTGCTAATCTCGGGCTCGTGCCGGCCTTTGACCGGCAGTACAAACGCGACATTGCCCTGATGCCCAACCGGAAAGGTGTGCTCGAATGCCGGTTCGTGACCCTGAAACCGTCAGCGGATAATCTCTGGACAAAGGGAATCGAGCGGATATACTGCCCGGTATCGCATGGCGAGGGCAACTTCTCCTGCTCAAAGGAGACGCTTGATAAAATCCGGCGGCGGAAGATGATCGCGTTCACGTACTGCCGCGAGGACCTGAATCCCGCAAATGGGGAATACCCGTACAACCCGAATGGTTCCGTGGAAGACATTGCCGGCATCACGTCAACGGATGGCAAGGTGCTGGGCATGATGCCGCACCCCGAGCGGGCAATGGAGTTTGTCAACCTCTACGACTGGCCGCTCAAAAAAGAGCAGATGAAGCGGCAGGGGATTCCTGTTCCGGCAGAGTCGATGAATATGCAGTTCTTCAAAAACGTGGTGGAGTACTTCCGGTAACCCGGATATGCGGGATTGCCCGCCCCCTGCTCTGCTGCTTACCAGCTGGAGTTGATGCCAGCCTTCTTGTATTCGGCTTTTTCCTCTTCGGTCAGGGTCACGGTGAGCCGGGACTTTTCCTTGACAATCTCCGGATTATTCGAAAGATCCAGGTATGATTCCATGACGCGCCAGTCCGGCTGGGGCTCCCCGCAGTGGGTGCAGGTGTTCCGGTACTCCTCGCCGTCTTTTCCTTTTGCAGACCATTTTTTGAAAAACGGGTACTTTTCTGCAAGGAGCCGCGGCAGGTTCGAGAGGAAATTGAATTCCAGCATGTACCCGAAGAAGGCACCGACCGGGTAGACCACCGGGGTCTCCTTGTGGCAGTTTTGGCAGGGTATGTTCCAGACCCAGATCTCAATGTCGAGTTTTCCCGGTGCTTCATATTCGAAATCCGGGATCACCAGATCCTTTAAGGATACGACCTTTGCGCGCTGGTCACTGTCGCTGATGACCCGGATTACTTCCTCGATCACCAGGTGCGCACGGGTATTGACCAGTTTCTGCCATGCTTTCTGGTCCTGTTCAATGCTTGGGATTTTTCCTGCATTCGTACAAATCCCAAGGATTACCTTATCCATCGGGTGCGCAACTATCTCGATCCAGTCATCGTTCTGCCCGTTCTTTTGCAGTCGGTACGAAACGGACTGGATCTTTTCAGACCGGAGGAACTCGTTGGTGTCCGCCCATACCTGGATCCATACCATACTGGCACATTGCACTTTCAATGTATAAAAACTATCCCCTTTGCATTGGATAAAAAAAAGAAAGAATGATGGGACTCGCGTTTTTACGCGGTCCTTTTTTTGATCGGGGAGTTTTACGCCCTTACTACTCTGACATTCACGTCAAAGGTAGTCTCGTTACCCGTCACCGCTTCCGACGAGCGGCCGTAGATTGCCGAGAATGTCTGGTCGTCTGATTCCTTTGCAACGATCACCCATGTCCGGGAACCGCCGACACCGGCCATGCCCTCTGCTGCCTTGTCCTGCTGGTAGTCGGAGGACTGGATCTCAAGGCCGGACGAGACGGTTGCGTTCCACTCGTAGCCGGTTGTGGGGTTCTCCTTGAGCACCACGGCAAAGCGGGTGCCCTGGGTAATGTTCTCGGTCTTGCCGTTATCAGCTTCTGTGAATGTCACCATCTGTTTTCCTTCTGCTGCCGTGGTTGTGGCGGCGGTCACGCCGGCGTTACAGCCTTCGCCGCGGAAGAGCGCCCACTCCTCGCAGGAGGTTCCGTTCGTAAACGTGCACATGCCATATTCCGCACCGGTTGCGTCCTTCATGATCTCGGTCTTACCGCCGGCATCCCCGCAGGCCACCGAGGCCGGGTTTGCCATGCCGATGGCGGGAGCGGTCGTGGTTGACGCAGTCACGCCGGCATTGCAGCCTTCACCGCGGAAAAGCGCCCACTCTTCACAGGTGGTGCCGTTGGCGAAGTTGCACATGCCGTACTCGCCACCGGTTGCGTCTTTCATGATCTCCAGTGTTCCGCCAACTTCGCCACAGTACACGGAGGCGGGGTTTGCCAGGCCGGCCGGAGCCTGCGTGGTGGTTGCGGGCGTTGCGGTCTGCTGGGTGCACCCTGCGGAAAATGCGAGCAGGACGAGAAGGATTCCCAGTGCGATAAGGCCGGGCAGGATACGCCCGGAACGTAATTCTGATGTCATGCTTACACGATGCGAGCGGGGATGTTAATAAAATTTCTTTTTTGGAAAAATAGTTTGTAAACGTTTCCATCCGGTAATTTTCTACAGAACCAGACCATGCGGCCAATGATTGCCGGAATGATTTGGATCCGTTCTCATCGCGACCGACTGATGGAAAACGTCATCCGGGTGTGTTCTCACTTCTGCTGCATGGAAGCCTGAGGCTGCAACGGGATGGCGATGAAACTGCTGCCGGAATTCTGACGGCAGCAAAAAATTTAAAGTTCATGAATGATACCCAGTGCATTGTGGTGTACCATGAGAACAATTGTTGTCATCCTGATAATCGTGCTCTGTCTTGGTGCCCTGGTCCAGTCGGTGACTGCGGCAAAAGATGACAGTGGAAACAGTGCCGGACCGGCTAATGGAAACGCGGACCAGCCCCAGGTCATGCAGGGCACGCCCGGCGCAGTCAAAAACCAGTCAGAATCCATCCGGGAAACGGTCCGCGAAGAGGAGCAGGCTGAAACCCGCGCCGGAAATGCATCCGGGATCATAGCAGAAACCCGGCTGCAGGAAAGAGAAGATCTGATGACCGGCACTGGACAGGCCGGAACACCGGCCGGACAGAATATCGCCCGGATCCGCCAGGACCGTGCGGCGATGAATGCGACCCTGTGGAACCAGAGCCAGCCTGCCATGCAGCAGAACGCCAACCAGAACCAGGTCCGGCTTGCCGTACATACCCTCCTTGCCATGCAGGACGTTACCGGGGGAATCGGACAGAACGTTTCTGCTCTTGCACGGGGATACAACAACTCTGTCCAGGCCACCTGGCAGCTGGAGGAACGCATCCAGGGCCGGAATGCCGTGAGCCGTTTCTTCTTCGGTGGTGACCAGGAAGCCGCAGGTGAACTGGCCGGGCTCACGATCCAGAACGAGAACCGTATCCGGCAGATGGAGCAGCTGATGAATTCAGAGACGCTGGATGCCGAAACCCGCCTGATGCTGGAGGAGCAGCTGCAAATCATGGAGCAGGAAAATACCCGGCTGAACCAGGTCTCTTCGCGTGAGCAGCAGGACCGCGGGATCTTTGGCGGGTCCGGGGCGTAATTACCGGATAATTTTTCATACGGCCGTTCCTTTTTTGGATATGGACCGGTCCCGGTATCCGGGTCCCGTCCAGCACCGGGTGCATTTCGCCAATGACTTTTTCTCCGTCATCAGCAAGGGATGCAAATG
>JALOBP010000102.1 GCA_023228295.1 Methanoregula sp.
TGCCGGTGCGGGCTTCCTGAGATACCAAGGACCGTGACTGTCATTGTATACCCTTATATGGTGAGACGCTTCTTCAGTTCAGCGATAACGTTCTTACCGAGTTTCTGGGCATCGGCCCGTGCCGTCGGGTGCTTCTCGATCGCTCCTTTCTCATCCACGCCATTGATCATGAGGTAGCTGATATCGGTATCCTTTACCTCAATCACGTGGTAGAAACATTTGACCGATGGGATCGCAGCATCGAAGACATGGTCCCACTTCTGTCCTGCCGATGCAAGAAATACCCCGAGCCGTTTTCCCTTCCGCTCCAGCGGGACGATGGGAAGTTTGAGCACGTACTTCCGGGAGCGGAAGACCTGTGCCCGGTCAATGAACGCCTTTGGCTGGGACGCGATCCCCATACAGAAGATCGGGGATGCAAGAATAATAATATCGGCGGCGAGGATCTTGTCATGCAGGATATCCATCCCGTCCCGCTGGACACACTTGTTGAGTTTCTCACAGGCATTGCACCCATTACATGGGTGGACATTGGCCTCGGACAAGGCAATTTTCTCGATGACAATATCCTTGTCCTCCACCATGGACCCGAGCACCCAGTCCAGCAGCGTCTCCGAGTTCCCGTGCCGTCGGGGACTCCCGGCAAAAGCGAGGACCTTAATTGGCATAATTGTCATCTGGGCTGGCAGGGTAAAAAAAGGTTGGTCCGGCCTATCTGCGAAAATGGGAGTGCAGGTTCCGGAACACAGCCTTTTACCCCGAACCCGAATACTGCTTACAGAGAAATTACAGGTGCAAAAAAAGATGACGGGACTTTTTTTCTTTACTTCATCACTTCATCAAGCTGGGCCTTGCCGTACACGTAGGCCGGCATGCCGGACAGGAGGAAGGTCACCCGGAGCGCCTCCTCCACCTCCCCTTTTGTCACGCCAAGGTTTGCAGCGCCGGCGATCTGTGCCCGGACCGCATGCTGATCACGGAGTGCTGCAGCGATCGCAATGGCGATGATCTTCTTGGTCTTCTTCGAGAGCTTGCCGTCATCCCAGATGTGCTGCTCGAACCGCATGACCATGTTGAACATCTCGGGCTCTTTTGTTGTCAGCTCCTTAAAGAACTTCGGTACTTTGCCGATCTTCTTCTCAAGGCTCTTGAGGTCCTTTGCTGCTGATGCCTTCACCGCCGGCTTCTTTGCCGGTACTTTCTTCATGGCCGGTTTTTTCACCGGTGTTTTTTTTGCTGCTGGTTTTTTCACTGCCATAATCTTACTCCTCCAATACCATGGGTTCGCCGCAGCAGATCAGTTCTCCACCGCCGGCCACTTTTACTACGACAACGTTACCACAGATCTCGCATTTGAAGACCTGTCCCTCTTTTGAAACATTGACCATAAGTTGTTTCTCCTCGATCCCGAACATTTCCTGGGCACAAACGCCACGTTTGCAGATTCATGGCCGTTCTTGTGCGTCCGTAACCAGCATTCGACGGTCCGTAAAAAAAATACGGAGTTAGATGTTGCTCTTGCCACGTTTGGGCGGGTTCTTTACATCCTCCGCGGTTTTGATATCCGGCCGGATGTGGGTCATCGGGAAGCACTGATACTCTTCACAAGCACAGGACGGGCACTTACGGAGGTCCTGCTCGCTCTTGTCAAGCGTGAGTTCTTTTCCGCAGTCGATACATACGTATTTGCCCGGGCCTACTTTCTGGCCTGCATTGTAGGTCTTTTGCTCAGTCATGAGATTCACCAAACTTCTCATTTACATGAAAGATATATATGGGTTTGGTTGATACACACCTCGTCCATCCCCCCCACATCCACGGTCAGGCAAAAGTATATTGCACAATTTTCCCGAGTAGTAGTATGGCAGGCACGGTCCTCGGGATCCTCGGGAGCCCTCTTCCGGAAGGAAATACAGCAAAATTACTGGACATGGCACTCAAAGGGGCTGCCGATGCAGGCTGCACGACAGAGAAGATCGTTCTTGCAAACCTCGATTTCCAGTCATGCACGGAGATGATGTTCTGCAAGGAGCACAACACCTGTATCATGGACGACGACATGCAGCAATTATACAAACAGATCCAGAATGCTGACAGTATCATCCTGGCATCACCCATCATGACCATGGGCCTTCCCGGAAAACTAAAATCCTTCATGGACCGGTGCCAGGTCTTCTTCATGGCAAAATATGTCCGGAAGACACCTCTGGTTACACCAGAGAAGAAGAAAATACGGTGTGGCCTCTTCATCTGCATATCCGGCATGAAAATTCCGGAGGTCTTTATTGGTGCAAACCTCACGGCAAAAGCATGGTTCGATATCATTGACTGCACATACTCTGGAGATCTGCTGATCAACGATATGGATACCATTCTGGACATCACGAGGAGGCAGGATCTCCTGGATGCAGCCTATGCCCAGGGCAATGCAATTGGTAAATCCCTGAACTCCTGATAAAAAAACAGATTGCGTTTACGATTCCACTTCAAGCGGTAATCCGTGACGATGAGATCAGAGCAGACCGCGTTCCCGCAGACTCGTGTGCCCGGCCCGGGAGACGATGATATGGTCAATGAGAGGGATCCCAACAAGTGCCCCCGCTTCCTTGAGCTGGTGGGTGATGGCGATGTCCTGGCTGCTGGGTTCAAGGGATCCCGAAGGGTGGTTGTGCACGCAAATGATGGAGGCTGCCCGGTCCGTGATGGCATCGGCAAAGACCTCACGTGGGTGGACGAGGCTGTGGTTTAAGAGACCGACCGTTATGACCCGGTTGCCGAGTACTTCACCGGCCCCGTTGAGGGTGATGCAGATGAAATGCTCCTGCCGCTTCTGTGGCAGGTCGGGTACCAGCGGGAGGATGTCTTCTGGCTTTGTCACCTTTGCACGCGAATCCGAGACTCCAAAATAGCGCCTGCCCAGCTCGAAACATGCCAGGATCTGGGAAGCTTTTGATGGCCCCACCCCCTCGAGGGATGCAAGTTCGTCATACATGAGCGGGGTTTTTTGATTCTCGATACGGGAACAGATTTCGCGGGCGATAGTGCGGACATCCCGGTTTTTTGTCCCCCTCCCTAAAATTGCTTCGAGGAGTTCCTCGTCTTTTAAGGCTGCCGCACCCTTGCGGGCAATCTTTTCCCGGGGCCGGTCAAGCTCCGGGAGGTCCTTCATTTTCTTCATGATAATTTTCCGTAAGCGAGGGCAGGTTATCCGGTCACATGTGCGATATGGAGCCGGAGCGGATACCTGCAGGCAGGTAATAAGATTATTTTTTTATTTTATAAAAATTATACTAAATGTTCCGGACACACCTCTCTTCGGAAACCCTGCCGCATGAAGAAGGTTTATGTCCCCGTCATGCCCACCATTGCCGTATGGCAACAATCGAAAATGCAAAGGAAGCGCTTGCAGGTGAGTCGCAGGCAAACCGGAAGTACCAGGCATTTTCCGACAAGGCCGCAGAGGATGGGTTCAGGAACGTGGCAACCCTGTACAAGGCCGCATCGGAAGCAGAAGCCATCCATGCGAAAAAGCTCCTGAAAGTGCTTGCCGCTATTGAATCTACCGAGAAGAACCTTGCGGCAAGTGTGGAAGGAGAGACCCACGAGTTCAAAACGATGTACCCGGAGTTCATCAGGGCTGCCGAAGCCGAGAAGCGCAGCGATGCTGTGCTTGCCTTCACGCACGCCATGAAAGCAGAAGAGGTTCATGCCACGCTCTACATGAAGGCACTGGATGCTGTCAGGTCAGGATCCGACATTTCACGCGAGAAGATCTTTCTCTGCCCGGTCTGCGGAAACATCGAGGTTGGCAAGGTCCCGGATAAATGCCCGGTCTGCGGGGTCTTCGCAAAACAGTTCCGGGAAATCATCCTTTAATCTTTTTTCATCTCTTCCGGGGCCGTTTCATCTTCCGGTGTTTCCTGCGAATGGCGGTTATTGCTGCGCCGGTGCAGCCAGAAGATCACGAGGATGAGGGCGATGAGTGTTGCCCAGGATGCCGAGTAGATCACGATGATGGGATTTAAGAACGGCTCGATCACCGGAGGTTGCGGGGGAGGCGGTGGCGGTGCAATGGCAGTGAACTGCACGGTAACCGTAGCAGGGAACTGTTCCTCCCCATCAAAATAATGGACACTGACCGTTGCGTTACCAGAAGGGATCACGCCATCGACCGGCGCATTTTTGGTATTCGGGAACGCGATAGACCGGTCGATCCGACCCGTTTCATCGCGGATCTCCACGTACCATGCATCCGGGCTGGTCTGTGAATATTGATCAACTGCCCTGACAATGAGGGTCGAACCCGGTTGCATGCGGACCTGCCATGTGCCGTTCATGCTGGCATCCTGGATCGTGAGGGCACGGTTCACGCTCTCCCCCGGGCCGAGAACCAGCAGACCGGAATCGATGGTGCAGGTGGCCTCCGAATATTCTGACGGGGGGATATCTGGCGTCGGAGCAACCGTGTCCTGCAAGCACCTGAAGTGGTCGTCCATGATCTGGCTGGTTGGCACAGCCCGGTCATAGATCCGGACGTCATCAAGCCCGCCATAGAGATAATTGGGGCACGCGGGATCGGGGATGTCATATCGCCCGGCATTCGCACCCAGCATGACATAATTCTGGGTTGTGTACTGGATGGGGCCGGAGGCATTCACCTGGTTGCGGAGGATACCATCCAGGTAGATTTTCGAAGTCTTCCCATCATACACTGCTGCTACGTGGTGCCATCTCCAGGGTGTGATGCCTTCGTGCTGCACGTTCACCGAGACCACGCCCTCGCCTGGCACATTGATGGTCCACCAGAGGTCGTTCCCATCCCCGAAACCGAGGCAGTACCCCCCGTTATAACAGGTCGATATCAGGTCCTGCCGTTTGAACGAGTCCACGAAGAACCAGGTTGAGACGGTGATCTCTTTCTCCGGGTGATTTGCCGACCGGTAAGGAATACTGACATAATTGCCTGGGCTGTCAAAGACCAGGGCGCCGCCACATTCCCCTCCTTCAACCCGGGAGACGTTATGCAGGGTTCCGGCACTTCCGTGCCCCGAATCATCGAAGGCGACAAGGCCACTCCCCTCGTTGAAATTCAGGTACACAACAGGTTCGATCACATCCGATCCAGCTGGCAGAGCAAGCGCAGAAGAAGTGAGAGCGAACACCAGCACCGAACAGATGATCAATGCGAACCGGTTACGCCATGGTGCTGGAACGATGGTCAACCCTCCTATTAATGCTCTATTGGGGTTTTCTTAAAAAGAACATTGCGCTAATGCACTCTTCCCTTGCCTTTGTGCCGGCCGGTACCTTTATATTTTCCCGAATCGTTTTTGGGATGATGAGCAAAGTCACCGTCTATTCAACCCAGAACTGCCCGTACTGCCGGATGGCCAAGGCATTCCTTGAGAAGAACGGTGTGCCGTTTACGAGTATCGATGTCGGTGCCGATAGTGAAGCAGCAAAGAAGATGATCGAACTCTCCGGCCAGCGTGGCGTGCCCGTGATCGTGGTGGACGAAGAGGTCATTGTCGGGTTTGATTCCCAGCGCCTGAACGAGCTCTTCGGCAAGCCGTCAGCGGACGATATTTTCGATGTTCTGATTGTCGGCGGCGGGCCGGCCGGCCTGACGGCCGGGGTCTATTGCGCAAGGAAGATGCTCAACACGATAATCCTCTCCGAGAATATCGGGGGGCAGGCGCTCGAGTCCTGGGCGATCGAGAATTACATGGGCTACCGGATGGTGACGGGCGAGGACCTGATGAAGAAGTTCGAGGAGCAGGTCCGGAACCTCAACATCCGGCTGGAGCTCGACCGGGTTGTCACCATCACCCGCGAGGGGAACATCTTCCTCGTCAAAACGGCTTCCGGCACGGTTGCCCGGGCGCGTGCGGTCATCCTCACGCAGGGCAACCGGCCGCGAAAACTCGGCGTGGCAAACGAGGAGCAGTACCTTGGCCGCGGCCTCTCGATCTGTTCTACATGCGACGGCCCGCTCTACAAGGGCAAGAAAGTCGCGGTGGTCGGGGGCGGGAACTCGGCCTTACAGACTGCCATTGAGATGAGCGGCATTGTTGCCTCCCTTGACCTGATCGTCCGGAGCACGATTCGGGCCGACGCCGTTTATGTAGAAAAACTGAAAACAATGACCAATGTTACCGTGCACCTCAACTCGCATATCATATCCCTTGAAGGCGACAAGTTCCTCTCGGGCGTGACCATCGCGGATGAGCATGGCCGGGAAGAAAATCTGGCCCTTGACGGGGTTTTCATCGAGATTGGCTGGCTGCCCAACACGGATCTGGTTGCGGATCTTGTGAAGCTGAACGGGAAGAAGGAAGTCATGGTCGATCCCAACGGCAGGACAAGTGTGCCGGGTGTCTTTGCGGCCGGCGATGTTACTGACGTGAAAAGTAAGCAGATCATTATCGCAGCTGGTGACGGGGCGAAGGCGGCGCTTGAAGCGTTCGAGTACCTGATAGCGGAGTGGAAGGAGTGAGGGCGGGCTGGTGTATCAGCACCTGCGACTGTTGCCGTTCATCATCATAAAAAACGGATCAGGATTTTGACAATGTCATAAACAGCTTGTTCCGAAACGATCATCCCTCTTTTTTCTGACATCCATGTGTATACGTTTTTTAGATTTTCCACAGCCCGTGAAAAATAGAAGAGATCAGAGTTGAGCGGGGAAAGGATAATCCCTGTCAATGACCGTATACTGGTCACCCGATGTCATGACAGCAACAACGATGACACGATCCGTCCCGAGTGTCCCCATCTGGGTCACGCTGGTCCCGATGCCTGGATCATCGACAAGCTTCTGGTCCTGAGTACAATCCGAACGAATAACCGTGACTGTCATACGCTGAATCATGCCAAGGCCAAGGCCGCCATTGAAGGTCGTGGTGATGGTCGGGTCCTCCGAGATCGTGTTCCGGTCGACCGTGATACTCACCGATTCATAGTCCGGCACTACCTGCGTTGGCCCCGGCACAAGTGAGCAGGCCGGGGTCTCAGGGACCGGGGTCTGCACCGGCAGCGGGGTGACGGGCGTTGCGAGGGTCGGTGTGGGCGCCGGTACTGTGGGCTGCGGCTGGGTGCAGCCGGCGGCAAGGATGCATGCCAGAAAAACGGCAGCGATTACGAGAATTGTATGAATCTTCATGGCATTGAATTTCTTCCGGGGGAATTAAGCGTTATCCCCCGGCGTTTTTTTATGCATACTACAAAGCGTATATAATTTCGTGAATAACGCGTGAAGAAGCATTCCGGTTTTGGCCGGCCCGGCCGCACAGCACGCCGGGCAACTATCCACCGGAGCATCACAAAACCATACAGGAGATGATGGCATAGACTCATACAATTTCTTCACGGAAAAAACCTGCACCGCAGAAGAACACCGGCCGCTGTGCAAAATCCCGGCCGGAAATTTTGGAGGCCCGTCATGAGCCGGGGACGAAAACCGCTCATGGCTCTCCGCGAGTCGGTCCTGATCGCAAAGAAGCGGGGCGAGGTCCGGCAGTTCATGCACGAGCCGGCCATGATCTGTAACTTCGTGATCTACTGCCCCGGCTTCGTTGCCCACGTCCGGATCAAAAGGGTCACCCGCGTTCACTGCTCCCATGCATGGATCGAGCGGGAGGCAGCCGATGCACTCGCAACCCTCCGGGCCATCGCGCCCGGCACCGGGATCTCCCGCGAGCTCTGGGTCTTTTTACCCCGCGGTTCGTTCCGGTTTTTCCGGGTTGAGGGCACCGGGCTTGTCGAGCTTTCCCGGGACGGGTCGGTGATGCCGGAAAAAACCAGGCCGGTTTCCGTGGGGCAGCCGGAACCGCCGGCTCACCCGGCTCAGATCGGGCCGGCAACCCGACCCCCTGTCCAGGCACCCCTTCCAGAAATCTCCGTCGGTGCGGATCCCTCAGAAAAGGGTAAGGGCGGGTAAGGATCGATCCCTCTTAAAATGCCCGGATTGGCAAACGGAGCCCGTATTACAGACTTTATCCGGGCCCCCGTTTTCGGGCTCCCGAAAATAGATCGAATTGGGGGAAAAACGGTACAATGAGCCCGGATTCCTGCCCTTATAACGCCCGGATTGGTTCTCTAATGCCGGAAGTCCGAAAAAACGCTAATAGCATCAATTGGGTGCCGGAAGTGCCCTCAGAGCGTGCTGCGGGAGGGGGTTTTGGCCGGTGTGGAGGTGTCCGGGAGGGTCCGGAAGATTCCCCGGATGGCGGCCCCGGGAAATCTTTGAAAAAATTTTCCGGAATTTTTGAAAAAAATCCTGAACACTTTTTTGTTTGCCATGAAAAACAAAAAACCGGATTTGATCAGGCTTTGCGTTTCCTCCACCAGAAAATACCGGCAATGAGAAGAACGATTACCCCGATGCCTGTTCCAGCGACAAGAGTACCAGACCCATAGATAATGAGGAGAATTGGATTGTCGCAACAGATCGATTCCCTTTGGCAACTGACAGCTTCATTATACAATGTATTTGCAATCTGGAACGCTTCAAGTGCCATGGCCCGGGCCTGCGAATAATTACCGTCCGCGATCTCATTGTTTGCGGAAGAGAGTGCAGCAGCAGCCAGATCCCGCTGAGCGATGATAGAAGGGAGTTTCTCATCATCTGCCGTACTCTTGTTCGCCTTGAACCATGCAATGATGTTGTCAACATTGTGGATCGGGACCTCCGCCTCCGCGACCTCCTTCTCCGCCAACGCTTTGTCGAGGAGGCGCTCGCCTTCTGCGATGTCGGCCCTTGCGGCGGTGATATTTTCAAGAGCTGCTGTGTATTGTGATTCGGAAAGGGCAGTTGCCACATCGATCTTTGTCTTTGCCGTTTGGTATTTTGCTTCGGCTCCTGTCGTGTTCACGCCCATTGCGGCAAATTCATCAATATCGGTGCGGAATCCCTGAAGATCGTATTTCCAGAACAAGGACTGAGGGGTTATATCAGATGGATTGATGACGGTCGCGTGATACTCGTATATACGTTCTGAAGCGGAAATCTCTCCCGTTTCATCCAGTTCCTCAATACGGAGGATGGTAATATCTGAAGTATGAGTGACTGACGGTGCAATTCCTTCGAGCGAAAGTCTGACGGCAAACGGATAGCGCGTACTGATCTCATTTTCGTACAAGGAGATATTTTTCTGCGGATACATGCGATGAGGGTTCTCGTACCCGTCTGTAATGACGTTCCAAATCCATATCGGCTTTTCAAGATCGGTTGAAAACCAAAGCTCGTAATTTTGCGGAGTTGCCGGCCGTTCCGGGAAATCAATTTTCACCGAGACCATCACCGGAGTTCCCGGGGTCAGCGATCCTGATGGTTCGATGGAAATATTTGTGACACTCCACGCAGCTGCACCCTGAATCGCACTGAGGAAGATGATGATTGCCAGCAGGATCTTTCTCATGGCGTCCCCCCGCTCTTTTTCTTCTTCCACCAGAGAATACCGGCGATCAACACCCCAGTGATACAGCAGAGTGGTGAAAGCGGGGTGCGGAACAGTGGTCGCGACCACGTTTTCTGAACGTTCAGGGCATGCGTATAGGATTCATTTCCAAGAGTTTGGGCAGCAGCGGCTCTCTCCCGTGCTTCGGCATACTGTCCTGAGCCAATCAGATCAGATGCAGCACTGCATTTCTGTATGGCCAATTCCCTCTGATGAATGGCAAGACGAAGTTCGGGTGTATCGTCCTGTCTGGCGCCGCGGACCATCAGTTCATGAACAATTTCATCCGATTTTTTAAACGGCACCTGCGCCTCCAGGAGCTCCTTCTCCGCCCACGCTTTGTCGAGGAGGCGCTCGCCATCTTGTATGTCAATATCTGCAGCATTGAGAATACTCATTGCCGTTGAAAATTGCGAAGAGGGCAAGGCGCTCGCATTGTCGATCTT
>JALOBP010000013.1 GCA_023228295.1 Methanoregula sp.
CATCTCCCGACAGGCCGTGTCCCATGCGCTCCTGGCCATGGACGAGAAGGTGGATTCCGCCCTGCGGGAGATGGCGAATGCCAACCAGATCGCGATTGAGAAGGTCAATGCCGAGCGTGGGATCCTGATCGGGAGATCAATACCGTTTGCTGCACCGGCGATAATCTTTGTCTCGCAAAAACATGGCCTGCAGGTATGGTACGAGCATGAGGGTGACTGTGGCAACTGTCAGCGCTACACCGAATGCATCGAGCTGTTGTGGGACTATGCCGGCGAACTGGGCATCCGGATTAAAAAGACCGCCGACCCGACAAAGATGGCAGAAGAACTGTTCGAAAACGTCAAGGAACTGGTATAACGATGACAAGGATTGCAGAAATTATTCATGGGTGGCTGGGCTGGTGTCCGAATGCACATACATTGAAATCGCGGAACATTGGAGAGGCCGGCTTCAATCTCCATGCCGGGAACCCGCACGTAAAAAGTCCCGATCCTTCAGGGGCCAACGAGCCCGGCATACCGAGGAGAGGGAAATATGAGCATACCCAGCGAGGCACACTCATCATCGGTGCCGTATCCGCTGCAATCTTCATAATTCTGGCAACCACGTACCTGTATGGTCCCGAATGGGTGGCGATCATCGTATTGGCCATCATGATTTTTGTGCTCGCAATCATGTCAACGCTGACGGTATCAGTCAATGAAGGGCTCCTCCGGATCCGGTTCGGGCCGGTCGGGCTTGTCCGAAAGGAATGGCCGTTAAGCGAGATTGTGTCGGTCACTGCAGTGAACAATCCATGGTATTACGGCTATGGCCTCCGCTGGACTCCGTACGGGCGGCTCTATAACGTTTCCGGGCGCGGCGCCGTGGAAGTCCTGTTGTTCTCCGGAAAGAAGTTCCGTATCGGTACCGATGAGCCGGAGACTTTGAAGAATGCGATAGAAACGGCACTGTCAGAGAATAAAAAACTCACGCGGGACAGGTAATTTGCATGACACAGGTAATTTTCAACAGAATCGGTGCATATCTGGGCTGGTGCCCGAATTCACACGCTATAAGCGCAAAGATTCCCCTCCACGGGAGCGGGACCGGTCAGCCTGGCTTTTCTGATCCGGAACCACCGCAACCAGGCACGACCCCCGCCAGCCTCGTAACCCCTCACTGGATGGACGCCGTAGCGGTGGTAATCCTGTTAGCCACACCCACTGTTGGCGGAAACATCTGGTGGCTGGCCATTGTCTTTGCAGTCCTTGTCCTGTTTGTTATCCTCCGTATCCGAACGCTTCAGACCCAACAGATAACCTGAACCATGCAATCAGAAGAGAGATTCTACCGGGGGGCATAAGATTGCACGTTGCCAATATCATCTGGAACGCCATGGGCTGGTGCCCGATGGAGGCTGCCGTCAGATACCCGGTGCAGAGTGCAACCGGGGATACACAAAAGAAGGATACTACCGGTGACGGCGGGCCGGTTGCCCGTAGGTCGGCCCGGTTCATGCGCCTGTCATGGGGGGTTGTCATTCTCGCATGGGTAATTGCATTCCTGGCCCTGCCCTATCTTCCGGACATTATCCCGGTCCACTGGGACCTGAATGGTGAAGCAAATGGATTTTCCGACCGGCTTTCAGGTGCATTCGGGGTACCGGTCTTCATTACGCTTATCACGGTCCTCCTCATCCTGCTGCCCCGGTTCAACTCCATGCAATATTCCCTTGAGGCATTCCGGGACATCTATGCCATCCTCATCTTTGCATCCATCTCGATGCTCTTCGGACTGGAAGTGGTCGTGCTCCTGATTGCAGCAGGAACGGACCTGCCGGTTGTCTCGCTCGTATCAGCGCTGATCGGGTTCCTCTTCATCGTGATGGGGAGCCTGATGCCGTACATTGGCCGGAACACGACCATGGGCATCCGCCTTCCGTGGACGCTGAAGAGCGAAGAGGTCTGGAAGAAGACCCACGAGCATGGCGGCCCGGTCTTCGTTATTGGCGGCGTACTGGTCGTGTTCGGGAGCATTATTGCCGGTACCTGGGCACTTGCCCTGATGCTGGTAATCGTTACCGGTATAAGCCTGTATATTACAGTCTGGTCGTACCGGTTGGCACGGATCCTGCCATCAGATCAGGCTCCGGCACAAGACCCTTAACCTTCAGCACCGACACCAGTATAGATAACAGGACGGTGCCACAATTTCCCTAACCCCGATTCCATTCCGGATAACTGCGCTCGTACAGGAGCGAAACAGCCTCCTTGAGTACCCGATGGAGCGCCTCGCGGGGATCATACGGGATATTAAGTTCCGGTGTACATCCTGCGGGAAATGCTGCACCCGGTCATTCAACGGCCATGTATTCCTCCTTGACCGCGATGTGAAAGCGGTGCTGGCGATAGAGCCTGAAGCTCTCGAACCGGCGCCGGGGCCTGAATTCTGCGACCAGAAAGGTACCTTCTACGTCTCGGGCTACGCCCTTCGCGTACAAAACGATGAGGCGGGCTCCTGCTGGTTCTTAAAAGATGGCCGCTGCCGGATCTATGACCAGCGGTTTGCCATCTGCCGGATCTATCCCTACATGCTCCACCGCGAGCCGGATGAGGAGGGAACGGTCGACTGGCGCCAGTTCTCGGGTCTCGAACAGCACGGGGAATATGACGAAACAATCCCCGATGAGGAAAGTATGGAGATCGCCCGGGAAACCAAGGAGTACGAGAATGCGTTCCTCACGCAGGAGATCCGGTTCCTCGAGTATATGCAGGCCTTTTTTACCCGCAACCGTCTTCGCCACGTGCAGAAGATCTACGATGACCAGTTAAGGGCATTCCGGAAGGGAGCGGAGATTAAGGTGATGGTATTCTTTGATGACCGGCTCGAAGAGCACCGGCTCCGCTTGCCGTAACGACGGGGACAATGGTACAGAACGCTCACCGCGCCGCTGACCCCCACGCGTCTTCTCCGGCAGGGACGGTAACGTTCCCGGCTCCACGTTCTGGCAGACCCTGCAATGGATTAACCATAGTTTCCCGTGCAAAACAATTCCTGCAAATCACTGCTATCCCTTTTTATAAAAACCATCGTGGGGCACAGATACAGGAATCGCGGCTTAATAAGGCGATGTTCCAGTGGAAGGAAAGGGGTATAAAAGGATGATCAATTTGCCGGATTGGCAGGAGGTTCATGAAAATAAAATAAAAATCGAAAACAAGAAGATCCCGGGCATTTTTTTTCGCAACGTGCCACGGGTTTGGTACTACCATGAGATTACCCGGCAGGATAGGTCGTGCGGCTTCCATAGCCGAAACATTTCCTGGCAGGTTGCTCTCCAGAGAACAGGAAGTGACATTATTTCGGTACTACGAACATCAGAGAACAGGAAGTGACAGGAAAAATCCGGGATAACCCCGATCCAGGTTTATTGGGATACGATGGAAAAAACAACCGGCGCAGATATCAGGTGTACAAATACAGGCCTGTGTCCTTTGGGTACACTCTAACGTACAGGCAGAAAGCTGCACAGGAAAAAAGTGATCCGGGTTTTTTATGTCAATCACATGGATTTCTTTTTCCCGGTCCGTGTGACTTTTGTTGCCGGCTTGATGGGGCCGGGCTTGTTGGTGTGAGGGCCAAGATCATCCTCATGCGGGCGTGTGTGAGGCGTATGTTTTTTCGACAGGACCGGTTTCTTGATCGCTTTATGCGGGGGATGAGGCAGCGGGTGGTCAAGGGGATGATGGCGGGCATCCTCGAGATGACGTTCCCGGTCCATGCCGGGTCCTTTCTTTAATGGCGCAGCTTTTTTCCCCTTTTCTTTGGGGGGCGGGGGGTTTGATGGCATAATCAGTAATCCGCTCCCGGCAGATAAAAGAAACGGGTGCCATGGGGAGAAATGAAAGACGCGGCGGTATAGTCTTCAGGTTATCCCCGCTTGTAACCGAATTTCCGCAGCAGTTCCCGCCGGGCGATAACATCGGCAGGGCATTCGACACCCCGGGGCTTTATTCCGTCAATTACCCCCATAATCCCCCGCCCGAGCGCCGATTCTGCAATAATCACCTCGGCGGGATTTGCTGTGGCGCAGTAGATTGTGCAGACTTCCTGCAGGTCCTTGATCGCATTAAGGACATTGATCGGATAACAGTTCTTAAGAAAGAGGATGAACGAGTGGCCGGCCGCGATCTTTTCCGCGTGCTCCTGCGCAAGCGACACCAGTGCATTGTCATTACCTTCACACCGTATCAGGCAATCACCCGAAGCCTCGCAGAAGGCAAGACCAAAGAGTGCCCCCGGGACGGAACCGGTAACAGCCTCAGCAATATCCTCGGCGGTCTTGATGAAATGCGACTGCCCGAGGATTACATTACTATCCTCCGGCTTGTGAATGGGCACGATACAAAATGTTAAGGGACTTCCCATATTGATCACCACAAGGGGAAGATCCGTGCCGGCACCGATAAATGCATTGCTGCCGGTGAGCCCGGGCAGGTTGTGGCACCGGAAGCTGGAATATATAATCCGGGAAAACCAACGTCCCACATAACGACATATAGTCGGTGGATTGGTTTTCATGAGATCCCGTTTCCTGCATCTTGCCCTGCTCGTCCTTCTCACCTTTGCAATGGTTGCCACCATCCCGGCCTTTGCAACAAAGACCGCGGAACAGTCTGTTGATGACACCCTGACACGGGGCAGCCGGTTTACCGTGACCATCACCGGACTGCCGAACACTTCATACTATGTCTGGCTTCCCCGTACGTTCACGATGACTGGCGAACCATACGACCAGCCACCGGTGATTGCCGATAATACCGAGAATGTCAGGAAAGATCCCACGGGGGGGCCGTATACGATCGGGTCCTACCAGTATAACAACGGGAATGGACGGACCATCCTTGACGATGTTGCTCCCCCAACCGCATCGATGTCCAATACCAATTACTATGCACTCGCCACCACCAACACAGCTGGACAGGCAATCGTGGATTTCCAGACATCACTTGATACGGGCCTGAGATCCTATTCTGTCAAGGTCGAGAACACGGATTCTGTCGACAGCGATAACCTGCAGGTTGGAATATCGGTACATTCCCGCAAGGCACCCTCAATGGTTGTCTATACCCAGGAGCAGACACGGCAACCGACAGTCATTACCCAGGTCGTGACGATAATTGTCACCGCAACCCCACCTCCAACTGCTCTGGAGAACGTCCCGTTACAAACCCGGACTGATACGCCTGCCCCGCTACCGACGACAAAAGCGGCTGGAGGACTCATGCCGGTAACCTGCGCGGTGCTGGCAGCTGCGTTCTGTATCAGGGCACGACAATAAAAAAAAGATTAGGAAAAGATAGAGAAGTCGTTCTTGATGGCGATAGCCTCGACAATCGGCTTGAGGGTAGCTTCGGAAACGCCGAACTTCTCCATGTACATGCCGAGAACTACCTTCTCTTCACCGGCAAGGACGCCATCGGCCATTGCAAGGTCACAGAGGATGGCGAGGGTGGCAAGTTTCTGCTTCTCGTCGAGTACTGCGGCAACCATGTCGATGACACCGGGGAACTTGTTGGCTTTTAATACTTCCATCGCGGTATTGATGGAGGTGCGGTCGCCCCGTACGATCTTGGCGAGGTCGTTGAGTTCAGCCTCGTCAATCACGCCATCGGCAGCAATGACCGTGATGGCCGACAGGACCAGTGCTGATTTCGGATTGAGCGTTACAGGTTTGCTTCCGGTAAGTTTGTCAAAGAATCCCATGGTAATGCACCTAATTTTGGCGTGCTGTATGAATTGATCGTGATCCTTCATCTGCATTTCTGTAAGCGGGGCATACGCAACGGTGCCACACGGAAAACATATCCCTTATTACCAGCGCCTGCAAAAAAACAGTACCGATAAGACCGGTCATCTATCATGACATCACAACCAGCTAAAAAGGATGCATGCACTGCCACACGGGAGGCAGACAGGATCCAGCGGTTCTTCGCACGGCCGGTATACCTGAGCCTTACAATCGGCATCCCTTTTTGCATCTTCAAGCTCCTCTTCGGCCTCGTGGCATACCGGCTCGGGACCCAAGACAATCCCCTGCTTGCCGCCTTTGGCGGCATCGTTGTGGTCTGGGCAACTGCCGATCTCCTGATGAACATCGGGCGATCGATTTTAGATATTACACACCGCGAACCCTTTTTCGAGTATTGCACGATTGCCCAGCTGGGGCGGATCTTCCAGCGGCCACTGGTCTTTCTTGCCGGGGATACGCTTATCACGTTCACTATCATCTGCGCGATGCTGTGGCTTGGGTGGATCACCCGGCTCGACCGTCCCGAGCTGGTGCTGTGGTACACGGCCACAACCCTGAACCTGATCAGTCTCTCGCTTGTCGTACTCTACAACGAGATCCGGAACAACGTATGAGGTACCGGCCAGCAAACTCTGCCGCGGGGCAGAGCAAATCCTTTGATATTTCGGGCCGGGAAACACCATTCTATGACAGGTCTGATAGCCGGTTCGCCATGGGGGCGGCGGGTCATCGCAGGATTTCTCACCTGGCTCGTCCCCTTCCTTGCCGCGGTGCCGCTCTACGGGAGGGACGGGGCGCCCCTCCTCGATATCGCGCTGTTTAAATCCCTCATGATCGTTATTGCATCCCTGACAGCCGCAGTCATCATGGTCTGGTACTTTTCGCGCGCCACACAACCATATACACGCGAGGCCGTGATCACGGGCGCAGTCTGGCTTGCAATGAACTGGGCACTTGACCTCATAGTGCTTGTTGGACTGCTGGGCATGGCACCCGGGGCGTATGCTGCCGAAATCGGGCTGCGTTACCTTATCATCCCTGCCATGGTCATTCCCGCCGGTATCATAGCCGACAGGGCGGTGGAGCGGGCAGGGGACTAACCGGCCGGACCCTGCCATTTTTGCAGGGTCCCAACAGACTGCTTATTATACTCTTACAGCGACTATTGTAGCACAGTTATACATAAGACTGTATGAGTAAAAACCATGTTCGGATCGAATAATTATGGTGGCAGCAGGGGTCCCAGAGACTTCGGCGGCCCGCGTGAAATGACAAAATGCACCTGTTCAGACTGCGGAAAAGAATGCGAAGTTCCGTTCAAGCCGACCGAAGGCCGCCCGGTATATTGCCGTGACTGCCTCCCGAAGCACCGGAAACCCCGGTTCTAATTTCATAATCTTTTTAATTTTTCCTTTCCTGTGATGTTTTTATCGAGCGAATGCTTGGTATCGGGGATAATCTCCGCAGGGTCCATGCCAGAATACCAGCATCCGGCAATTTCATTTCCCGCAACCGGCAGGACAAAAAGAGTGGGGGGATTCCAGCCCCGCGAATCTGCTGTTGATTATTTTGTGTCTTCACCCAGCGATTCGCGGCTGCGCATCTGGTAGAGGACCATAGGGTCCATTTCCTTGTAACTCTCCGGCCCGGTTTTCATAATCACATTTGCAATCCCGCTGTTCACGATCATCTTTGAACAGAGGAAGCAGGGCCAGATCTGGGTGATCCCGTTGGTCTCCACATCGAACCCGGCAAGGTAGAGGGTGCAGCCCCGGGCATTTTTTCCGGCCTGGAGGAGGGAGTTCATCTCGGCATGGACACTCCGGCACCGCTCGTAGTTGGAGCCGGAGGGAATATTGTGTTCCTTTCGCCAGCAGCGGTTGAGTTCGGTGCAGTCCATCTGCTTGCGGGGGGCGCCGGTGTAGCCCGTGGAGACGATGGTATTGAACTCATCGACGATGATGGCGCCAAAGTTCCGCCGGAGGCAGGTGCCCTGGTTGGCGCACCGGGTTGCAAGGTCGAGAAAATACTGATGCCTGTTGGTCCGCATGTAAGAAAGATATGGAAAAGCCCGGTAATAAACCGGTAGGGTTTGTCCACAATAAAGATTCTATCGCGTCCTGCAATTTTTTACAAAATTACCGGAACATCCCCGTGGATCCTTACCCGAAGATCCGGGGCCATAGCCAGATGATCAATACCGCATGCAGGACCGCGAAGAGAGGGACAAGGTAAAATTTTACCTGCCGGGTCTTGTGCCGGAACACCTTCATTGCTGCAACAGCACCAAAAGGCCCGAGTGCCGCAAGGATCAGGAGCGTGGTTTCCGGAGTCCTCCATGTGCTGGCTTTTGCTTTGAGCTTGTCACGGGCGAACGCGCCAAAGGCGAGTACGTTCAGACAGGCATACCCTGTTCCGATGACAAGGAGTTGTGTGGTGTCCATGATTCTCCGTAATTAAAACCAGATTCAGGGATTATTCCTGAAGGGTAAACCGCCAGCGACAGAACATCCCTTCCGGGTGGGGATCCGGCGGGGCAAACTCGCATTCCACACGGATGCGGGGATCGATCTCACGGGCAAACGAGGTGAACTCAGCCCGGTGCATCTCGCGGCAGACATATTCCCCGTCCCCCCGTCTGAGCCGGGCTTCCTGGGTAGGGCACGACGGGACTTCGATGAACACTTCGCCCTCCTTTTCGATGATGGTGTAGCCTACGATCATCGCCCACGGGAAATGATGAAGGGCTTTTACAAAGCCGGCCAGTCCTTTCTCGGTGATGTCAAACCTGCGGACAAGGTCCTTTGCCGCCATGCCGGCAACCTTCCCCCAGACCTGCTCGTTGATCTTCTCTGCAACCGGCTGTCCATACTGCCCGGAGATGTTGATGAACCAGAACGCATCCACAACGCGGTAATGCCAGAGCAGGAACTCAACATACTGGCGTTTCTCCGTATCGTTCATCCGGTCAAAGAGGTTAAGGTTCATCCCGTTCATGCTGAATCACCCGCCATTGATGATTACAACGTGTTCCCGCTCAGGATATCAAGATAGTTATTTTTGCTACGAGGGGGTTCCTGCATATTGAACGTCTGATGGAATAATTTGATCATCTGATTCGTAAAAAACCGCAATGTTTGCATCCGTGCAGAACATAATCTGATCCTCATGCAGGATCTCACGGTTGACCGGATTATTGCCGTCCATGCGGAGGTCATCGCACGGGACGGTGGCGACAGCCGGATCATCTCCGAGGCAAATCTTCACGAACTGGTCTTCCGGGTAAATCTCCTTACCGATCCAATCCCCCGGGCGGCTCTTACCCTGTTCTCCCTTGTTGCATACCCGGCGTTCCGGGAAGGGAACGAGAGGATCGCACAGGAACTGGCTGCACGGATCCTTGAAGAGGGCAGGTATGTGATCTCCATCGAGAACTCAGGGGAACTCAGCCGATTGGCGGAAGGTATCACGGCGTTCACCGTTGAGCCGGAGGACATCGAGGCATGGTTTGCTGCACATGCCAAAAAAAAAGGGTGAGACAACACATTACTGTAAGAGATATTCACCTTCAATCCGGACGACCGCGTTCCCGCCAAAGAAGACGGTCCGCTGTTTTTCCGACGCATCGCTGACCAGTCGTATGATATTGGGATGGTCGCGGCTCCTGCCCTGTTCGATCCGGATCATCTTCCCGTCCCATGCTCCGCTCGCCAGGAGATGATATCCCAATGCTGCATTACCGGATCCCGTGGCAGGGTCTTCGAGATAGCCAAAGGCCGGTGCAAACACCCGCGTGCGGTAAGCAGCGCCATCGGTTGAGACTTCTGCGGTGTGGACAAGGACGATCTCAATACCGTGACGGATGCAGAACTCTTTAAGGTGCTGCTGGTCGGGACGGGTGGCAAGCAGGGCAGCTAGTGAATGCAGGGGGACAATAAGCGTAACAAGGCCGGCACTGATGACCGTGATCCCACCTGGGCTGACAATCTCCCCGGGCGGGAGTTTCAGGGCTGCAGCAACAGCGTCCGGATCTATTTCAGTTTTCGGGGTTGATAACAGGGGTGCGCTGACGAAGACCGCATCTTCTTCTGCGATCGTGTTCCGGATAAGGATCTGCCGGTCCCCGATATGGATACTGATGATGGGATTTCGCAGGAGATCGGGATCGTATTTTATCAGGTCATTCATGGCAGCTACGGTACCATGGCCGCAGAATGCAACCTCGCATTCAGAGGAGAAGAACCGGAGGGTGACGATATCATTCTCCCGGTACACATAGACAACCTCGCTGACGCACCCGGCCATCTCGC
Organism: Methanoregula sp.; assembly: GCA_023228295.1. Taxonomy (GTDB): domain Archaea; phylum Halobacteriota; class Methanomicrobia; order Methanomicrobiales; family Methanospirillaceae; genus Methanoregula. Next base: position 10,106 of record JALOBP010000013.1, read on the forward strand.
GGGCGATCTGCTGCATCTGGTCCGGTGAGATTGCATCTGGCCTGTCAAGGTAGATGCAGCCCGCGGGATTCCCGCCAGAACCGCTATACACGAACGCATCAATTTTTTTAAACCGGAGCCGTTGCATGGTATCTCTCGTCCGCCTCGTCATGCTTTGCCGGAAGACCCGGACATCGCGGACTTCAGCGTGTCCGGGAGATATCCGCCTTCAAAGGTAATCAACATTCATAACCGTGCCGTTCCTGCGATACGGGCCTCCTCATATCCCTAGGGTCATCTGGCACGGGTCCGGTTTCTCACAGGAGGAGAGCCGGATGCCGACAAGCCGGACCTTTCTTCCGTCATACATCTCCCGCAGGAGCTCCTGCGAACAGGCCCGGATCGGTTCTGCATTGCCGGTCATATGGAGGAGTGTCCGGGATTTGGTACGGGTGACAAAACCCTGGTACCGGATCTTGACCGTCACGGTCCGACAACGACAGTGTTCATCTTCCAGAGCCTGGTGCACTGCAACCGCAAGAGCATTCAGGCTGGACATAAGGCGGGCCGGATCATCCGTATCAGAATCAAATGTAGTCTCGCGGGACAGGGATTTAATCCCATCATACTCCTCAAGTTCGGCGGTATCGTTTCCCAGCGCCAGCGCATGGAGGGAGACTGCCCCGCGGCCGAACCGGCCGAGCAGCACCTGGATATCAGTAGCGGCAAGATCTCCAACAGTCCGGATTCCCAGTTCGAGAAGGTGTAATTCGGCTTTCTTCCCGACACCGGGAATTTTGTTTACAGGCAGGGGTGCAAGAAACGCCCGGATGTCTCCGGGTTCCACTACGGTCAGCCCGTTGGGTTTGTGAAAGTCCGATGCGATCTTTGCCACGGTCTTTCCCGGGGCAATCCCGATCGAACAGGTAAGTCCAAAACGAGACTGGAGATCTTCCCGGATTTGGCCGGCCAGCGATACCGCTGCCCCGAACGAGCCGCAGGGGCTGAGATCGAGATACGCCTCATCGATGCTCACCTGAAGGAAACGGAACCCCGTTGATCTGAGCAACTCCATGATCCCGCCGGAAATCCGGGAATAATAATCAAAATCCGGGGGGAGGAATATTGCATGCGGGCAGAGAACATATGCCTGCGAGACCGGCATCGCGGACCTGATGCCAAACGCCCGGGCTTCGTAGGAGCAGGTACAGGCAACACCGCGACCCTTTCCCTCTTTGGGGTCGGAGCCGATGACAACCGGTTTGCCCCGAAGTTCCGGCCGCCGCTGGACCTCCACGGAGGCATAGAAACTGTCCATATCAACATGGAGGATGATCCGTTCCGGGCGGGTATCCTGCGATGATGGCAGGGATGTCATTGCGGGATTTGTGCGGGGGATCGACATCATCTCGTATCTCCAGGTCCTGAAAAGTCCGAAAGGGTACACTGGCGCTGGCGGATCATTGTCCGGAGAAGCTCGCCTTCTTCAATGAAACGCCGGACGGGAAGGGTAAACGTATTCCCGATATGCGCAAGAGCCGAACGGATGTCCTCAAACTCTGATGCCGGCTGGTTCATGGCATTCCGGACATTCTCCCGGACATTGAAGACCCCCATTGGAACGTAGCCCTTGTGGGCCTCCCGGAGGATGATCGCCCCCGCCTGCTCCTGTTGCCGTGCCAGCGCTTCCAGCACCGCCATCTTGCAGGAGTAATAGCAGCCGCCAAGATGAGAGTATGTTGTCTTTTTCTTCCGGCCTTCATGATCCGAGAAGACCAGCTCCTCGTTCCCGATGACACGGAGGAACGCCTCCGACCATTCATACTGCCACCCGGTCGGCATGAGGAGCACGGCATAGTTGTTGTGGAGGCTTGAAAACTCGTGCACCCGCCACGTATCGATCACCGTGTTCTTTTTCACATCCATAAGGAGCCGGTCGCCGATGGTGGTGTCGCAGGCGGTGATCGACCAGCGGGTCGGGACAAGATGCCGTCCCTTGCTCCTGCCCATCGTCCCTACGGAGAACGCTTTCTGGATATTCGAGAACGGCACACCCTGTTTGTGCAGGCCCATCACGGCATCGGCAGCGGGGAGGTCTGTATCGTAAAAGACAGATTCAAGGTTCCGGTTCCAGCGCCCGGCACTGGTCTCGAACCGTTCGATCTCCGCGCTGGGACCAAAAGGGGTATGTTCTTCAGAGAACGTGGTGCCGACCGGTGCGCTGCTGAACGCCACATCGCTCTCGACCGATGAGGTGGAGAGGGAGATCTCCTGGAGCTGTTCCACGAACCGTGTGTCAAGATCAGAGGCGTCAACCATCCGCTTGCCCCTCACAAGACCGAGACGGTACCCGATGATCTCTTCCTGCGTCTTGTTTTCAGTAATCCAGCTCTCGGGAGTATCCATTATCGCCGTATCCCCGTGCAGGGGTGTGACAAGCGGGCCGGCATAGACGTGCGGATAGTTCCAGCTCCCGATAAAAACCGATGGCGGGGAACTACCGGTCAGTTCCTTATCCAGGGGAACCGACTGCATAGGCATCGTCAATGCCGTCAATTGCCGGAGATACGCACTCTTGCCGATCATGTCCTGTATTGTCTGTCTGTCACAGCCCATTTAAACACGGAACCGTGCAGGGAGAAAGTAATCATCCGGGGGGATGTGGCGAGTACTGACATATTCTGGAGCGGCAATTAAATGTCAGGGAGGATACAAAGGGTGGGTAAAATCAGGAAATGGTAGGTGACGCCTGGCCTGCAAGGTCGAGCACCGCCTCGCGGATCAGGGCACCGTCCCAGAACAGGTCGTCATTGGTCAGGACATTATGGATACGGTTCTCGCTGCGCACTCCAATAACGGGCGGTTCGAGGGCAGTACAACCGTTCTCCCTGAGTTCGCTGACCGCTTCCGGGTTCCGGATATTGATCTCAAGGTACTGGACACCCTCTTTGTGAAGGGCCCCTTTTAGTTCTTCGCACTGCGGGTGTTTTTCCTGTGAATAGAGGATCACTTCAGCCATAATCTGCCATCCATAAACTCCGGCACTACAAGCCCATACCGCCAACAGATGGCGGGGCATTCATCTGGAGTTTTACTAAACTAAACAGGACCGGAACAGGGTATAAATTGGGAGGATGACTACGGTTCAATAGAGCGATGGCCGGAGTTCAATGGCCGTCGGCAGAAATTTCCCGGGCAAGGATGTTATCTTCGGACCGTGTAGCCTGCCCGGGTAAGGGTTGTGATCATCGCATCTTCCCAGCGCCGGTCATCCGGTTCATTATGGTGTTCAACGCAATCCTCCCAAATCCGGTTCAGAAGTGGATCATCGGAGACAAGCGACCGTATATGCGGGATCTTTCCTACCCGCCGCCCGCGGGGATTCAATATGAGCAGGCGCCAGCACTGGTAATCCCGGCAGATCTCCGGGCGGGTGTGATGCACTGTGCAGAAGGCCAGATCGCTTCCGGGCTGGTAACGGAAGAACGGGCAGGCCAAGGGAATTTTTTCAAAGATCGTCTTGTCATCGAACAACGCGTGCTTGTCGGGGTCAACAGTGACCAGAGTATCCTCATTGGTATACTTGTTGTGGATACGGTAGCGATAGTACCCATACTCTTTTTCGATACTATGGACTAGCCCGAGGTGTGCACAGCACTCCCCGCACTGGAAACATTCGAACACCATGACCTGCGGTCTTATTTCCCAATCGCCTGCCAGATAGCAAACACGAACTCCATGGCGATCAGGATGATGATGATCCATTCGAGGAAATTCGAGTGCTGGATCCTCACTTCATCCGAGAGCATGGAGTAATTTTCCTGGATCACCTCGATCTTCCGGCTGACGCTCTCGCTCCACTGGTGGCTCCGGAGCACTTTTAATGCCGTGGCATAAACACGGGCATAATAGACATCCTCGGTGACCTTGATGAGGTTGTCAACCTTCTCGATGGTCTCGGAGATCCCGGCCGAGGTCTCCATGAGCTTCACCATGATCGCATGGTACTGACGGCTCCTGCGGAAGGACGAGAGCCGGTCGGCATGCTCGATCTCGTCATACATCTTCTCCATCTCCCGGGTCAGTTCCCGGTCATAATACCGGAGTTCCAGCACCTGCACATTGGCAAACTCGATCAGGTCGAGAAGATCGGCCGGGCTCTCGGGGTTGCAGAGGAGGGCCGAGTCCCATGACAGGATAGCGAGGTCGTCTGTTGTGTAGCTGAGCGAGTTCTTGATGATCTCTTCGCGCATCTGGGCGGATATATTCGCCTTCTCACCAATCAGGAGGGGAACCGGGTCTACTGCATCGTTACGACGATCGGTAACGTAAATCGAGTAGTCCTCGAAGAAATCCGGGTCGATAGCAAAATTCTTGATGTGCGGACGGACGATCTCGCCAAGGGTCTTGAGATACTGCACATAGAAATCCGAGAGCCCTTCCTGGCCCGCAAAAAGAAATGCGATCTCCTCAAGGGTATTTATGTCAGCATCAGGATTCTCGTACACAAAACAGAAACTGATAGCACCGATATCAAAGACCCGTGCCTGAACCGAGAACTCATACTGCTTTCCGTCCCGCTCGACCCGGATCGGGTGCATCTGGATCATCAGCGGTGGATCCTCGAGCATGATCGACTTCGGCTTCACCCGCACAAAACTCGTCCGTGCCGTGAAGTAATTCAGGGCAAGCGCCTTTTCAAGCCAGTCGAGATCGATCTCCCGCCCAATGTCATATATCCGGTAAAACCGGAGCGATATCATGATCGTTCCTCCCTGTAGTCAGATTGATTGTCTGCAATAATGAAGAACAACGGAGATGATAAACTTTGCAGGCACATCAGACATTGATTCGGGAGATTTAGGGAAGGGTAAATCGAAAAAGATGTTCGGTTTCCGAATAGTTCATGAAAAGAACTATTATTTCCATGAACTAATCAGAGGATCAATGAAATGCTATGGCTGACGATATTCAGGACAGGGTTGCAGACGGCCTTCTGGCGCTGATGCTATTGTATCACCGGCATATCCTGAAGACCGGTCCGGGGATCTCCGGCATCCGGATTGCGCAGTACCGGGTGCTTGGCCTGCTGGTGAAATCAGGACCACTTTCCATGTCGGAGATTGGCAGGCGCCTGTATATCTCAAAACCCTCAATGACAACACTTGCCGATACCTTGATTGCGAACGGGTGGGCCGAACGTTGTAATGATCCGAAGGACCGGAGAGTCATCAATCTCGCCATCACACCAGAGGGAAAGGAGTATCTCCGGCAGGCATTTGAGATCTACAAAGGCGATGTGAGTGCGCTGCTCTCCGGCCTGGACGATCTGGACCTGCAACAGCTATCTGCAACTCTTGATGATCTGCAGCGGATTTTTTTGAAACTGGAGCGTGCGGGATGACACGTGATCGGCCGGGTGTATTGGACACATCGGATCCGGCCACCGGGGGCGGGAGCGACAATTCGTCACGGCCGGCAGACCGGATCATCGTCATCGACCATGTTACCAAAACGTTCCAGAGCAAAACCAAAACGGTTACTGCTGTCGATGATATCTCGTTTGACGTGATGCGGGGCGAGATATTCGGGCTTCTTGGCCCCAACGGGGCGGGTAAGAGTACCCTGATCCGGATCCTCACCACCCTCCTCCAGCCCACCACAGGTACCGCGTTTTTAAACAATTTTGAGATAACAAAATACCCCGAACAGGTCAGAGGCATCATCGGAGTCTGCCCCCAGAACAGCACGCTCGATCTCGAGCTCACTGCCTACGACAACCTCGAGTTTTACGGCAAACTCGTGAATGTTCCGGACTCGATGCTCGACAACCGGATCTGGGAACTCCTCAGGATGACAGACCTGTCCGACCGCGCTTATATGCCGGTCGGGACCTTCTCGGGGGGGATGCGGAGAAAACTCGAGATCGTCCGGGCCTTCATCCACCACCCTCTCATTCTGTTCCTTGATGAGCCAACGATCGGGCTCGACCCGGAAGCAAGGCGGGAAGTCTGGCAGCAGATCGCCAGTCTCAACGAGGAGGAGACCACCATCATCCTGACAACGCATTATATGGACGAGGCGGAGAGACTCTGCAACCGGATCGCTTTTGTCGACAAGGGAAAACTCATCTCGCTGGATACAACCGACAACCTGCGGCGGCTGATCCCTGCCGGGGACCTTATCGAGATTGGAGTGGCTGAGATCAACGATAGTGCCATCAGCGAGCTCCGCGCAAGCGGCCTTATCCACACAGTCGAGTACAAAGACCAGAAACTGATAATCACTGCCCAGAACGGGAGCAGGGTGCTGCCGGGCATTGTTGCGGTCTTTGAGAAATATGGTCTCCCCATGACCTCGATCTCGATCCGTCCGCCATCGCTTGAGGACGTGTTCATCTATCTCACCGGTAAAGATCTGAGCGGCGGGGGCAACGGGAATGTGAATGCCAATGGCCGGGGGCATCCGCGATGATCCGGGGGGCCCTTGCGATCTTCAAGCGGGATTTCAAGAAATTCTTGAGCAACCCGTTTGTCATAATCATGACTCTCTTCATGCCGATCATGTATCTCGTCATATTCGGCAATGCCATGGGCGGGACTATTACCCACATCCCGCTCGGCGTGGTGCAGGAAGAACCCTTTACCACTAACACCCCGCTGTTTACGATAGCAACCGAGGCACTCGGCAACCTTGCCCAGCGCGATTCCCCCCGCACATTCGATCTCACGGTCTACAATGACGAGGAAAAAGCCAAACGCGAACTCAGGGACGGGAGGATCAAGGGAGTCGTGGTTTTCCCGTCACCCATTGCTCCGGAGAGCGCGGTCCGGTTGTATGTCGACAGCTCGGATTATGTCACCCCGACCCTTATCGAGTCTGGCGTGAGGTCCGTCATCGCCCTGACTGGTGTCAGAAACCTGATTGCCGTCAACAAGATTTACGGGGATATCAAGTACATCCAGTTCTTCGGGGTCGGCGTCATCGTGATGGCTATCTTCATGACCACCATGTTCGGCGGGGGAATTGCGCTTATCAAGGACCGGGAAGTCGGGATTGTTGAGGGGTATCTCGTTACACCGGTCAAACGGTCGAGCATCATTCTGGGCATGATTGCAAGCGGTACCGTCAGGGCATTCTTTTCCGGCTTTGTCATCTTCATGGTGGCTATACTTATCACCGGCATCCTCATCCAGAGCGTGGAGGATTTCTTCCTTATTCTCCTCGTGCTCCTTATCACCAGCATGGGCGTCACGAGCCTGATGGTCTCGATCGCCTCACGGTTCACGAACCAGCAGGAGTATTCATCCGTAGCAGCGTTCTTCAGCCTCATCCTCTTCATGACCAGCGGGGCTTTCTACCCGACCATTGGTATGCCGGACTGGCTGCGCTGGATCACGGTCATCAATCCCGAGTATTATGCGGTCGATGCTCTCCGGAGTATCATCCTGCGGGGGCAGGGGATCGAAGTAATCGGGATGGATCTTTTCGCCCTGCTGATCTTTTCGGCACTCTCCATTGCCCTTGGGATTGTAACATTCCGGCGGACACTGGAATAAAAAAAAAGGTCGGGATTTTATCGTTTCCCGGCCAGCCCCCGTCCCGCGATCTGCCGGCGATCACCGCGTTACAGTTGTCGCCATCTCTGTCTTTGCGAGCGTATGGCCGGTCAATGCCCAGTCAATCGAGTCCCGGTCAGCCGTAGGCTGGGTGATGTCCATGTCCACGGCATAGAGCCGGAACACGTACCGGTGGGTTGTCCCGATCGGGGGGCAGGCCGGGTAATAGCCCCGGGATCCGGCACTGGTATCCCCCTGCTGGGCGCCGTTTGCGAGCACCTTTGCATTGGACTGTGCCGGGGAAAGGCTGCCTTTTAGCGGGGGAATATTGTACAGGATCCAGTGGGTGAACGTGCCTGCCGGGGCATCAGGATCATCGAGGATGAGAACAAGGCTCTTTGTTGCCGTTGGAATGCCATCCCAGGATACGCCGGGAGATTCGCTTGCCCCCTTACAGGTATAGATATCCGGGAGTGGTGACCCGGGGGAGAGGGATCCCACGTTTAGTGTCAGGGAACCTGCGGTACTGGCGGCCTGTGCCTGCGGTGACGGGGCAACGGAGGCTGGTACGAGTGCTGGTGCAGGTTGTGCGGGGGCAGACGGGCTTGTGCACCCGCATGCGATGACCATGAAGACCGTAAGGGTGCAGAACAGAATAATCGAGCATCGGTTCATGATCGGGAACGGGTTTTTCCGGCAGATAAGCATGACGATTCAGTCCCTGAACGAAAAATGACGGGCGTGGCCGGTTTTTTTGGATAACCGCCCCCCAACCGGTCATCCAAGGACCAGGGAGAATAATTTGCTATCCAACCCGGGTAACGATCCGAGGATCCCCTGCTGCAAGTTCAAGAGCCAGGGTCGCACTCTTCTCCTTGTCCTTAATCTCGAGCATGATATCGAAATCATACAGCCGTGAATTGTCAAGAAATTGGCAAAAGTCCTCCGGTACGATATGCTCCACGTGCGCACCCGCACGCTTTCCTTCCTGCTGCGAACTGTAATCCACCATAGGTAAACCATCGTTGTTGTTCCAGGTTTTCGTCAGGACTGATAGGACATCCGCGAGGGGTTCCCCTTGATTATTCAGGGCGTGGTGAAAGGTATCGAGGATGACCGGAATACCCGTGCGATCGTGAATTGCACGACAGTCGGCAACGGAGTAAAGCCGTTCATCATTCTCGATGACAAGGCGCGCTTGGATCGCAGGATCCAGCCGGGTGTAATTTTCCACAAATCGGTCCATGCTTGCAGCCTTGTCGCCATACACGCCCCCGATATGGATCTGCACTTTTGTAGCCCGGTCAAGGCCCATCAGGTCGAGAACCGCGGTCTGGTATGCTAGTTCGGCAATACTCCGCTCAAGCACTCCCGCGTCCGGCGCGTTGAGGAGGACAAACTGGTCCGGGTGCATCGAGATTCGAAACCCATGATGCCGGCAATAGTCCCCCAGTTCCCGTAATATATCGGAAAAATGCTCCTGCCATGGAAAGGTGCAGATCTTGTGGGAGGCAAACGGGACAATATTGGAAGTGATCCGGAGAAAGAGGAGGCCGTGCTCCACGTTGAATTGAAGAATCTTTTGTAAGCAGGCCAGGTTGGCAGCAACGGTTGCCCGGAGCCGCTCGTCAGAGTATGAGGCCAGCCGGAAGGTCTTTGATGGTATGCAGCCGATTGTGCGGTTGATGCAGGGGTATCCGATGCGCATGACGCAAAAATTCCTCTAGCGTGGGTTTCCTGTGCTATGCCGGGCCGGAGATCAGCGGGTTTTGTGGAAATCCAGGGCGGCCGAGTTCATGCAGTAGCGTTTGCCGGTTGGAGCGGGTCCGTCATCAAAGACATGGCCAAGGTGTGCCCCGCACCGGGCGCAGAGCACTTCTGTCCGAATCATCCCCCCGCCACTATCAGCCTGCGTCCGGATATTCAGCGGGGAGACCGGTGCAAAGAAACTGGGCCAGCCGGTACCGGAATCAAATTTCGTTGTTGAGGAGAACAGGTCCGTCCCGCAACAGACACAGCGGTAAATGCCGGGTTCTTTGCAGGCATGATATTTTCCGGTGAATGCATACTCGGTTCCCTTCTTCCGTGCCACATCAAACTGCCCGGGCGTGAGGCGGGCCCTCCATTCCACGTCCGTCATTTGGATAAGGGGAAGATCTTCGACCTTTCCCGACTCTGCGCTGAAGAGGGGGATGAGCCCCGTGCCAGAATTCACCGCTGTATTCTTCATATCCGGTCTCTGCTGGATGATCAGGATGGCAGAGTAATAGACCTTTGGATTGATCACAATAAAAAAAAACAACGGGCGTTACATTCCAAAGAAGCCAAAAATCCTGGCCCTTGCATCTTTATGGAAGATCAGAGCCCCCTCTTTCATATTCCGGACATCCTCGACCGTATAGAGGATATCGGGGTACGGGTTTGAGAGAATTCCCAGCAGGCGGCCCAGTTCCGTGCGGGGTACGATCATGAAGATTATACTAACTGTGGATGAGAAACTGCCGGAACCCTCAATCCGGGCATGCCGAAACCGAGCGTGGAGAGTTCCGAGATCATCGGCTGCGGATCTTCAGGAGTGATGAGCCGGACTATCACATGCCCAAGCGAGATCATACGCTCAATCTCCATACCTAGCAGGGTACCAATGCCATATCCTGTAAGGTAGGCGAACAGGTTCCAGAAATCCATGAGATTGGTCAGGAACAGCCCCGTGGAGAGAAGCCAGATACCGGTCTTGGCAATGCCAATCCAGGCGGAAAGGTTTGCATGGCCGCGGTTGATATCGATATTCCGGACCGTCTCAAGACACTTCTCGACTATTCTGGCAACGAGGATGAGCAGCGGTATTGCTGCAGGTCCTAACAGATCAACCCCGATACCTCCATACTTCTGACCAGAGTAATCGTTGTAGTGATCTTGAATAGGCTACACAATTGATCAGTAATTTTTTTTAAGAGAAAACCGGCAATAAACCGCAGAGGGGTTTATGTAATGGACCCCGCGAGGATGTGGCTTGATGGTTCATCACAGAGATGCAGGTTGAAGCAACGGTGTGTAGAGGATGGCGTTACAATGCCGGATATGCGGGAAGTGTTGCCGCACAATGAGGGAGATCATCAGCATCCGGGAACAGACCGGGGATACCGGGTTCCAGAGCTGGTATTCAGCTACCATGGGGGTGCGGGATGTGAGGCTGGACCCAGAAAAGCAGGACCTCTTTTTTACAACAAGCCCCAAGACCTCCATTGCCCGCTCTCAATGGAGCAGGCCTGGAAGGGCCATATGTACCGTCCATCATTCGCAACCGGACTATGCCGGCAGTACTTCCTGATATCGCATCCGGGTTCTTGATGCCGAAAGCCGGTGGGCGGGAGGGATTATGGATAGAACCCGGTATTTCACGACAACAAATCCTCTAGTTCACGCGATCTGGAGGGCCGAATACCATCTGCCGGATACTATGGATGAGCATAGATGGGAACTGGAGGTCAATCGGATTTTCGCCCGCGCGGGATACCGCAGGGTACGATAGACGGAGCGGATTCTTTTTAAATATTTTGGGATGGAGGTTCATTGGGCATGTATGGATATTACCTCGAGTAATAGAAAACGGGCACAATAGTGTGTTCTGGACCAGTAGATTTCAATACTAGAAGTATTATTTAACACATATGCGGATGTGAATCATGAGAACGCAGAGTGTTACCTACTTTACAGAACGTGAAGAGGAGTTTGTTAACCTCCTCATTGAAATTGGCATGCGAAGAACGGTTGCCAAGGTACTGGTTTTCCTTGCCAACACCGATGAGGCAACATCGCGTGATATCGAACGGGGGACGGACCTCCGTCAGCCGGAAGTCAGTATTGCCATGAATTATATGTACGAACGAGACTGGCTGAAGAACCGGGAGAGCAAGGCGATGAGCAAAGGTAGACCCGTAAAGATCTATTCGCTCTCAAAACCAATCGCCAAAATTATGGATCATATCGAACAGGAAAAAAAAGAGGAAGCACGGCATCGCCTTGAACAGGTAAAGAAACTCCGGGAATATATCCCGTAAAACTTTCCGTTCACATCACCGGGATTATAGAAAAATTTTCTCCCCGGGATATGGCTGCTACTGGACCGGGTCTCAATTCAAACACCCGGTTCAACCCTTTTACAGAAAATCTTTCCACGCAGTACGAAGAACATTCAGCACAACCGAATCTCAAACTGATTGCAGGGTGTCTGACATTGCGTGAGACCTGTACCTTCCCCCAAATCCCCGGGGCGGCCCCAGGGTAACTGAATTACCAAGGCCTCGTGAAAACGGAGTTTCACGAGTTCCTGGAGAGTTCAGCAATTATTGCATCGCCAAATTCCCGTGTTCCGTGCGATCCACCGAGATCCCGGGTGCAGATCCGTTGTGCAATGAGCGTACGTATGGCCGTTTCAATCCTCCCGGATCCTGCACGATCACCAAGATAATCAAGGAGCATTGCTACACTCCGGACTGCTGCAATGGGATTTGCAATATTCCTGCCGGCAATATCCGGGGCACTGCCATGTACCGGTTCAAACAACGCATACTCATCTCCGATGTTGGCGCTGGGCACGAGGCCAAGACCCCCGACAAGGTAGGCCGCAACATCAGAAAGGATGTCCCCAAACATGTTAGTAGTGACAACAACGTTGTAATTTTTAGGATGCTGAATAAGGTCCAGCGAGAGTGCATCGATGAACTTATCATTATACAGGATCCCGGCAGCTTTCGATTCTGTAATGCAGATATCCCGGAAAAAGACATCGGACTTGATGACATTGGCTTTATGCCCGATAGTCAGCAGGCCGTCCCGCTCTTTTGCCAGCCGGATGGCAGTCCGGGCTATCCGCTCGGTTCCTGCCCGGCTCACCACCCGGAGCGTCGTTGCCCGGTCCGGCGTGGCCTCCTCAATGCCGGAATAGAGCCCTTCGGTGTTCTCCCGCACGATCATGATGTCAAACCCGTCACCCCGTATCGGGCGCAGGTTCGCGTACAGGTCAAGGGACTTGCGGATCCGGAGCACCACACTCTGGTAATCCTTCATGGGGGGCGTGGTTATCGCACCAAAGAGGATCGCATCGGAGGTTTTGAGGGCTGCAAGGTCCCGGTCGGCACAGGGGCAGCCGGTCTCTTCCCATTTCCGGTACCCCACGTCCACGGAAATATACTCGTACTCAGGGTGCAACAGGGCGAGTACCTTCCGTGCGACCGGTATCACTTCATGACCGATCCCGTCGCCATCCACCACAGCAATCCGGGTCATCGTGCCCTCCAACGGAGGGCGAGATCCCGGACCGCCTCGTAGATCTTCACCGGGTCTGCACCCCAGTGCACGACAGCACCGGTATGTCCGTTCCATGCATGGATACCTTCCCGCTCGGACCGGCAGCAGCGGGTGATGAACGGCTCTTCCGTGACGCATTCGAGAGGACAGATATTGACAAGATGGAAATCGCTGCCGTAACACTCGGTATAGAACTGTGAGGCAGTCAGGCAGCCTGCGACCTGCTCGCCACCCTGCATGGCATCGGCGTCAAGGGTCTTTTCAAACCCGGCAGCCCGGCACGGGAACACATCCGCATGGACCTCGGTGAGATCCCGCACATGATGGCAGAACTGAATGGAGAGATCACCAAACATCCCGGCTGCCTCAAGCTCCCGTATACATGACGAGAGACCGGGCCGGGGCGGACTGACATCATAGATATGGATCTTCAGGAACCCTGACAGGTCGGGGTCAAGCACAAATGTCTGGTGCTCGTCAGGCCCGGTGAAAATCGTGCACCGGTAACCCGTATCAAGGGCAAGTTCAACAAGCCGGGTGCGGTTATGGAGGTTTACTTTCTCCGGGTAGCGGTACACTTCGTCATCGGATGCCAGTACCCGTGAAGAGAGGAGATTCCGCATCATACCCTTCTCGTTTTGGTCAAGTGTAACTTCCAGTACCTCATGGCCCCCTTGAGTGTCTCGCAGAAGGTAACGGCTCATGAAGTAGACCTTGTCATCGCAGGGTTTTGTGGACGCGTGACCCACATACTTGCAGTGCTCGGGAAAGATCATGAGCGGGCCTTCCAGTAGTTCACAAGCCCGCCGGCAGCAAGGATCTCCTGCATCCGCGGGGAGAGGGGCCGGATCGGATACTGTTTCCCTTCCGCTTCAACCCATCCGTCTGCAAGGTTAAACCGGATCTTCTGGCCTTCAGTACAGGTAATGTTGCATTCGATGGCCGGAAGACCGATATTGATCGCGTTCCGGAAGAAGATCCGGGCGAATGTGGGGGCGATAACGGCAACAACCCCGGCCTCCCGTAGCGCAATAGCCGCCTGTTCCCGTGATGATCCGCAGCCGAAGTTCTTTCCGGCAACGATCACTGCTCCCTTGAGCCGTGGAGCAATTGACGTGTCGAGATCCTCAAAGACGTGGGCAACCCACTGGCTGTGATCCTTGGTCCGCAGGTAACGTCCTGCGATAACAAGGTCGGTATCGATATCCTGCCCGAGACAGACCGCATGACCGATGCCCTGCATCATGCCACCTCCGGTTCCGTAATCTCACCGGTGAGAGAACTCGCGGCTGCGGTTGCCACAGAGGACAAATAGATCTCGCCGCCTACACCCATCCGGTTCCGGAAGTTCCGGTTTGCCGTGGAGAGACAGACTTCTCCCTCACCCAGCACGCCCATGTGTGCCCCGAGGCAGGGGCCGCAGCCCGGCGTGCCAATCGTGCACCCCGCATCGACAAGGTCTGCAAGGATGCCGGTCCTTACTGCTTCTGAAAGTACCTGCCGCGAGGCCGGCACAATGATTGTCCGCACGGCAACCTTCCTGCCCTTCACAATCTTTGCAAAACGTACAAGGTCCGAATATCGCCCGTTCGTGCACGTGCCCACAAATACCTGGTCGAGCGGGAGACCGGCGAGGTCCTGCACCGGTTTTATCGTATCAACCCGGTGAGGGACCGCGACCACCGGGACGATGTCACCGAGGTCAAGTTCAAGGTTGCGGATATAGGTACAGGTTTCCGGTACCTGAGGTCTTACGGTCTGCCCTTTTGCGGCCAGGTACTGCACGGTAATGTCATCCGCATAGAACATTCCGGTCTTTGCCCCGGTCTCAACGGCCATGTTGCAGAGCGTAAGGCGCTCATCCATCTGAAGGGTCTTAACTCCTTCCCCGATAAACTCAAGCGCACAGTAAGTGCCGCCATCCATCCAGAGCCGGTTCACATAGGAGAGTGCAAGGTCCTTTGCCTCTGCGCCTCCGCGGAGGGATCCGGAGAGATGGATCGCGATCGAGTCAGGGACCCGGAACCAGGTCTCACCAGTCAGCCAGATCGCTGCCATATCCGTTGCACCGACACCGGTAGAAAACGCCCCGAAAGCCCCCGACGTGCAACTATGGGAATCCGCACCAACGACGACCTCCCCCGGCAGAACGATGCCTTCGCTCATGACCTGGTGACAGATGCCTCCTCCGATATCAGAGAGTGTCAGCGACGAGTTGCAGGCAAATTCCCGGAGTTCATGCTGGAGTGTTGCGGTCGTACTGTTGTTGGCCGGCACGATATGGTCAAAGAAGACGTGGAGGCGGGAAGCATCCGAGAGCCGGGCGGCCCCCATCCGTTTCCAGGTCTCAAGGGTCAGCATCCCGGTACCATCACAGACATAGGCCCGGTCGACTTTGCGATCAACATAGTTACCGTGGGGTGCACCGAGAATTCTTTCAGACAAAGTACTCATGAGGGGGATTCCATTACATTACGAATAAGTTTTCGCAATACTTCCGGCGTGACATTGCACTTGTGCTCACTGTGATCCTTGACAAGGTCAAGTACCCGACAGACTTGTTTTCCGAGAGATCGCAGCCTAGCGATGCGATCACGTGCTCAAGCGCTTTTTTCCCGGTATGTTTGCCGAGGATAAAATGTCGTTCACTCCCCACCATTTCAGGGGTGAAATATTCGTACGTTGCAGGGTCTTCGAGAATAGCTGCAATGTGGATACCACTCTCGTGAGAAAATGCAAGTTCGCCGGTCACTGGTTTGTTTCGGGGCAGGGGGACACCGGAATACGTCTCCACCAGATGCGAGAGTTCAGTGAGGTGAGAGAGATCATAGCAGTCAATTCCCTTCTTCATCCGCAGGGCAACGAGGAGTTCTTCCAATGATGCATTCCCTGCCCGTTCACCGATCCCATTTACGGTCGTGTGAAGCTGGAAGGCACCTGCCTCTGCTGCAGTGAGAGTATTGGCCACGGCACAGCCCAGATCATTGTGGCAGTGGGCGCAGAGCGGTTTATTGACAGAAGATACAAGTTCAGCCATGATCCGCTGCATCTCGGAGGGGATGAGACAGCCCACGGTATCGGCAAAACTTAACAGTACGGCACCGTGATCGCCAGCCCGTTTATAGACTTCTTTTAAGAAGGAGACGTCAGTCCGTGACGCATCTTCAGCAGCGAACCGGACCTGCACTCCATGGTCGCAAGCATAATCGATCATGTTTAAGGAATCCTCGAGCACCTGTTCCCGGGGTTTTTTGAACTTGATCCGGACATGGAGCTCGGAGGTTGGGATGAAGATGCTCACCAGATCGACATCGCAATCAATCGCAGTCTGGATATCAGGTTCCCGCGCCCGGCAGAAACCGCAGATCCTGGCATCAAGCCCGAGGTTTGCAATCGTCTTCACGCACTGCTTCTCGTTAGCAGAGACCGCAGGGAAGCCGGCCTCGATCATCTCGATCCCGATCTCATCCAGTTTGGTGGCGATCTCCACCTTTTCCTGACAAGAGAACGAGACACCCGGCGTCTGTTCCCCGTCTCTTAAAGTCACATCGCAGATCTCAATATTCAACGATTTCATGGTTGCATCCCTCCGGACAGGTCCCGGTTACAATGAGTGTTCGTGGCCTGTCAGTTACCACGAGCTCGCGTTCGAGTGTCGCTACATCTTCAGCAGGGCAGATCACCGGGTCCGCCCATTGCAGGTACGGGAGCGGGTTGTACGCCGGCTGTTTGCCGGTCATTGCCGTACAGTTATTGTTCATGACGATGCAGAGCATCGGAAGCTGTTTCTCGTATACGTCGATGAGAGCGTTCAGGCCGGAATGGAGGAGCGCGTAATCCCCGATCAGGGCAACCTTTGTACTCCGTGCAGCCACTGCGATGCTGGCTCCCATTCCGTAACTGGCTACGCCGAGTTCGTACGGTGAAGTCATACCGAGCACTGAGCATCCTGCATCGCAGATGAGGGACATGTTCCGCTCTTTTAAGATATCCATCATCCCTTTGAACAGGCAGTTGGTGCAGAACGTCTTGTAATAGCCACGGTCTTCCAGGGACTGGGGGCGATTCTGTGGCACCGGGGGCTGGACTCCGCGGTGGTCACGGATAAACGTCCTCCCGTACTCCCGCACGTCCCGAATGCCCGTTGCCTGCGACGGCAGGGGATTCACGGTCACGATCCGGGTCTTCCCGGGGGAGGGGCCAGCACCGGCAGGTTCACCGTTCCAGCGGTTGAGGGGAGATTCCGATGACCAGGCAAACATGGTACGATAGATCTCCTCTGCCGCAGTCACCCGTCCGTTCTGGGTCCAGCTCCGCTCCGAGAGTCGACCCTTCCCCTCCTTTGGCTTCACGGGAATGTGCTCCACCTCGGCATCCAGCAGGGGGGGGGTGAGCCGTAGCATGGCAATACGGGAGAAGTGCTCTGAGGCCTCAAGGGCTGCCACCACGCCGGCATAACAACTCTCAGCACCGGGTTCAATGACCGGAAGTTCTGCAAGCTCCCCGTAATACCTTGAGTCCTGAGAAGTCTGCGATCCCTCCGCATCGGGGTCGTCACCGGCCACCAGAACAACACCCCCGATTAGTCCCTGGGCCGTTGCCTGAAGCAGGGGATCGGCGCAGGCATTGACGCCGACATTCTTGATGATCACCGCTGCCCTCCGACCTTCAAGTGAATCGCCAAGTGCATATTCCAGGGCAGTCTTTTCATTAATTACCATTTCCGCATTCAAGCGTGCGCCCAGATCGGTAACCGGGAAGCCTGGTACGGTATACTGTCGGTCGGTACAGGCCTGCAATGCTTCGGTTATTACATCAATACCTTTCATTCGTCCCTCCCGGGCACGAGATCACAGCCGGCACAATTCGTACACATGGTCTGTGCCAGACCGGCATCAAGTTCCGCTGCCTCAAGGGCCTGCTCATGGATAGCAAAGAATTTTTTCAGCCGTTCAGCAGATGGACGGGGAGTCCCGGCAAGTTCGGCTACCGGGTTGAGCGGCCGCAGGACGGGGATCACACCGTGGGCAGTCAGTTTCCGGATACATGCTTCCAGTTCCGCATCAGTCTCTCCAAGGCCAATGATAACATTCGAGAAGACTCGGTTCTTCCCGAAGAGCTCGACCGATTGGTCAAGCACCTGCCAGATGCAGTTATAATCAAGCCCCGGACACATCTTTGCAAACAGTTCCGGCGTTGCAGCCTCGATATTGAATTTCACTTCGGTAACATCCAGTTCTTTCAGATGTTCCGGGGTATTTTCAGTGGGATAGATTGAAACACCTATCGGGAGATTGAAGAATGCCAGATGCTTCACTACGTCGAGGACATATGCTTCCTCCTCATCGATGCTTTCCATGACCCCGCTTGTAATCGAGATCGCATGAATGCGGTGGCGTACTGACTCTATCATCCCAATAATCTCATCGATCGACTTACGCCTGCCACCGGTCTTCGGCACGGAACAGTACCTGCATTTGAATATGCAGCTCCCGGTCACCGTGATGAATGCTTGGTCGGGACAATGGAACCCGGGCTCCAGCAACCTGCCAGGGATCAGATTTCCCTCAAAGTAGAGGTCGACGATGCCATTCCCCCGGTGGGAGATCTCGATGGGGCTGAATGGATCGAGCACAAGTTTTACACGGTGGGTCCCCATGCCAAAGAAAACCGCCCCTCGGCCACCGGCTCCCGGACCTGCTGCAGAACGGGCAATGAACTGCTCTGCCGGTACTCCCACAAGATTGACTGATCCGGCTGCCAGCAGCCGACTTTTCAGTTCTTTCCACTGCATAGTTCCAGCGCCTCCTCATATCTGGTAAAGAAGGGAATCGCGGCAACTGCCCCGACAATACCCCGACCATTCATGACAATACGGAGTCCGGGATCCTGTATCGAGTCCACCAGGTGGGCATCCACCTCTCCCCGCTTAACCTTTCTGCCGTATGCGAGCAGTTTTTCTGAGGGAGCAAAACCGGTATAGGCCGCCATGCCGGTCTTCTTCGAAAGGGTGTATTTTTCCAGCAATTGATGGAACCGCGCAATAAGACCTTCCGGGTCGTTTGTTGCAAACTCTGCAACAAGCCCAACACAGTTCTTTGTCCTGTAGGGTACCGGGAAGAGCTGGACAATGGTATGAGACAGGTACGGAGCGCTCATCCTCAACTGCCCGGGCGATGTTATGGACGAGTGTCCACGTTGCCCCCTCATCGGGGGTGTCCGTGTCGTCAACCCCAATCAGCACCCGGTGCATGCGGGGGAGCCAGATGGTGGCACCTGCAACTTTTCCCCCGCCAGCAGGATCGCTCCTGCTCCGCAGGACGCCGGCTGCATCAGAGCGGCAGGATGCTGCACCAACACCCCCGCCACCCATGCCGATGTAGGATACACTAATCTCATAACCGTCCACAGTGCATGCGGAAATACCGGCCGGGAACCGGGAACCTTCAAGCGCAAGTTCAACGGTCCCGGTCTTCAGTACATACCGCATGGTGGATCCCAAACATCTGACATCTTTAACAATCGGGCTCTGTGCGTAATGACACTTCGACCACATGGCACCCCCGATGCAATCGAAGAACTCGATTAATTCAACGTTCCCACCGGATTCGTCCGCAACCGCGACAATCCGCGGGTAGTGGATCACGTAAGGTTCAGAGATGTTCTCCATACAGACCTGCCGCTTCGGTTCCCCTGTTACCCCAGACGACGGCACCAAGGGCACCTATTCTTCCCTTGCCGACATTACGGTCAAGGAACTCAATTCCCAGCGCTTCTGCCTCACGTTCAGCCACCTCCCGGGTCATGATCTCTGTCTTGACCTTACGGGCAACCGGTGCATCATTAAAACCCGCGATCCCGTGATAGCAGGCGATCCCAGTATCTTTGGAGAACGTATTTTTCTCAACAAACGCCCGGACAGCTTCCAGCAGCTGCGGGATCTTACCGGGTATGACCGCAAAGTTCAGCGCCGAACTGACACAGTTTGTCGTCTTATTCGGCACGGCCGGGTTGAGCTGGACGAGCCGCATGTTCAGGAACTCGACACCCTCGATCCTGCAGGATTCCACGCATTTCAGGGCCATCACCCACGTAGCCCCTTCGGTCTTGGTGTCCGTATCATCAATACCGATACAGATCTTCTCGTAGCGTGGGGAAATTATACGGACATGGTTTGTACGTGCACCGCCAACGTTAAGGTCATTCTCGGTGGGATACTCAGAGCGGATGACACCCGGAGCCTGCGGGAGGCAGGCCGCAACCCCTACACCAGCACCAGCTATACCGACCCATGTCGTGATAATCTCGTCACCAAATACCTCAACTGATTCCAGGGCCTGGCCCCCAATATCCCCCGCGGCTGAACCAAAATTCACCGGGTATTTCCCCAGACGGGCATGGATTGTCATAGAGGTGCCTTCAACCTCACACCTGCTGACTGCACCCCCGGCACGCCGCCGGTTCATTGCATCCCATTCGATCGTTCCCCGGACACGACACTGTTCATGGATCTCGGCAGTACCGGCCCGTTCATCAACCATCACGAGAAATTTCTGGGCAAAAAGCGGTCCGAACTTTTGCTTTACATCGTCTGGAGTAAGGGTGATCATGTTATCGCCGAAAATTTCGTTAGCAAGATTATCGGCAATAACTCTATTTATAGAGATCTATTTGAGAAAATTTCTGATAAAAAAGTTAGAGGATTTTGTGGAGCTCGATCTTGAAGGGGCCAAGCGTGCCGCCAAAGTTACCGGCGGATATAAATTTCACCCCGGGCACCATTGCTGCTGCTTTAACACCGGCTGCCATTGCTGCTGCAACCGACTTCTCGTCAATACCGTCAATAACAATCTCATATACGGCCTTGATGCCCGCGGGAATCTTGCTGTCCGCAACCTTCTCGCGGAGTGTCGGGCAGTACTTCTCATTCGTTGAAGCAACCATGAACTTGTACTTCAGGCTGCCAACCTTGGAACCGCTTGCAACAATACCACCGGGGAAACTGGTGATGACACCCTTAACACCCGCGATCGCATCCGATGCTGCCTGTGCACCCATGAGAGCGGCCATCTGGTTCTCACCCATGACAAAGAAGTTACCACCGGCAACACCTTTGACGATACCGAACTCTTCCTCGCCGACATATTCTCCGTTCATGATTGGGATGACCCAGCACTTTCGGCCTCCGACTTCCTTCTGGTATTCATACCCGTCACCGAAGAAGTGAAGCTTGACCGGGATCTTTTCCTCGGCATCGGTGATTCCGTTAAAGACTGCCGTGGTCGGTGCGGTCAGGACACATTCTGCCAGGCGCTCAACGACCTGTTCTTTGAGTTTCTTCTTGCCAGCACAGATCAGGATGGCGACACCCGGCCGTCCGTCGGGGGTCTCGCTTGCCGGGACCTCGCTCTCGATTCCTGCCTCGCACGGGCAGCCAATTGCTGATGTTGCAAAACCGGTTGCCTCGGTTGCTGCTTTCAGTGCCCATTCCTGTGTAACCGCAGTGATGATGATACGACAGACCCATGTAGGGAATGCCTCTGCGTAGGTATTATCAATAGTAACGCCGTTGATTTCCATACTATAACCTCCGGTACTACAAAGGTACCATGATGGTGGTTGAATAAATTTTCTAATTTGATTTCCGGTAAAAAAATACCGGATTAAGGTATTCCATAGCGCATGAAAATTATATGAAAAAGTACACTTAACCTAATTAACTCATTTAAAAACTATTTAAACAAAAATAAAAGAAACGAGAATATTTTACCGCTTTGTTCCCGATAAATTTCAGAACATTTATCTATATTCTTATACCACTTTTTGTTAGTCGATTTTCAGAATCGATCATAGCTGGTGCGAAAAACGAATGGCATTTGCAGTGCACATAACAAAAAAACGTTGTACTGGCTGTAATAATTGTGTGGTTGCATGTCCTGTTGGTGCCCCGGATATATACTCAGTATAAACCCGGAATACAATACAGTGACAAATATGCAATAAGAAACAGCGTGAGGGTTAATTCATGGCATTGTTTCCCAAGTTTTCCAAAAAGAAAGACGGTGTTAACGTTGTGATGGAGCAGAAGCTCCTCCAGAACGTCAATAACCTGATACTCAATGCAGAGACCTGCACGGGATGCGGCATTTGCGTTGACGCTTGCCCCGAGGAGGCTATTGTCCTCGGGCTTGTCGGTGCATCGAGGCGGGGTGCAATTAATTATGCAGCCCCGATCGATGTTGACGAGACCAAGTGTTCATACTGCGGTGTCTGTGTCATCATGTGCCCGTTCAATGCAATGACATTGAAGGTGGATGGACAGGAGAGACTCCCAATCCTTGAGAAGGAAGGGTTCCCGCAATACGATATGAAAGCGGAGATCGATGACGAGAAGTGCGTCAAGTGTACCATCTGTGAAGAGGTATGCCCGCGTGACGCAATCGACCGTAACGTTCCCGCATACGAAGGAACCTACAAGGGACCGGTCGCTGGTGCGAAAGCCAAGGCAGCCGCAATGAAGACCAAGACGACATTTACTGTCGACAAGGAGAAATGCTCCCTCTGTGGCCTCTGCGGGGCACTCTGCCCGGCAATCGTCGTGAAACACAAGACGTTCACGGCTGAGACCGGCAAGGTCGAGGGAGACGTAATCTGGGACGAGACCAAGTGTGATGCCTGCAAGGTATGCGTTGAGGCATGCCCCGAGGAGTGCATCACGGTCGAACGCGAGATCATCTCCGACAAGATCGACGGTAAAGTCAGCATCGAGAAGGACAACTGCTGCACCTGCAGATGGTGTGCAATCAACTGCCCGACCGAGGCAATCACAGTTGAGAAGATTTTTGAAGGCGATATCGAGTTCCATGCTGAAAAATGCCCCGGCGGATGCTCGACCTGTGCAGATATCTGCCCGGCAAATGCGATTTACCTGCCAAGCCCGGTCCCCTCAGCAGAGATGAAGAGGGATAGCATCGAGGCAAACATTGCCGTCAACAAGGATTATTGTATCTTCTGCGGTGCCTGTGTCAATGCATGCCCTGGTGAAGATATCATTGTCCTTACAAGGACTGATGTCCACATGAAGGGAACCGAGACCGACCTGTTCAAGAAGATCAAGGCAAAACTCTGCACCACCAGAACATCCAAGGTGAAAGAGGAAATCACCGGTCAGGTCAACCTCAAACAGATGGAGAAGGCGTGATCATCATGGCACGAATAAAAGGTTACCCGGAAGCGCTGGAGAAGAAACTCCACGACCAGAAATTCTATGCTGATGACTCTAACCCTGAATTCACGAAGAGTGTGAAGAGCATATCACGCACCATCCCCCACATGTGCTACCAGTGTGGTACCTGCACCGGTTCCTGCCCGTCAGCACCCCGCAGCACCTACCGCATCCGTAAGTTCATGAGGAGAGTAGTTCTCGGGCTCGAGAACGAAGCACTCACTGACCCGGACCTGTGGCTCTGCACCACGTGTTATAGCTGTGCGGACCGCTGCCCGCGTGATATCATCCCGACCGATGTCATCATGTCCATGAGGAACCTCGCTTTCAAGAGGGATATCGTTCCGGTCAACTTCTTAAAGACCGTTACAGCAATTTATGCTTCAGGCCACGGGGTACCAAACAATGACGTCAACCGTGCAGCCCGTGAGAAACTCGGCTTGACACGCGACCCACCGACAACCCACATGTACCCGGAGTACATGCCGGGAATCCGGAAGATCATTGACCACTATAACCTCAAGGCCAATGCAGACCGTATCATCAAGGAGAGGGAGGGATAAGACATGTCAGAATCAGGCGCAAACCACAAGTTCGCATTCTATCTCGGATGCATTGCCCCCAACCGGTATCCCGGTGTCGAATCCGCCTCCATCAAGGCAATGAAGAAACTCGGCGTCGAGCTCGTGCCCCTCAAGGGTGCAAGCTGCTGTCCTGCACCAGGTGCATTCGGTTCGATCGATCTTGCCGTATTCTATGCAATGGCGGCACGGAATCTGGTGCTCGCCGAGCAGATGAAGATGGATATAGCCCTTGTCTGCAATGGCTGCTACAAGTCGATCTGGGAAGTCAACCACAAACTCAAGCATAACAAGGACCTCCGTGATGCAGTCAACGAAGTGCTCAAGGAAGTCGACATGGAGTACAAGGGTACAATCAATGTCTACCACACCGCAGAGCTCCTCTACAACGACAAGTTCATCGGCGTTGACAAGGTCCGCGACAGCGTCACCAACCCCCTGACCGGTGCCCGCATTGCCGTCCACTACGGCTGCCACCTCGTCAAACCCCACAAGGACCGGGAGTTTGAGAAGGAAGTCATGCTCAACACCGAGCACCCCACATGGATGGAAGAGCTCGTTTCAGCCCTTGGTGCAACACCAGTCGAGTACCGTAACAAGATGCAGTGCTGCGGTGCCGGCGGTGGTGTCCGCGGGTACGATATCGTCCACGCGCTCGACATCACCAATGAGAAGCTGATCAACCTCCAGGAAGAGAAGGTGGACGCACTCACGGATATCTGTCCGTTCTGTCAGCTCCAGTTCGACCGCGGCCAGATTGAGATTCAGGAGAAGTTCGGCGTAACCTATAATCTGCCCGTTCTTCACTTCGCTGAACTCCTCGGCCTTGCACAGGGAATGAGTCCGCAGGACCTCGGGCTGGATCTCCACGGGATCAGCTGCGAACCATTCCTGCAGAAGGTACTGTGAGGTGGTAAAAATGGCAGAAAAGAAGAAAGCAACCACCAAGAAAACCCCGTCCAAGAAAGAGGACATCAAGAAGGTAGCTCCCGTGAAACAGGAAGTCAAGAAGCAGGCACCCGCACCGACAGCCAAGCCCAAGGCAGCGGCCGCTCCGGCGGCAGTTGGCAGCACAACCAAGCAGGAGGCACGCGTAGGTGTCTTCATCTGCCACTGCGGCACCAACATCGCCGGGTCAATGGATATCGACGCCGTGCAGGAAAGCTCAAAGAGCATTCCGCATGTAGCCTATGTTGACAACTACAAGTACATGTGTTCGATGCCCGGGCAGACGGTCATTCACAAGGCTATCAAGGATCACAATCTGACCGGAATCGTTGTTGCAGCCTGCACGCCGCGTCTCCACGAGCCGACCTTCAGAGCGGCCACCAAGGATGGCGGCCTTAATCCGTTCCGGTTCGAGATGGCAAACATCCGTGACCAGAACTCGTGGGTGCACATGCACGACCGCGTTGGATCAACGGAAAAGGCAATCGATGCCATCAAGATTGCCGTAGCAAAGGCAGCACTCCTCCAGGACCTCTATCCAAAGTCAGTGCCGGTCGAGAAGGCAGCCATGGTCGTTGGAGCAGGTGTTGCCGGCATGCAGGCATCCCTTGACCTCGCAGCAGCAGGCATCAAGACCTACCTCGTCGAAGCAGACACCAGTATTGGTGGACGCATGTCCCAGCTCGACAAGACCTTCCCGACTCTCGACTGTTCGCAGTGTATCTTAACACCGAAGATGGTGGATGTCGGCAGGGACGAAAACATCGAGCTCTACACCTACTCAGAGGTTCACGAAGTCGAAGGGTACATCGGTAACTTCGATGTCACCATCCGCAAGAAAGCCCGCGGTGTGATGACCCCCAAGGAAGCAGAAGCAAAAGGAATTGTCGGCGGCGGCTGCAACGGCTGTGGTGACTGTGAAACGGCCTGCCCGGTTGTCAAGCCCAACATGTTCGAAGTGGGCATGAAACCCCGGAAGGCCATCTATATCAACCACCCGCAGGTCGTTCCCCTTATCTACACCATCGACTTCGACTCCTGTGTCAAGTGCGGGATCTGTGTCACAGCCTGCGGTCCCGAGAAGCGTGCAATCGACCTCGAGATGAAAGATGAATTCATCAAGGTTAAAATCGGAACTGCAATCCTTGCAACCGGATACGACATCTTCCCCATAGAGAAGAAAGAAGAGTGGGGATACAAGCGGTTCGAGAACGTCATAACGAGCCTCGAATTTGAGCGGCTCATCTGTGCTTCCGGCCCAACCGGCGGCCACCTGGTCCGCCCGAGCGATGGCCAGACCCCCATGCGGGTCGCCTTTGTACTCTGTGCAGGGTCACGTGACAACACAGGAACCGGCAAGCCCTACTGCTCGCGGTTCTGTTGTATGTACTCGCTGAAACATGCCCACCAGATCATCGAGAAGATCCCGGGATGCATTCCGTATATCTTCTACATGGATATCCGTTCATTCGGTAAGATGTACGAAGAGTTCTACTACCGTATCCAGGATGAGGGCGCGAAGTTCATCCGCGGCCGTGTTGCAAACATCATTGAGGATAAGGCAACCAAGAACCTTCATGTCATGACCGATGACACCCTCCTCGACCGCCCGATCGATATGGAAGTCGACATGGTCGTGCTCGCATCCGCGGTCCAGCCCTCGGCTGACACCAACCGGACACGCAAGCTCTTCGGTGTCTCCTGTTCCATGGACGGCTGGCTGCTTGAGGCTCACCCGAAGCTTAACCCATGTGGTACAACCACTGCCGGGGTCTTCCTCGCTGGCGTCTGCCAGGGACCCAAGGACATCCCTGACACCGTTGCATCCGCAGAAGGTGCAGCATCCGCTGCAAGTATCCCGATCCACAAGGGAGAAGTCGAACTCGAGCCCTATTTCGCATCCTGTATCGAAGATAAGTGCGCAGGGTGCGGCATGTGCGTCAATCTCTGCCCCTACTCTGCCCTCTCGCTGGTCGAAAAGGACGGACGTATGGTCATGCAGGTCACCGAAGCCAAGTGTAAAGGCTGTGGAACCTGCGGGGGCTTCTGTCCCGGTGGCGCAATCTGGATGAACCACTTCACAACACCCCAGATCGTGGCACAAATCGATGCTTTTCTGCTCGGAGGTGAGCAGTAATGTCTGCACCAGGTAACTTCGCAATTCCCGAACGGGGACCCGGCATCTGGCAACCCAAGATCCAGGGTATCATCTGCAACTGGTGTTCTTACGCCGGTGCAGACCTTGCCGGGGGTGGCCGTATCCAGTACCCGCCCGATATCCGGATTGTCCGTGTCATGTGCACGGGCCGTATCGACGCACTCTTCGTACTCAAGGCATTCGCTGATGGTGCCGATGGTGTCCTCGTCTCCGGCTGTCACTTTGGTGACTGTCACTATCTCGAGGGCAACTACAAGGCAGCCAAGCGCATGTTCATGGTCAAGCGCTTAATGAAGAGTATCGGCCTTGACGACCGCCGCTTCAGGATGACCTTTGTTTCGGCATCTGAAGGTGCGAAGTGGGGGGCAGTTGTTACGGACGTGGTCAACACGATCCGCGAGCTCGGACCCAGCCCGATCACCGAGTTCAAGAACAAGTAATGTATGGAGATTTTCCTCTCCATTAAATTTTTATAAATTCAATGAAGATTAATCGCGCCAGACGATGCACTGCAAATCGGTTCGGGAATGAATAAAACACCGGGTGTAATTCCTGCGCCCGGGTTTGTTCCTCAACCTCACATTTTTTATACAGAGCGCACAGGAAAATCGAAAAATTATATATACAATTTACGATTCTGTAAAACCATTTCTAATAATCGTAATACTGCGTAAAACAATGAATTGTGAGATTTATGTAGTATTTGAATATTGCTTCATTTTTATTTAATATTGTGACGGTATTATAGAACAGGTTATCGAGATAAAATAGCAATACTTATATGGCGAAATTGGGAATTATTGAATGTCCCATATTAGGGGACGTGCAATAGCGACTTTCATTCATTACTCGTGTACCTCAAGAGTACACGCTCTCTCTCAGCGACAGTATTGTACCGCGGTTAAACTAAAATTTGGAGGAATTCAAATGGCAAAATACAAAGACACTATCGATCTTTACGACGATGAGGGTAAGCTCTTAAAGAGCAATGTCACCATCGACAAGATCAGCCCGGTTGTTAACAAGGGCGCACTGAATGTTATCGACCTCACCAAGAGGACCGTAGCAGTCAACCTTGGCGGTATTGAGGACGCACTCAAGACCGGAAAGGTCGGCGGCAAGTCGAACCAGATCCTCGGCCGCAGCATGAACTGCAGCTGTGTCAAGGACTGCGACGCAATCTCAGCCAAGATCAAGAGCATGGTTCAGGTAACTGACGGCGACAACACCAAGATCACCAAGGTCGGCGGCGGCAAGATGCTCCTCGTAGAGGTTCCAACTGCCCGTCTGGATGCTGCAGCAACCTACGATGTTGCATCAACCGTAGTGGCAGCAGCCACCACCTATGCACTGGTTGAACAGTACAAAGTCGACATGTTCGATGGTTCCTACGTCAAGGCAGCAGTCTGGGGTACCTACCCGCAGACTATGGACATGCAGGGCGGCAACGTTGTCTCAATTCTGTCCATCCCCCAGTTCAACGAAGGTCTCGGCTACGCACTCCGTAACATCCCCGCAAACCACGCGGTTATGATGACCCACCGGAATGCATTCCAAGGTGCAGCACTTGCATCAACTTTCGAACAGGCAGGACAGTTCGAGATGGGTAACGCAGTTGGTCCGTTTGAGCGGGCACAGCTCCTTCTCTACGGGTACCAGGGCCTCAATGCAAACAACATCGTCTACGACCTCGTCAAGAAGAACGGCAAGACCGGAACCATTGGTACTGTCGTGCAGTCCCTTGTCGAGCGTGCCATTGAAGACAAGGTCATCAAGGCAGGCAAGAAGGGCAAGAGCGGCTTCATATTCTACGAGACCAAGGACCCGATGCTCTGGAACGCCTATGCATCAGCAGGTACCCTTGCAGCAACCATGGTCAACTGTGGTGCCGGACGTTTCGCCCAGGCAGTCTCAGCAACCCTGTTGTACTTCAACGACCTGCTCGAGCACGAGACCGGTCTCCCAGGCTCCGACTTCGGTCGTGCAATGGGTGTCGCAGTCGGTTTCTCGTTCTTCAGCCACTCAATCTATGGTGGCGGTGGCCCCGGTATCTTCAACGGTAACCACGTCGTAACCAGGCACGCAGCCGGTGTAGGTATGCCCTGTATCGTTGCAGCCTGTGCACTCGACGCAGGTACCCAGATGTTCGGACCTGAACACACCTCAAAGATCTACCAGGACACCTTCGGCCAGCTTGACGCATTCAAGAAGCCGATCAATGCAGTAGCAAAGGGCATTTAAGCCCCTCAGGATACGAATGACAGAAGCCACGTTCCCGCAGTGCAGGATAATCACCGAGCGGTTGCTCAACCCGGAGACCACGGAGCGCCTGCTGAACAAGGTTGTGAGTGTTGCCGGTGTCCGGCGGATGGTCCTGAACGGACCCCGCCTGCCGGTAACTATTCCCTATGGGCCGGCAAAAGGACAGGCCAATCCTCACCCGATGAGGAAAAACATCCATGTCGGCGACCAGGAAATTCCCCTTCAGGTTCATGTTGGCACCGTTCTTCTCGAGTTAGAGAACAAGGACGTGATCCCCGCACTACAAACCGCCATCGAACCGGTTTTTACAGATTTTACCTTCCGCATTCAGGAAGGCAGATACATGAAGACCGAACCGTCACTTACAGATTACTGTAAGTACGGCCCGAATGCGGACAAGGCAATGCTCGGACTTGCTGATCCAAACAGCAAATCCAGACCGATAATCCTCCAGGGAATAAAATAAATCATGCCGATAGGACGAGTAACCCAGGTTGTTGACTGCCGCGAGGCGATGGGCATGGGTAAAGGAGGGGGTCTTGCCCAGAGGGGCACCATCTCTGAATGCCGATACCCGGATGTCATAGTGGTCGGGATGTCTCCCGGACGCCGCCACGTGACCAAGCCGGTGTGTGATATCACCTCAGGCCTCCGACAACAAGGCGTTGAATACAGTATCAGCACGCTGGTACTGAATGCCGGAAGTGGCGTACCGCCGGATGCACCCAAGATTGCGGGTGGCGTCCTCGGCGCTTATTTTGGGCTTACCCCGAAGGAAATCGCACAGATTGAGAAACACAAGGTTGCCATCCTCCACCACGGGAACGTACGTTCCCACGTGGTTCACAAGGTCCGTTTTATCCTTCAGGCTTGTGATGTGAAGGCAATCGTGGTTTCCCAGTCCCCGGTCGATTACGAGGACCTCGCAAAGGAGGGCGTGAAGACATCGGTCGTGATGCCGCCTGAAGACAGGATCCGTACCAAAGGTACCGTCATGTCCATTGTGAGCGGCGTTACCCGGGGTCAGACCCCCACGCGCGAGAAGATGGCAGAAGTCATTTCGTCAGTCATGAGAATTGTGAAACAGAAGAAACCATTGGAGTGATTAAATAATGGCATACAAACCCCAGTATTGTGCAGGTTCGTCTACCGTCGCCGCAAACAGGCGCAAGGCGATGGACCCGGCACACAAGCTCACTAAGCTTCGCGATGTCACCGACAAGGACATTGTCCTGATCATGGGACACCGTGCACCCGGCTCAGCCTACAAAAGTGCACACCCCCCGCTCTCCGAGCAGCAGGAACCTGCATGCCCGGTCCGCAAGATGGTGACACCGACCGACGGCGCAAAGGCCGGCGACCGCGTCCGCTACATCCAGTTCGCTGACTCGATGTACAACGCACCCTGCCAGCCCTACCTCAGGTCATACCTCGAGGCATACCGCTTCCGCGGCATTGACCCAGGTACCCTGTCCGGCCGTCAGATCATCGAATGCCGTGAAAGAGACCTTGAGAAGTACGCAAAAGACCTCGTCAACACCGAGCTCTTCGACCCCGCACTCTGCGGTATCCGTGGTGCAACTGTGCATGGCCACTCCCTCCGCCTCGATGAGAACGGAATGATGTTCGACATGCTCCAGC
This sequence comes from Methanoregula sp., assembly GCA_023228295.1. Taxonomy (GTDB): domain Archaea; phylum Halobacteriota; class Methanomicrobia; order Methanomicrobiales; family Methanospirillaceae; genus Methanoregula. The sequence continues at coordinate 40,769 of JALOBP010000013.1, forward strand.
GTTGTGTCCTCGACAAGAAGGCAGGCGTTGTCAAGTACGTCAAGAACCAGATCGGAGAGCCCCTCGACGCAGAAGTCAAGGTCGGCAAGCCGATGGACAGCAAGTGGCTCAAGGCAAACACCACTATCTACCACTCACTCGTAGGATCCGCTTACCGTGACGATGCAGAAGCCATCGAATACATCCAGCGCATCCACGGACTCCGTGTCAAGTACGGATTCATGCCCAAGGAGGCCTAATTATGGCAAAAGCAGCAAAAATCGAAAGGACACAGAAGCTCTTCCTGAAGGCAATGAAGGAGAA